>NZ_JBIBHG010000007.1:0-384766 GCF_042956885.1 Streptomyces sp. NPDC008163 | reverse complement strand
CGGTGTGGAGCCTAGACACCTCCACCACACCGGAGGTCTTCGTCATGATCAAGACCTGATCCGAGTTAACAACGCTCGTGGTCAATACACCTAGGTCCCAGGTCCCGTATTTGTTGCGGAGGGATGAAATCCGCGACACCCCGCGTTGGTGCCTTCCGTCGGATCAGGTCGAACGGGAGGCACCGGGTGGCGGACGCACAGGAGACGGAACGCGGGCAGCGGGGCGGCTGGGCGCGCAGACTGAGCGGTTACGCCTGGCGCTACCGGCGCAACGTGCTGCTGGCCCTCGGCTCCTCGCTGGCCGGCATGGCCGTCATGGCCCTCGTCCCGCTGATCACCAAGGTGATCATCGACGACGTGGTCGTCGGCCACACCCGCTCCCTCGCCGTCTGGACCGGCCTGCTGCTCGTGGCGGCCGTCCTCGTCTACGCCTCCACCTACATCCGCCGCTACTACGGCGGCCGGCTCGCCCTCGACGTCCAGCACGACCTGCGGACCGGCATGTACGGGACGATCACCCGGCTCGACGGCAAGCGCCAGGACGAGCTGTCCACCGGGCAGGTCGTCGGACGCGCCACCAGCGACCTCCAGCTCATCCAGAGCCTGCTCTTCATGCTCCCGATGACCATCGGCAACGTGCTGCTGTTCCTGATCTCCCTGGTGATCATGGCCTGGCTGTCGCCGCTGCTGACCCTCGTCGCCGTCGCCGTCGCCCCCGCCCTCTGGTACATCGCCCGCCGCTCCCGCGCCCGCCTCTTCCCCGCCACCTGGTACGCCCAGTCGCAGGCGGCCGCCGTCGCCGGCGTCGTGGACGGGGCCGTCTCCGGCGTCCGCGTCGTCAAGGGCTTCGGACAGGAGGAGCAGGAGACCGGCAAGCTGCGCGAGGTCGGCCGCAGGCTCTTCGCCGGCCGGCTGCGCACCATCCGGCTGAACTCCCGCTACACCCCCGCCCTCCAGGCCGTGCCCGCCCTCGGCCAGGTCGCGATGCTGGCCCTCGGCGGCTGGCTGGCCACCCGGGGCGAGATCACCCTCGGCACGTTCGTCGCGTTCTCCACGTACCTCGCGCAGCTCGTCGGCCCGGTCCGGATGCTCGCCATGGTCCTCACCGTCGGCCAGCAGGCCCGCGCCGGCGTGGAACGCGTCCTCGAACTCATCGATACCGAGCCCTCCCTCAAGGACGGCACCAAGGAACTCCCCGCCGACGCCCCGGCGAGCGTCGAATTCGAGGACGTGCGGTTCGGGTACGACGAGACCCGCCGCCCCGTCCTCGACGGCTTCTCGCTCACCATCGAGCCCGGCGAGACCGTCGCCGTCGTCGGCGCGTCCGGCAGCGGCAAGTCCACCGTCTCGCTGCTGCTGCCGCGCTTCTACGACGTGACGCACGGCGCGGTCCTCGTCGGCGGCCACGACGTGCGGGAGCTCACCCTCGACTCGCTGCGCGCCGCGATCGGCCTCGTCCCCGAGGACAGCTTCCTGTTCTCCGACACCGTCCGCGCCAACATCGCGTACGGCCTGCCCGGCGCCACCGACGAGCAGATCGAACAGGCCGCCCGCTCCGCCCAGGCCCACCGCTTCATCGCCGAGCTGCCGCACGGCTACGACACCAAGGTCGGCGAGCACGGGCTCACCCTCTCCGGCGGCCAGCGCCAGCGCATCGCCCTGGCCCGCGCCATCCTCACCGACCCCCGCCTGCTGCTCCTGGACGACGCCACCTCCGCCGTCGACGCCCGCGTCGAGCACGAGATCCACGAGGCCCTGCGCCAGGTGATGGCCGGCCGTACGACGCTGCTCATCGCCCACCGCCGCTCCACCCTGAACCTCGCGGACCGCATCGCCGTCCTCGACGACGGCCGCCTCGCCGACCTCGGCACCCACGAGGAGCTGGAGCGCCGCTGCGCCCTCTACCGGCGCCTGCTCACCGACCCCGACGAGCTGGGCAGCCCCTCACCCGGCCACCGCCCGGCCGCCGCCCCCGAGGACCCGCAGGGGGACCGCGCGCTCCAGGAGGAGATCGACGCCGCGTTCGACGCCGAGCGCGGCATCACGCCCGCGCTGTGGGTGCGACGGGAGCAGGACCGGTCGGCCGACACGGCGGGCACCCCCGCCACGCCCGAACTGCTCGCCCAGGTGGACGCCCTGCCCCCGGCGAACGACACCCCGGACGTGGACGAGACCCGCGCGGTGCGCCCCGAGGGCTCCTACGGGCTGCGCAGGCTGCTGCGCGGCTTCGGGCTGCCGCTGCTCGTCAGCCTCGGCCTGGTCGCCGCGGACGCCGGGGCCGGGCTGCTGCTCCCGGTGCTGATCCGCAACGGCATCGACGACGGCGTCACCCAGCTCGCGCTGGGCGCGGTCTGGACGGCGTCCGCCTTCGCCCTGGTCGTCGTCCTCGTGCAGTGGGCGGCCCAGATCGGCGAGACCCGGATGACCGGACGCACCGGTGAGCGGGTGCTGTACGCGCTGCGGCTGAAGATCTTCGCCCAGCTCCAGCGGCTGGGGCTCGACTACTACGAGCGCGAGCTGACCGGCCGCATCATGACCCGGATGACGACGGACGTGGACGCGCTGTCCACGTTCCTCCAGACCGGCCTGGTCACCGCCTTCGTCTCCGTCGTCACCTTCCTCGGCATCATGGTCGCGCTGCTGGTCCTCGACGTGGAACTGGCCCTCGTCGTCTTCGCGACCCTGCCGGTGCTCGTCGTCGGGACCGTCTTCTTCCGCCGCAAGAGCGTCAAGGCGTACGAGCTGGCCCGTGAGCGGATCAGCGTCGTCAACGCGGACCTCCAGGAGTCCGTCGCCGGCCTCCGCATCGTGCAGGCGTTCCGTCGCGAGCGGGACGGGGCCGACGCGTTCGCCGCGCGCAGCGACGAGTACCGCGAGGCGCGGGTGCGCGGCCAGTGGCTGATCTCCGTCTACTTCCCGTTCGTCCAGCTGCTGTCGTCGGTGGCCGCGGCTGCCGTGCTGATCGTCGGTGCCCACCGGGTGGACGACGCCACGCTCACCGCGGGCGCGCTGGTCGCCTACCTGCTCTACATCGACCTGTTCTTCGCGCCCGTCCAGCAGCTCTCCCAGGTCTTCGACGGTTACCAGCAGGCCGCCGTCTCCCTCGGCCGCATCCAGGAACTCCTGCGCGAGCCCGCCTCCACCACCGACCGCGACGATCCGCGGCACGTCCGCGAACTGCGCGGCGAGATCGCGTTCGAGGACGTGTCCTTCGCCTATGGGGACGAGGAGGCGGCCCTCCGAGGCGTCGACCTGCGCATCCCGGCCGGGCAGACCGTCGCCTTCGTCGGGGAGACCGGGGCCGGTAAGTCGACCCTGGTCAAGCTGGTCGCCCGCTACTACGACCCGACGGACGGCAGGATCACGGTGGACGGCGCCGATCTGCGCGGCCTCGGGCTCACCGGATACCGGCGCCGGCTCGGAGTCGTACCGCAGGAGGCGTACCTCTTCTCCGGGACCGTGCGCGACGCCATCGCCTACGGGCGGCCGGACGCCACCGACGCGGAGGTGGAGGCGGCGGCCAGGGCGGTCGGCGCGCACGACATGATCGCCACGCTGGACGGCGGCTACCTCCACGAGGTCGCCGAGCGGGGCCGCAACCTCTCGGCCGGACAGCGCCAGCTGATCGCGCTCGCCCGCGCCGAGCTGGTCGACCCGGACATCCTGCTCCTGGACGAGGCGACCGCCTCGCTCGACCTGGCCAGCGAGGCGCAGGTGAACCAGGCGACCGACCGGCTCGCGGGCCGCCGCACCACGCTCGTCGTCGCCCACCGCCTGACCACCGCCGCCCGTGCGGACCGGGTCGTGGTGATGGACCACGGCCGGGTCGTGGAGGACGGCACCCACGACGAACTCCTGGCCCTCGACGGGCACTACGCGGTGCTGTGGCGCACGTTCATAGGGGAGGACGAGCCCGCGGGCGTGTGAGCCGGGGCTACGCGTCGTCGCGGATCGCCGAGATCTTCCCGGTCGCGAGGTCCGAGCGCACCGTCAGGTAGGTGTACGTGGGGTCCTCGGGCGAACCCCAGGTGAGGCGGACCGTGGACCAGGTGTGGCCGGCGCCGCTGTGGCCCGCGGTGACCAGGTGGTCCACCGGGACGTCCTGGGCGAGGAGCACGCCGTCCGCGTGGTTGGCCGCCTCCCACTCGGCGAGGCGGTCGCGCAGGCCCGGGGAGAGGTAGAAGCCGCGCAGCGCGGTGGCGAGGTCCCCGCCGTCCTCGGCGGCCACCGCGTCGAGGTAGGCGCTGTAGAAGTCGTCCACCAGCCGGGACTCCTGGGTCGCGGTCTCGTCGGTGACCGTCGCCCCGGCCGATGCCTCGCGCGGGGCGTCCGGGGCGGCGGCGGACGCGGCGGCGGGCACGGCGACGGCGGCGGCGAGGAGCGCGGAGGCGAGCAGCGTACGACCGGCGGTGCGCCGGGCGGAGCGGGTTCGGGGCATGACGGTTCCTGCCTTTCGTGGTGGTCTGTCCTGTCCGGCTCCATGGTGGGGCGCCCCGGCTCCCGCAGCTGCCGGGCCCGCCGGATGCAACCTCCGGATGGCCTCCCGCGTCGTACGCAGGTACAGGCATATGCGCCCAGGTGTGGGACAGGGGTGTGGATGTTCGATGAAGCGATGGGGCTGATGTGACCAGAGGGACCGAAGGACACGCCTGGGGCGCGCGGCGCGGACTCCGCCGCCATGCGGTGGTCCTCGCCCTGGCCACCGCTCTCGCACTGGTGGTCGGCGGGGCGGTCGCGGGGAGCGCGAACGCCGCATCGGTCTGCGCGGGCCGCCCGAAGAAGACGGTGAAGTTCGCGACGGGCGAGCTCCGCGTCTACAAGTCCCGGGCCTACGCGTGCGTCACCGCCGTCGCGGCCAGACCCGGCAAGCGCCGCTCCATGTCCGTGACCATCCAGCCGCGCGGCGGCCTCCCCGTCACGGACAGCGGCCGCTTCACGCAGCTGGCGGGCCCGGTGACCGTGCACGCCCTGAACCGGTGTGTCCGGGTCTCCGGCACCGTCGACGGCAAGGGCGCCCGCACCGGCTGGATCCTGTGCTGACCGGGTGACACCTCCCGGGCATCGGCAAGGAGGTCTGGTGGTACGCGTGTTGCCCCGCTAGGTTCACCGCGTCAGCTGTGGACCACGAGGCGTCCGGCGGGACTCCGGGGACGCCTCAGGGGAGGACGCGTCATGCGCAAGGCGTTCAGAGGAATCCTGTCGCTCGCGGTGCTGATCGGCACGGTGAGTGCGACGGGTGCCTCGGCCGGGGCGGCCACCGCCGCCGTACCGGCCCCGCTCGGTACCGTCGTGAGCGACAGCGGAACGAGTACGGACATCAAGGACCGCATCCTGGCCATCCCAGGCATGAGTCTCATCGAGGAGAAGCCCTACGCCGGCTACCGCTACTTCGTCCTCAATTACACCCAGCCGGTCGACCACCGCCACCCGTCCAAGGGAACGTTCCAGCAGCGGATCACGCTGCTGCACAAGGACACCTCGCGCCCCACGGTCTTCTACACCGGCGGCTACAACGTCTCCACCAACCCGAGCCGCTCCGAGCCCACCCGGATCATCGACGGCAACCAGGTGTCGCTGGAGTACCGCTACTTCACCCCGTCCCGCCCCTCGCCCGCCGACTGGTCCAAGCTCGACATCTGGCAGGCGGCGAGCGACCAGCACCGGGTCTTCACCGCGCTCAAGCGGATCTACTCCAAGAACTGGCTGACCACCGGCGGTTCCAAGGGCGGCATGACCGCCACGTACTTCGAGCGCTACTACCCGAAGGACATGGACGGGGTCGTCGCCTACGTCGCCCCCAACGACGTGGTGAACAACGAGGACTCGGCGTACGACCGGTTCTTCGCGAAGGTCGGTACCAAGGAGTGCCGGGACAAGCTGAGCGGCGTCCAGCGCGAGGCCCTCATCCGCCGTGGGCCGCTGGAGGCGGAGTACGCGCGGTACGCGGCCGACAACGGCTACACCTTCGACACCGTCGGCTCGCTGGACAAGGCGTACGAGGCCGTCGTCATGGACTATGTCTGGGCGTTCTGGCAGTACAGCCTGCTCGCCGACTGCGACGCCCTCCCGGCCGACGCGAAGAAGGCCACCGACCAGGAGATCTGGGACTCGGTCGACGCGATCTCCGGCTTCTCCGCCTACGCCGACCAGGGCCTGGCCAACTACACGCCGTACTACTACCAGGCGGGCACCCAGCTCGGTTCGCCCGACATCGAGCAGCCCTGGCTCGGCGGGCTGAGCCGCTACGGCTACCAGCCGCCGCGCAACTTCGTGCCGCGCTCCATCCCGATGAGGTTCCAGCCCGGGGTGATGCGGGACGTCGACAGCTGGGTGAAGCACCACGCCACGCACATGCTGTACGTCTACGGCGAGAACGACCCGTGGGGCGCGGAGCGCTTCCGGCTCGGGGCGGGCGCCCGTGACAGCTATGTGTTCACCCAGCCCGGCGGGAACCACGGCTCCAACGTCGCGGGCCTCGTGCCCTCGGAGAACGCGACGGCCACGGCCGCGATCCTGCGCTGGGCGGGCGTCGCCCCGGCCGCCGTCCAGCAGGACGAGTCCAAGGCGAAGCCGCTCGCGAAGTTCGACGCACGGCTCGACAACAAGGACCGCCCGACGGACCACCGCCTCGGCGTCCGGCGCCCGTAGGGCGTGACCCCGCCCCCGGCCGCCGCGTCAGCACGGCGGCCGGGGGCGGGCCCGTACTAGTACTTCAGCCCGTACCCCACCGGGTACAGCACCTTCGACGGGTCGTCCGCCCGCTGCACCGGGACCGGGAGGCGGCCCTCCGGCCGGGCCCGGCCCGCGATCACCCGGGCCGCCGCGCGCAGTTCGACGTCGGTCCAGGAGTACGCGGCCAGGTGCGCCTTGTGCCCCGTCCCCGCCAACTGCGCGATGTCGTACGGATTGCGGATGGCGAGCGTGATCACCGGAACGCCCGTCGCGGCCAGGGCACTGACCAGGGTGCGCTGCGAGCTGGTCGCCGAGACGTTGTACGTCCCCACGACCACCGCGTCCTTGCCCCGCGCCGCCGCGACCGCCGCGTCGATGGCCGCCTGGGTGGGCGCGGTCCCGGTGGACAGCGCGGTCGCGGCGAAGCCCAGCTCGTCGAAGGCCTCGGCCAGTGTCTTCGTCGGCGGCCCCGTGGTGCCCGAGGGCGAGGCCGGGTCGGCGCCCACCACCAGCAGGTTCCGGTGCGAGCGGCGGGACAGCGGCAGCAGCCGGCCCTCGTTGGCCAGCAGGGTCGTCGTGTGCTCGGCGATCCGGTCGGCCTCGGCCAGGTGCGCCCGGGTGCCGACCGTACGGTCCACTCCCCGCCCGGAGACGAACGGCTGGTCGAAGAGCCCCAGCTTCGTCTTGAGGCGCAGGATGCGCAGGATCGATTCGTCGAGCCGGGCCTCGCTGACCTCACCGCTCTTGACGGCCGCCAGCAGCGCGTTCCACGAGACGTCCAGGCTCGGTGGGTTCAGCAGCTGGTCCACACCCGCCTGGAGCGCGAGCACCGGCACCCGGTCGTCCCCGTACTTCGTGCGCACGCCCTCCATGCCGAGCGAGTCGGTGACCACGACCCCGTCGTAGCCCAGCTCCTCGCGCAGGATGCCGGTCAGGATCGGCTTCGACAGGGTCGCCGGGTCCTCCGCCGGGTCGAGCGCGGGCACCACGATGTGCGCGGTCATGATCGAGTCGATGCCCGCCGCGATGGCCGCCCGGAACGGGGGCGCGTCCAGCTCCGCCCACTGCTCCCGGGTGTGACCGATGACCGGCAGCCCCGTGTGGCTGTCGGTGCTGGTGTCGCCGTGGCCCGGGAAGTGCTTGGCCGTGGAGGCGATCCCGGCGCTCTGATACCCCTTCACCTGGGCGGCCACCATGTCCGCCACGGACTGCGGGTCCGAGCCGAAGGAGCGGACGCCGATGACCGGGTTGGCCGGGTTCACGTTGACGTCGGCGTCCGGCGCGTAGTTCTGGTTGATGCCGATCGCCGCCAGCTCGGCGCCCGCGATCTGCCCGGCCCTGCGGGCGTCGGAGTGCGAACCGCCCGCGCCCAGCGCCATCGCGCCCGGCATCAGGGTGGCCGGTTCGCCGACGCGGCAGACGATGCCGTGCTCCTGGTCGGTGGAGATCAGCAGCGGCAGGCGGGACGGGCCCGCGAGGCCCGCGCGCTGGATGCCGTTGGAGAGCTCGGCGATCTGGTGCGGGTCACGGGTGTTGTGCGCCCAGGCGAAGTAGATGATCCCGCCGACGTGGTACTTGGCGATCATCTCGGCGGCCGTGCGCACCCCGATCTCGGCGAGATTGGAGTCGACGTCGGCCTGGTCCGGGTCGGTGGCGGAGTGCCCGTAGACCCGCATGACGAAGAGCTGGCCGACCTTCTCCTCCAGGCTCATCCGGGAGATGAGCCGCTTCAGCCGCCGGGTCGTGGCGGCGGAGTCGTGGCTGCTGTGCGCGGAGCCCTGGGAAGCGAGGGCCCCCGGGGCGGTCGCCATGCCCGCGGCCGCCGCGACGGCGGTGGCGGCTGTGGCGGTGAGGAGGGTGCGTCTGGAGGTGCGGTGGTGCACGTGAGCTCCTTCGGCCGTTCTCGGTGACGAGGGGGTGAAAGAAACTTCCAAGGAGCACGGATATCCAGAAAATAACTTCCGGTCAAGGGTGCGGGCCGTTTTGAGCGCGTCTCGGGTGGGCCTGTCTACCGCAGCCCCACCCGCGCCCCGTGCGCCTGGAGCGCCGCGACCGCCGCCGTGATCGCGGGCCGCCGGGCCGCCCCCGTACGCCACAGCGCGTACAGCCGCCGTACCGGCACCGGGTCCATCCGCACCGCCACCACGCCCTCCGGCAGCGGCCCGCGCCCGAGCCGGGGGATCATCGCGACCCCGAGACCGGCGGCGAGCAGGGCGAGCTGGGTGTGGTTCTCCTCCGCCCGGTGCCGGATGTCCGGCTCGTACCCGGCCGCGCGCAGCGTCCGTACGAGCCAGTCGTGGCAGACCGTCCCCGGCGGCTGGCAGATCCACCGCTCCCGCGCCAACTCCTCGCGCCGCACCCCGTCCCGCCCCGCCAGCCGGTGCCCCGCGGGGACCAGCAGGTCGCACAGGTCGTCCCCGATCACCGCCTGCTCCACGCCCTCCGGGGCGGGCAGCGGGGCGATGTCCCAGTCGTGCGCGACGGCCAGATCGATCACGCCCTTCGCGACCAGGTCCACCGACAGATGCGGGTCCACCTCGGTCATCCGGACGTCGAGCCCGGGGTGCTCCCGGTCCAGATCCGCCAGCACGCCCGGCAGCAGCCCGCGCGCCGCCGAGGCGAACGCGCCCATCGAAAGACGTCCCGTCGGCAGCCCCCGGCGCTCCTCCAGCGAGGTCTCCGCGCGCTCCACGATCGCCAGCAACTGCTGGGCCGTGGACGCCAGATGGACGGCCTCCTCGGTCAGCGCCACGCCCCGGCCACGCCGTTCGAGCAGGGTCGTGCGGGTCTCCCGCTCCAGCTTGCTGATCTGCTGCGAGACCGCCGACGGGGTGTAGCCGAGGGCCGCCGCCGCACCCGCGACGGACCCGTGGACGGAGACCGCGTGCAGCGCGCGCAGCCGGGCGAGATCGAGCATCCGAAGCCTCCGGAGCGGGCGTGATTCATTAGCGATGCTCAATTCCATCATGAAGAAACGCGCGCTGGTGCTACATGGTCGGGCCGGGCGATCCTCGGTCCATGCGTCCCCTTCACATCGCCCTGGCCGCCCTGGTGGCAGCCGTCTGGGGTGTCAACTTCGTCGTCATCGAGCTGGGACTCGACCACTTCCCGCCGCTGCTCTTCTCCGCCCTGCGCTTCCTGGTCGCGGCGCTGCCCGCCGTATTCTTCGTCGGGCGTCCGAAGGTCGCCTGGAAGTGGATCGTGGGCGTCGGGCTGACCCTCGGGGTCGCCAAGTTCGGGCTGCTCTTCATCGGCATGGACCGGGGGATGGGCGCCGGGCTCTCCTCGCTCGTGCTCCAGGTCCAGGCCGTGTTCACCGCGCTCTTCGCGGCCCTCGCGCTGGGCGAACGGCCCGGCCGCACCAAGCTCCTGGGCATGGCGGTGGCGCTCGCCGGGATCGGGGTCGCGGCGGTGGACGAGGGTGCGAGCGGGCCCGTGCTCGCCTTCGTCCTGGTCATCGCTGCGGCGGCCTGCTGGGGCGTGTCCAACGTGCTGACCCGCAAGGCCGCGCCGCCCGACCCGCTCAACTTCATGGTGTGGGTCTCAACCGTGCCCGTCCTGCCGCTGCTCGGGCTCTCCCTGCTCTTCGAGGGCGGGCACCGCGACCGCGCGGCGCTGGCCGGGCTCGACTGGAGCGGGGCCGGGGCCCTCGTCTTCGTCGCCTGGATCGCCACGGTCTTCGGCTTCGGCGCGTGGGGCCTCCTGCTCAGCCGCTACCCGGCGTCCTCCGTGGCCCCCTTCACCCTGCTGGTGCCCGTCTTCGGGATGTCCTCGGCCGCGCTGGTGCTGGACGAGTCGGTGAGCCCGCTGCGGTGGTGCGCGGCGGCGCTCCTCGTCGGCGGGGTCGCGCTCACCTCGCTGACCGGGACGCGCCGCGCGGCCACCCCGGAACCGGCTCCCGAGCCCGCCCCCGCCTGAGACCGCTTACTGCTTGGGCGCGCCCAGTCGCAGCAGGTGCTCGCGCCCCGCGCCCAGCAGCCCCGGCAGCTCCGCCGCCTCCGGGTACCAGCGCTTCTCGTACTCCCAGCAGACCCAGCCGTCCGGGTCCAGCGTGTCCAGGCACGCCCGCAGCGGCAGCACCCCCGCGCCCAGCGCCAACGGGGTCGTGTCCTCGGCCGACGCGATGTCCTTCACCTGTACGTAGCCGAGGTGCGGGGCCAGCACGGCGTGGCTGGCCACCGGCTCCTCGCCCGCCCGCCAGGTGTGCATGACGTCCCACAGCGCACCGATGCTCTTGTGCCCCACCGTGCCGGCCACCCGGGCCACATCGGCCCCCGCCCGGTGCGAGTCATGGGTCTCCAGCAGGAGGCGTACGTCCAGGTCGGCGGCGTACGGAGCGGCCGCCCCGAGCCTGCGCGCGGCGGCCGCGTCGGCCTCCTCCGGGTCCTGGTCGCCGCCCCCGGGGAACACCCGGACATACGGCGCGCCCAGGTCCCGGGCAAGCTCGGTCAGCGCGGCCAGCTCGTCCAGGACCGGCTGGTCGTAGCCCTCGGCGGCGACCTTCGCGTACCCCGCGACGCCCAGGATCTCGACCCCGCCGCGCTCGAACTCCGCGCGCACGGCGCACCGTTCGGCCTGCCCGAGGCCCAGGTGCACCGGCTCCTCGGGGTGGGCGCGCAGCTCGACCCCCTGGTAGCCGTTCCCGGCGGCCAGCCGGACGACCTCGGGGATGGGCAGCCCGGGTACCCCGAGGGTGGAGAAAGCGAGCTTCACGTGCGTGTTCCTTCCGTCGTTCCGTGCCGCCCGCACTCCACGAGCGGCGGGCGCCCTGACGCGTACCCCGGCCCGGGGCGCTCACCCCCGGGGCGGCGCCGTCGAACCGCGCACCATCAGCTCGGCCGGGATCAGCGCGATGCCGCCCGGCGGCGGGTCCTCCTTGCCCAGGGCCAGCCGGCCCGCCCGCGCCCCCGCCTCGAAGAGCGGCAGCCGCACGGTCGTCAGGGCCGGGACCACGTCCACGGAGAACGGCAGGTCGTCGAAGCCGGCCACGGAGATGTCCTCCGGGATGCGCAGCCCCCGGTCGCGGACCGCCGCCGCCGCACCGAGCGCGACGGTGTCGTTCGCGGCGACGACGGCGGTGATCTCCGGTTCGCGGCGCAGGAGTTCGACCGTCGCGTCGTAGCCGGAGCCCCGGTCGTACGAGCCGTGCACGGTCAGCCGGTCCTCGTCCCCGGCCGCCCCCGCCGCGCGCATCGCCTCCCGGTGACCGGCCAGCCGGTGGCGGGTGGTGGTCCGCTCCAGCGGGCCCGCGACATAGCCGATCCGGCGGTGGCCCAGGGACAGCAGGTGGGCGGTGAGGCGCCGGGCGCCGCCCTCGTTGTCGAAGGCCAGCGCGGCCACCACGGACGCCCCGTCCGGCAGCGGGGGCCGGCCGCAGAGCACGACCCGGGTCCCCGCCTCCGCGAGCTTGGCGAGCTTCGCGGCCATCGCCACCTGGTGCTCCGGATCCTCCACCGCGCCCCCGGTGAGGACCACGGCGGCGGCGCGCTGGCGCTGGAGCAGGGTGAGGTAGGTCAGCTCGCGGGCGGGGGAGCCGCCGGTGTTGCAGACGACCGCCAGTTTCTCGCCGCCCGCCCGCCCGGACCCGTCGCCGGGCCCGCCGATCTCGGTCTGCGCGGCGCCCGCCATGATCCCGAAGAACGGGTCCGCGATGTCGTTGACGAGGACGCCGACCAGATCGGACGTGGCCGCCGCCAGGGCGCTGGCCTGCCCGTTCAGCACATAGTCCAGGTCGTCCACCGCGCGCAGCACCCGTTCCCGGGTGGACGCCGCCACCGGGTAATTGCCGTTCAGCACACGGGAGACGGTGGCCGGGGACACCCGGGCGCGGGCCGCCACGTCCGCCAGGGTGACTGTCATCGCTTTCCTCCGTGGCCGGTGACCGATTGACGGGCCCCCTCTTGTCCGGGCCGCTGTCGGCAGGCTAGCGTCATCCCGCATAGAAAGCGCTTGCTACGGCTGTACGGAGGGAACTTTCGTGACACGCAGGACAGTGCGCATCGCCATGAACGGCGTGACGGGACGCATGGGATACCGGCAGCACCTGGTGCGCTCGATCCTCGCGATCCGCGAGCAGGGCGGCCTCGACCTCGGCGACGGCGACGTGCTGTGGCCGGAACCGGTCCTGGTGGGCCGCCGCGCCCACGCCCTGGAGGAGCTGGCCGCACGCCACGGCCTGACCGAGTGGTCGACCGACCTGGACGCCGTCCTCGCGGACGACACCGTTGACATCTACTTCGACGCCCAGGTGACCCAGGCCCGGGTGGAGGCGATCAAGAAGGCCGTCGCCGCCGGCAAGCACATCTACACCGAGAAGCCCACCGCCACGGACGTCGAGGGCGCGCTCGACCTGGCCCGGCTGGCCCAGGAGGCCGGCATCAAGCACGGCGTCGTCCAGGACAAGATCTTCCTGCCGGGCCTGCTGAAGCTGAAGCGCCTCATCGACGGCGGCTTCTTCGGCGAGATCCTCTCCGTGCGCGGCGAGTTCGGCTACTGGGTCTTCGAGGGCGACTGGCAGGAGGCGCAGCGCCCGTCCTGGAACTACCGTGCGGAGGACGGCGGCGGCATCGTCGTCGACATGTTCCCGCACTGGGAGTACGTGCTCCACGAGCTGTTCGGCCGGGTCACCACGGTCCAGGCGCACGTCCAGACCCACATCCCGGAGCGCCGGGACGAGCGCGGCGAGCCGTACGCGGCCACCGCCGACGACGCCGCCTACGGCATCTTCCAGCTGGAGGGCGGCGCGGTCGCCCAGATCAACTCCTCCTGGGCGGTCCGGGTCAACCGCGACGAGCTGGTCGAGTTCCAGGTGGATGGCACCCACGGCTCCGCCGTCGCGGGCCTGCGCAACTGCCGCGTCCAGCACCGCTCGGCCACCCCGAAGCCGGTCTGGAATCCGGACCTGCCGGTCACCGAGTCCTTCCGCGACCAGTGGCAGGAGGTCCCGGACAACGCGGTCTTCGACAACGGCTTCAAGGCCCAGTGGGAGCTGTTCCTGCGCCACATCGTGCTGGACGAGCCCTACGCCTGGGACCTGATGGCGGGCGCTCGTGGCGTGCAGCTCGCGGAGCTGGGCCTGAAGTCCCACGCGGAGGGCCGCCGCCTGGACGTCCCGGAGCTGTCGCTGTGACCGGCCGTCTGCGCCTCGGACCACTGGAGCCGGCGCCGTGACCGGCCGTCTCCCTTACGGATCACCGGAGTCGTCACCGTGACCATCCATCTTCCGCAGGGCCCGTACGAACCCCGGGCCACCCCGCTCGACCTCGCCCCCACGGGGGCGCCGCTCGCCTCCCGCACGGTCTTCTCCGCCGCGCACGTCGTGGCCGACCCGTACGCCGACGTCTCCCCGGACTCCCCGGCCGCCGTCGACTGGGACGCCACGCTCGCCTTCCGCCGCCACCTCTGGTCGCACGGGCTGGGCGTGGCCGAGGCCATGGACACCGCGCAGCGCGGCATGGGCCTGGACTGGGCGGGCGCCGAGGAGCTGATCCGCCGCTCGGCCGCCGAGGCCAAGGCGGTCGGCGGCCGCATCGCCTGCGGCGTCGGCACGGACCAGCTGCCGCCCGGCCCGGCGACGCTCGCCGAGGTGCGGGCGGCGTACGAGGAACAGCTCGCCGTGGCCGAGGAGAGCGGGGCGCAGGCGATCCTGATGGCGTCCCGCGCGCTCGCCGCCGCCGCGCAAGACCCCCAGGACTACCTGGACACGTACGCCCATCTGCTGCGCCAGGCCACCGAACCGGTCGTCCTGCACTGGCTGGGCCCGATGTTCGACCCGGCGCTGGAGGGCTACTGGGGCTCCACCGACCTGGACCTGGCCACCGACACCTTCCTCCAGGTCATCGCGGAGCACCCGGACAAGGTCGACGGCATCAAGATGTCGCTGCTCGACGCGGACCGCGAGATCGACGTGCGCCGCCGGCTGCCGAGCGGGGTCCGCTGCTACACCGGGGACGACTTCAACTACCCGGAGCTGATCGCGGGCGACGACCGGGGCTTCAGCCACGCGCTGCTCGGCATCTTCGACCCGCTGGGCCCGCTGGCCGCGCACGCGGTACGGGTGCTGGACACCGGTGACACGAAGGGCTTCCGTGAACTGCTCGACCCCACGGTCGAGTTGTCCCGGCATCTCTTCCGGGCGCCGACCCGCTTCTACAAGACCGGCGTCGTCCTCCTGGCCTGGCTCGCGGGCCACCAGGACCACTTCACGATGGTGGGCGGCCTCCAGTCGGCCCGCTCGCTGCCGCACCTGGCGAAGGCGTACCGGCTCGCGGACGGACTGGGCCTGTTCCCGGACCCGGAGCTGGCGGAGTCCCGGATGCGCGCGTTCCTCACGGTCAACGGAGGCAATCGATGAGCGACGGCCGTCTCTCCGTCAATCAGGAGACCGTCAAGCAGTGGTCGCTGCCGGAGCTGGCCGAGGGCTGCGCGAAGGCGGGCATCGACAAGGTGGGCCTCTGGCGGGCCCCGGTGCAGTCGTACGGTGTCGAGGCGACGGCCCGCCTCGTCGCCGACCACGGTCTGACCGTCACCAGCCTGTGCCGGGGCGGCTTCCTCACCGCCCTGGACCCGGGCGAGCGCGCCCGCGCCCTGGACGACAACCGCGCCGCGCTGGACGAGGCGGCGGGCGTGGGCACGGACACCCTGGTCCTCGTCTCGGGCGGCCTCCCGGAGGGCAGCAAGGACCTGTACGGCGCCCGCGAACGCATCGCGGACGCCCTCGCGGAGCTGGCGCCGTACGCCGTCGAACGCGGGGTGCGCCTGGCCATCGAGCCCCTGCACCCCATGTTCGCCTCGGACCGCTGCGTGGTCTCGACGCTCTCCCAGGCCCTGGACCTCGCCGAGCGCTTCCCGGCCGAGCAGGTGGGCGTCGTCGTGGACACGTACCACCTGTGGTGGGACGACCGGGCGCCCGCCCAGATCGCCCGGGCCGGCGCTGCGGGCCGCATCCACTCCTTCCAGCTCGCGGACTGGATCACCCCGCTCCCGGCGGGCGTCCTCCTCGGCCGGGGCCAACTCGGCGACGGCAGTGTCGACTTCCGCTTCTTCCGCGAGGCGGTGGAGGCGACGGGCTTCGACGGCCCGGTCGAGGTGGAGATCTTCAACGAGGCGCTGTGGGCGAGGGACGGCGCGGAGGTCCTGGCGGAGGTGGCGTCCCGCTACGCGGAACACGCCTGCTGAACGCGGACGGCCCGGGGCCCGCCTGTGCGGTGCGGGTCCCGGGGCGTGAGCACCGACCGGCCGAGCGGTCCCGCTGTCGCACCCACCCGGTACCGTCGCGCCATGGCCACCACCACGCCCCACACCCCCTCCCTGGCCGTCCTCGAAGGCGTCCTGGAGAGGATCACGTACGCCAACGAGGAGAACGGGTACACCGTCGCGCGCGTCGACACCGGGCGGGGGAGCAACGATCTGCTCACCGTCGTCGGGGCGTTGCTCGGGGCGCAGCCCGGGGAGTCCTTGCGGATGGAAGGGCGCTGGGGGTCCCATGCGCAGTACGGCAAGCAGTTCCACGTGGAGAACTACCGGACCGTCCTCCCCGCCACCATCCAGGGCATCCGGCGCTACCTCGGTTCCGGGCTGATCAAGGGCATCGGACCCGTGATGGCCGACCGGATCACCACCCACTTCGGCGTGGACACGCTGGACGTCATCGAGCGGGAGCCCGAGCGGCTCATCGAGGTCCCGGGGCTGGGGCCGAAGCGGACGAAGATGATCGCCGCCGCGTGGGAGGAGCAGAAGGCCATCAAGGAGGTCATGGTCTTCCTCCAGGGCGTCGGCGTCTCGACGTCCATCGCGGTACGGATCTACAAGAAGTACGAGGACGCCTCGATCTCCGTCGTGAAGAACGAGCCCTACCGGCTGGCCGCCGACGTCTGGGGCATCGGCTTCCTGACCGCCGACAGGATCGCCCAGGCCGTGGGCATCCCGCACGACAGCCCGGAGCGCGTGAAGGCGGGGCTGCAGTACGCGCTGTCGCAGTCCACCGACCAGGGCCACTGCTTCCTGCCCGAGGAGCGGCTGATCGCGGACGCGGTGAAGCTGCTCCAGGTGGACACCGGGCTCGTCATCGAGTGCCTGGCCGAGCTGGCCGGGGAACCGGAGGGCGTCGTACGGGAGAAGGTGCCGTCGCCCGAGGGCGGCGAGCCGGTCACGGCGGTGTATCTGGTGCCGTTCCACCGGGCGGAGATCTCGCTCGCCGCCCAGGTGCGGCGGCTGCTGCGGACCCCCGAGGACCGGCTCCCGGCCTTCGCGGACGTGGACTGGGACAAGGCCCTGAAGTGGCTCGCGGGCCGGACGGGCGCCAAGCTCGCGCCGGAGCAGGAGGCCGCCGTGCGGCTCGCGCTGACCCGGAAGGTCGCCGTGCTGACCGGCGGACCCGGCTGCGGCAAGTCGTTCACGGTCCGGTCCATCGTGGAGCTGGCCCGGGCCAAGAAGGCGAAAGTGGTGCTGGCCGCGCCGACCGGCCGGGCCGCCAAGCGGCTGTCCGAGCTGACCGGCGCCGAGGCGTCCACCGTGCACCGGCTGCTGGAACTCAAACCGGGCGGCGACGCGGCGTACGACAAGGACCGTCCGCTCGACGCCGATCTGGTCGTCGTGGACGAGGCGTCGATGCTCGACCTGCTGCTCGCCAACAAGCTCGTGAAGGCGGTGGCACCCGGTGCCCACCTGCTGCTCGTCGGCGATGTGGACCAGCTGCCGTCGGTGGGGGCGGGGGAGGTGCTGCGGGACCTCCTCGCCGAGGGCGGCCCGGTGCCCGCGGTCCGGCTGACCACGATTTTCCGCCAGGCCCAGCAGTCGGGCGTCGTCACCAACGCGCACCGCATCAATTCCGGCGTACCGCCCCTCACCCAGGGACTCAACGACTTCTTCCTCTTCGTGGAGGACGAGACGGAGGACGCCGGGGTGCTCGCGGTGGACGTCGCCTCCCGCCGGATTCCGGCCAAGTTCGGGCTCAACGCGCGCCGGGACGTCCAGGTGCTCGCCCCCATGCACCGGGGCCCGGCCGGGGCCGGGCACCTCAACGGTCTGCTCCAGCAGGCGATCACCCCGGGCCGGCCGGACGTGCCCGAGAAGCGGTTCGGCGGCCGGGTCTTCCGGGTGGGGGACAAGGTCACCCAGATCCGTAACAACTACGACAAGGGGGAGAACGGCGTCTTCAACGGCACGGTGGGCGTCGTCACCGGCCTCGACCTGGACGAACAGCGGCTGACGGTCCTCACCGACGAGGACGAGGAGATCGGCTACGACTTCGACGAGCTGGACGAGCTGGCCCACGCGTACGCCATGACGATCCACCGTTCCCAGGGCAGCGAGTACCCGGCCGTCGTCATCCCCGTAACGAAGAGTGCCTGGATGATGCTCCAGCGCAACCTGCTCTACACCGCCGTGACCAGGGCCAAGAAGCTCGTCGTGCTGGTCGGCTCGCGACAGGCGATCGGCCAGGCGGTCCGCACGGTTTCCGCAGGCAGACGCTGTACGGCGCTGGATCACCGGCTGCGCGGAGGCGGCGACGGAGGATCGTCGTAAAAATGATCGATCAAATCGGTGGGAAACATCACGGAGGTCTTCCGGAACCGCAGTCAAGGGGGCAGGATGGCTAAGTTCGCGGCACTCAGTGCCGCGAGTAGGTCCAATGGACGACCCCGAGTGCACTCTCCTGAGCCAAATGGGGGAGGGTGGAGACAGTCAGGGAACCTCGAAGAAGAGGCACTACGTCGGTGAGGGATGACGTGAGCGAGCACACCAACAACGCTGTGGTACTGCGGTACGGCGATGGCGAGTACACCTACCCGGTGATCGACAGCACCGTGGGCGACAAGGGCTTCGACATCGGGAAGCTCCGGGCGAACACCGGCCTGGTGACGCTGGACAGCGGATACGGCAACACCGCTGCCTACAAATCGGCCATCACCTACCTCGACGGCGAGCAGGGCATCCTGCGCTACCGCGGCTACCCGATCGAGCAGCTCGCGGAGCGTTCGACCTTCCTTGAGGTCGCGTACACGCTGATCAACGGTGAGCTCCCCAAGGTCGACGAGCTGTCGACCTTCAAGAACGAGATCACCCAGCACACGCTGCTGCACGAGGACGTCAAGCGGTTCTTCGACGGCTTCCCGCGCGACGCCCACCCGATGGCCATGCTGTCCTCGGTCGTCAGCGCGCTGTCCACGTTCTACCAGGACAGCCACAACCCGTTCGACGAGGAGCAGCGCCACCTCTCGACGATCCGGCTGCTCGCCAAGCTCCCGACCATCGCCGCGTACGCGTACAAGAAGTCGATCGGCCACCCGTTCGTCTACCCGCGCAACGACCTGGGCTACGTCGAGAACTTCCTGCGCATGACCTTCTCGGTCCCGGCCCAGGAGTACGAGCTGGACCCGGTCGTCGTCTCGGCGCTCGACAAGCTGCTCATCCTGCACGCGGACCACGAGCAGAACTGCTCGACCTCCACCGTGCGCCTGGTCGGCTCCTCGCAGGCGAACATGTTCGCCTCGATCTCCGCCGGCATCTCGGCGCTCTGGGGCCCCCTGCACGGCGGCGCCAACCAGTCCGTCCTGGAGATGCTGGAAGGCATCCAGGCCAACGGCGGCGACGTCGACTCCTTCATCCGCAAGGTGAAGAACAAGGAGGACGGCGTCCGCCTGATGGGCTTCGGCCACCGGGTGTACAAGTCCTTCGACCCGCGTGCCAAGATCATCAAGGCCGCCGCGCACGACGTGCTGTCCGCCCTCGGCAAGTCCGACGAGCTGCTGGACATCGCGCTCAAGCTGGAGGAGCACGCGCTCAACGACGAGTACTTCGTCTCGCGCAACCTCTACCCGAACGTGGACTTCTACACGGGCCTCATCTACCGCGCGATGGGCTTCCCGACCGAGATGTTCACCGTGCTCTTCGCGCTCGGCCGGCTCCCCGGCTGGATCGCCCAGTGGCACGAGATGATCAAGGAGCCCGGCTCCCGCATCGGCCGCCCGCGCCAGATCTACACCGGTGAGGTCCTGCGCGACTTCGTCCCGGTCGAGGGCCGCTGAACGCCCCCGCACGCATCACCCGGCCCTGACTGACGCCGGACCCGCGCCCCCGCCTGCCGCGCCCTCGCCCCGAGCGACGCGGCGGTCGGGGGCGCGTGGCGTGCCCGGGGGGCGCGTGGCGGGGGCGCGTGGCTTCCGGGGGAGCGCGTGGGGCGTACGCGGGGCGCGTGCGCCGGTCCGGGAGCGCTCCCGCAAAGAGAGAAGCGCCTCGCCATCGATCCCCCCACGGGCCGACAGCGAGGCGCTTCCCATGTCCCGGAGCGGATTCCCCCCACGGGATCCGGCCGGGCGTTCAGTGGGAGCCGTAGCTCCTGGGCTGTGCCTCGGTACTGCTTGTCCTGCTCCTGCGCTGTGGTCTGCCGGGGTACGTACCGACGGGAGGGCCGCTCAAAGCTCCCCGGTGTACGTGCCCCGGCCCACTCTTGCCCGGAGCATCCCCCAAGATGCTCCGTCGGACGTCCCCCAAGACATCCTTGGCATCGCACTCTAAGACTTACGAACCCATCGAATGGTTACCCTGAAACCGATGTGATCTGAATCTCATTGTGGAAATTACGTGAAGGACCGCAGGCGCAGGCTGTTCGTCACGACGAAGACCGATGAGAAGGCCATCGCCGCTCCGGCAATCATAGGGTTGAGCAGCCCAAATGCCGCAAGGGGTAGGGCGGCCACGTTGTAACCGAATGCCCAGAAGAGGTTGCCCCTGATGGTGGTGAGGGTGCGTCGGGAGAGGCGGATGGCGTCTGCTGTCACCTTGAGATCTCCACGAACCAGGGTCAGGTCGCTCGCCTCGATCGCCGCGTCCGTGCCGGTGCCCATGGCCAGACCGAGGTCGGCGGTGGCCAGCGCGGCCGCGTCGTTGACCCCGTCGCCGACCATGGCGACGACCCGCCCCTGCTCCTGGAGACCCCGGATGACGTGCGCCTTCTCCTCCGGCAGCACCTCGGCGCGGACCTCGTCGATCCCGGCCTCGCGGGCCACGGACTCGGCCACGGCGCGGTTGTCACCGGTCAGCAGGAGGGGCGTGAGGCCGAGTTCCCGGAGGGCGGCGACGGCCTCCGCGCTGGTGTCCTTGATCGCGTCGGCGGCTTCCAGGATCGCGCGCGCCTCCCCGTCCCAGCCGACCGCGACGGCCGTACGCCCTTGGGCCGCGGCGTCCGTGACGGCGGCGGCCAGGATGTCCGGGAGGGCGATTCCGGCCTCGGTGAGCAGCCGGGGGCGCCCGACGAGGACGGTGTGGCCCTCGACGGTGCCCCGGACGCCGAGCCCGGGGATGTTGGTGAAGTACTCGGGGGCGGGAAGCGCGGCGCCGGTGCGTTCCGCGGCACCGGTCGCCACCGCCTGGGCGATGGGGTGTTCGGAGGCGTGTTCCAGGGCTCCGGCGAGGCGCAGGGCGTCCGACTCGGTGGTTCCGGGGGCCGTGTGGACGGTCTGGAGGGTCATGCGGCCCGTGGTGACCGTGCCCGTCTTGTCGAGGACGATCGTGTCGACCCGGCGGGTGGATTCCAGGACTTCGGGGCCCTTGATGAGGATGCCGAGCTGGGCGCCGCGCCCGGTGCCGACCATGAGGGCGGTGGGGGTGGCGAGGCCGAGGGCGCAGGGGCAGGCGATGATCAGGACCGCCACCGCCGCCGTGAACGCGGCCGTCGCGTCGTCGGTGGTCAGCAGCCAGACGATGAGCGTGGCGAGCGCCATGAGCAGGACGACCGGGACGAACACCGCCGAGATCCGGTCCGCGAGGCGCTGCACCTCGGCCTTGCCGTTCTGGGCGTCCTCGACGAGCTTCGCCATCCGGGCGAGCTGCGTGTCCGCGCCGACGCGGGCCGCCTCCACGACGAGGCGGCCGGAGACGTTGAGCGTCGCGCCGGTCACCGTGTCGCCGGCGCCCACGTCCACGGGGACGGACTCGCCGGTGAGCATGGACGCGTCCACGGCCGAGGTGCCCTCGACCACGGTGCCGTCCGTGGCGATCTTCTCGCCGGGGCGGACCGTGAAGCGGTCGCCCACGACGAGCCGGCCGACGGGCACCCGGATCTCGGTGCCGTCGCGCAGGACGGTCACGTCCTTGGCGCCGAGGTGCATCAGGGCGCGCAGCGCGGACCCGGCCCGCCGCTTGGACTTCGCTTCGAGATAGCGGCCCAGCAGGATGAAGGTGACGACGCCCGCCGCGACCTCCAGGTAGAGGGCGGACGAGGCATCGGCCCGGGAGGCCGTCAGGTCGAAGCCGTGCCGCATGCCGGGCATCCCCGCGTCCCCGAGGAACAGCGCCCACAACGACCAGCCGAAGGCGGCGAGCGTTCCGACGGAGACCAGGGTGTCCATGGTCGCCGCGCCGTGCCTCAGATTGGTCCAGGTGGCCCGGTGGAAGGGCAGCCCGCCCCAGACCACGACGGGCGCGGCGAGGGTGAGCGAGAGCCACTGCCAGTAATCGAACTGGAGGGCGGGGATCATCGCCAGGGCGGCCACAGGGGCGGCGAGCACGGCGGAGACGACGAGCCGCTGCCGGAGGGCGGTGAGGGCGGGGTCGGGGGTGTCTTCGGGGCCGTCTTCGGGATGCGGCGGGGCGTCCGCCTCCGGCCGGGGCGCGGGCCCGGGGGCCTGCGGGGCGTCCTCGGCGGCGGCGGCGGGCTCCGGGGCCCGTTCGGCGGCCCCGGTCAGCGGCTTCGCCGTGTAGCCGGTCCTCTCCACCGTGGCGACAAGATCGTTCACGGAGACGGCGGCGCCGTCATAGCTGACGCGGGCCTTCTCCGTGGCGTAGTTCACGGTGGCCGTGACGCCGTCCATCCGGTTGAGCTTCTTCTCGACGCGGGCCGCGCACGAGGCGCAGGTCATGCCGCCGATCGTGAACTCGGCCCGGGAGAGCTCCGCCGCCGGGGCACCGGCCTCCGTCGCACTGTGGGTGTCCGATGCGCTGTGCATGTCCGAGCTCCTGGAACGCCGACCGGGCCGTACCCCACCAGTATCTGCTGGTCGGTGCGGCCCGGCCGGAACGGGGTGACGCGGTGGATGGTCCCGGGGCGGTCAGGCGCGCCCGGTGAGCTCGTAGCCCGCCTCGTCCACGGCGGCGCGCACGGCCTCGTCGTCCAGGGGGCCCTGCGAGACCACCGTCACCTGCCCGGTGGACGCCACGGCCTTCACGGAGGTGACACCCTCGATGGCGGAGACCTCCTCGGAGACGGCGCCCTCGCAGTGGCCGCAGGTCATGCCGGTCACCTGGTAGACGGTGGTCACGCCGGACTGCCCGGCGTCCGCGCTGTCGTGGCAGGAACCGCTGGGCGAGCAGCAGGAGCCGGTCGCCTGGGGGAGCTGGGTCTCGGCGGTCATGGTGTTCTCCTCTTCGACGGGCACACGGGGCGGAGGGGCGCACACCGGTGCGCCTCCACGATCCCCACTTTATACCCCTAGGGGGTATGGCGCGAGCGGGACCCGGCTGCCGTGTCGTCGGGGATCATGGGTTCGAGGTAGCGGTGGAGGACCGTCTTCATCTCCCGGATGTACGCCTCCCGCTCCTCGCCCTCGTGGGCCATGATCACGTCGAGTCCGGACTTGAAGATGTGGAAGATCATCGTGGCGATCCGGGTGACCTCGGCCGGCGGCTTGTCCGGCAGGTATCCGGCGAGGATCGTCTCGACCCGGCCGAGCATCGTGACGTGCACGGCGTCGTGGTCCTTGGTGACCATGCCGGGGATCTCGGAGCCGTGCATCAGGACCGTGAAGGCCGGGTTCGCGCAGTTGAACTCGATCAGCGGGTCGAGGGTGGCGTCGAGCATCCGGTCCAGCGGGAGTTCCAGGTGGTCGGCCAGGAACGCGGCTCCGTAGGTTTCCCGCCAGCGGGTCAGGAGGTGGTCGCCGAGCTCGACCGCGATGGCCTCCTTGTTCGGGAAGAACTGGTAGAGCGTGCCGGGGGAGACCCCGGCCTCACGCGCGATGGCATTGGTGCTCGCGGCGGTGTAGCCGGTCGCGCCGAACACGTCGGCGGCGGCCTTGAGCAGTTGCGCGATCCGGGCCTCGCCGCGGGCCTGCCGCCTGCGGGGCTTGGCGGGGGCGCCGGTCTTTCCGGTGGCCCCGGCGTCTTTGGCGGCCCCTTCGGCGTCCGCCGCTCTGGACTGCGACACGGTGAATCCCCAGCTTTCGTGGGCGGTTGACAAACGCGAGCGGTCGCTCGCATTCTTGAGGAACGCGAGCGATGACTCGTGTTTGCCAGTGTATGTGGCAATGACTGATCCATGCTGCCCTGCGCGGCTGCCTCGTGCTGCCGCCCCGAGCCGCCGGATCCGGGGAAAAGGGGACATCGCACCATGCCTGAAGTCAACGGCCCGCAGCCATTGGGAGGCTGGACGCGCTTCGTCACCGCGCGTCCCCGGCTCTCCCTGCTGGTGGCTTTGGTGATCACCGCGCTCGCGGTCCTCGCGGGCAGCGGGGTGGCCGACCGGATGGGGAGTGGTGGCGCGGAGCCCCCGGACGCCGAGTCGACCTACGCCACGAAGGCGCTGGAACGTGAGTTCCCCGCCTCCCAGCCGAATCTGCTGCTGCTCGTCGACAGCGGCGGCGCCTCGGTCGACGACCCGGCTGTGGCCGCCGAGGCGGCGCGCCTGGCGAAGCGGCTGGCCGGCGAGGTGGACGTCGTCGGCGTCCGCTCCTACTGGCAGGACAAGGCCCCGGCGCTGCGCGCGGAGGACGGCAAGGAGGCGCTGATCGCCGCCCGGATCAAGGGCGACGACAAGGCGTCGGGGGAGGTGCTGGACCGGATAGCGCCGGCCTACCGGGGAGAGCACGGGCCGGTGCGCGTCTCGATCGGCGGGCCCGTGGCCGTGCAGCACGAGATGCAGACCATCATCGAGGAGGATCTGCTGAGGGCGGAGATGATCGCCCTGCCGGTGACGCTGGTGCTGCTCGTCATGGTCTTCGGCAGCGCTGTCGCCGCCCTGCTGCCCCTCGGCGTCGGCATCGTCGCGATCCTGGGGACCAACGCGGTGCTGCGCGGCATCACCGAGTTCACCGACGTCTCCGTCTTCGCCCAGAACCTCACCACGGCACTCGGGCTCGGACTCGCCATCGACTACGCCCTGTTCATCGTGCGCCGCTACCGCGAGGAGCTGGCGGCCGGCGCCCCGACCCGGGCTGCCATCGGGACGACGCTGCGCACGGCGGGCCGGACCGTGCTGTTCTCCGCGCTGACGGTCGCGGTGTCGCTCGCCGCGATGCTGGTCTTCCCGCAGTACTTCCTGCGCTCCTTCGCCTACGCGGGCATGGCCGTGGTGCTCCTCGCCGCCGCGGCCGCGCTGATCCTGCTGCCGGCCGCGCTGATGCTCCTCGGCCCCCGGGTCAACTCCCTGGACCTCCGGAAGCCGCTGCGGCGGGGCCGCGCGAAGCCGCAGGCGGAGGCCGGTGCGGGGTGGGCCCGGTTCACGGCTCTGGTGATGCGCAGGGCACCGGTCTTCGCCGTGGTCACGAGCGTCGGGCTCATCCTCCTCGGACTGCCCTTCCTGGGTGTGAAGTTCGGTACGGCGGACGACCGGCAGCTGCCCGCCTCCTCCGAGTCCCACGTGGTGCAGCAGCACCTGCGGGACGGTTTCCCGGGCAGCCCCGGCGGGAGCCTCGACATCCTGGCGGAGGGCGGAGCGTCCCCCGCCCAGTACGCCGAGTACCGCGGCCGGCTCGCCGCGCTGCCGGGGGTCCTGCGGGTGGACGGCCCGGTCACGGAGGGGCGGAACGCCTACTTCAGCGTGCTGGGCGAGGGCGAGCCGGTGGGGGAGGGGGCCCAGCGCCTGGTGAAGGACCTGCGCGCCGAACCCGCCCCCTTCGACACCTCCGTGACGGGCACGGCGGCGGTCCTGGTCGACTCCAAGGCCGCCATCGGTGACCGGCTGCCGTGGGCGGTGGGCATCATCGCCGCGGTGACGCTGCTGCTGGTGTTCCTGCTGACCGGCAGCGTGCTGATCCCCGTCCAGGCCGTCGTGCTCAACGCCCTGAGTCTCACCGCGATGTTCGGGGCCGTCGTCTGGGTCTTCCAGGACGGGCACCTGTCCGGGCCGCTCGCCTTCACCAGCACCGGTGACATTGAGACGACGCTCCCGGTGCTCATGTTCTGCGTCGCCTTCGGACTCTCCATGGATTACGGGGTGTTCCTGCTCTCCCGGATCAAGGAGGAGTACGACCGCACCGGCGACCACGAGGGGGCGGTCTCCTTCGGGCTGCGGCGCACCGGCGGGCTGATCACCGCGGCGGCCGTGATCCTGGCGGTCGTGATGGTCGCCATCGGCACCTCGCGGGTGACCAACACCAAGATGCTCGGCCTCGGCATCGCGCTCGCCGTGCTCATGGACGCGATGGTGGTCCGCAGCCTCCTCGTCCCGACGGTGATGAAGCTGATGGGCCGGGCGAGCTGGTGGGCCCCGGGCCCGCTGCGGAGGTTCCACCAGCGGTTCGGCCTGAGCGAGGGCGAGCCGGGGCGGCCGGAGGCGCCGGAGTCCATACCCGCGCGGGACGCCGAGCCGCAGCGGGTGCCCAGCGGGGCGTGAGCAGGGGGCGCCGGGCGGAGGGCGGTACGGGGGCCCTCCGCCCGGCCGGCTCCGGCGCCCCGGTCCGCCCCCGCCGTCACGCCACGGCGTCGACCGGGACGTCCCCCCGCCAGAGCGCGGCCCAGGTGTCCGCGTCGACCAGGCCGGTGGTGAGCAGGGGCGGGTGGTCGGCCTGGAAGCGCCGGACGGCGTCCAGGGTGCGCAGGCCGAACGTCCCGTCCACCGCGTCCCACGGCAGGTAGCGCCGGTTGGCGAGCATGCACTGCACCTGGGAGGCGCGGTCGCCCCGGTCGCCGAGGACGGTGAGCCCGTCCCCGTCGTAGAAGGCGCACACGGGGCTCGACCCGGCCGGCGGCACGTTCTCGGCATCGGCGGCGGCTCCAGGGGCCACGGCCACGGCGGCGGCCAGCGCGAGGGCGGCCAGGAGCCCGCCGGTCAGGGCCGGCCCACCGGCGGACCGGCGCGCGGGCTTCGGGGACGGCGAGGACTGCGGGGACAACGGGGTTCGTGACATGGAGGTCGCTCCTCGGTGAGTGCGGGGGGCGGGCCCGGGGCCCGGTCTCACCGAGGACAACCGCCCGGACCGGCCTCACGTCACTGCCCGGAGAAGGTCAGGGCCGCCCGCAGGAGCGGAGGTAGTCACGGGTGCGGCGCGCGATCGGGAACGGCCGGTCCGGCGGGCAGGGGTACATGTCCTGCTCGACGATGGCGAACAGGTCCACGTCCAGTCGGCGGGCGGCGGCGAGGACGGGCTCCAGGGCAGGGACCCCGCCCGGCGGTTCGCACATCACGCCGCGTGCCACGGCGGGCCCGAACGGCACCTCGTCCGCCACCACCTCGGCGAGGACCGCCGGGTCCACCTGCTTGAGGTGGAGATAGCCGATGCGCTCCCCGTACGTCTCGATCAGCTCGACGCTGTCGCCCCCGCAGTACGCGTAGTGCCCGGTGTCCAGGCAGAGCGAGACCAGGTCCGGGTCGGTGGCGTCGAGGAAACGGGTGACGTTCTCCTCGGTGTCGATGTGGGTGTCCGCGTGCGGATGGACGACGACGCGCAGCCCGTAACGGTCTCGGACCTCGCGTGCCAGCCGCTCGGTCTGCGTGGTGAGCCGGCGCCACTGCCCGGCCGTCAGGACCCGGTCCTCCAGCACCTCGCCCGTCTTGTCGTCGCGCCAGAAGGAGGGGATGACCACGAGGTGGCCGGCGCCCATCGCCCGGGTGAGTGCCGCGATGCCGGCGACATGCTCCCAGGTCCGGTCCCAGACGTCCGGCCCGTGGTGCAATCCGGTGAAGACGGTGCCCGCCGAGACGGAGAGCCCCCGGCTGCTCGTCTCCTCCGCGAGGCGGGCCGGATCGGTCGGGAGGTAACCGTACGGACCCAGCTCGATCCATTCGTAGCCCGCGGCGGAGACCTCGTCCAGGAAGCGCCACCACGGCACCTGCCGGGGATCGTCGGGGAACCACACCCCCCAGGAGTCCGGCGCGGAGCCGATGCGGATGCAGGGCGGGGCGGAGGCCGAGGAGGACGTCATGCCCAAGCCTCACCACGCGGGCGGAGCAGTGTCAAGAATACGTCCGTATGTCCGTACAAATGATTGACGTTGATCCAAGCGGAGATGATCCAGGTACAGGCGCCCAGCCGAAGGGATGTTGCATGCCTGAGCAGCCGTACGACGTGATCACGATGGGCCGGATCGGGGTGGACCTCTATCCCTTGCGGACGGGTGTGCCGCTGGCCCGGGTCGACACCTTCGGGAAGTTCCTCGGCGGCTCCCCGTCCAATGTGGCCGTCGCCGCCGCCCGCCTCGGCCGACGCACCGCCGTGGTGACCCGCACCGGCGAGGACCCCTTCGGCGACTATCTGCACGAGCAATTGCGGGAGTTCGGGGTCGACGACCGGTGGGTGACGCCCGTCGCCGCCTACCCGACCCCGGTCACCTTCTGCGAGGTCTTCCCGCCCGACGACTTCCCGCTGTACTTCTACCGGCAGCCCAAGGCCCCCGACCTGGAGATCCACGCCACCGAGCTGGACCTCGAAGCGGTCCGGGCCGCCCGGGTGTTCTGGATGACCGGCACCGGCCTGTGCGCCGAGCCGAGCCGTACGGCGACCCTCGCCGCGCTGCGCGCCCGCGACGGCTCCGGCATCACCGTCTTCGACCTCGACTGGCGCCCGATGTTCTGGCCCCCCGGCGAGGCGAACGACGCCTGTGCGCCAGCCCGGTACCGCGAGGCCCTGGCGTACGCGACCGTCGCCGTCGGCAATCTGGACGAGTGCGAGATCGCCACCGGCGAGCGTGAACCGTACGCGGCCGCCCGAGCCCTCATCGGGGCCGGTGTCGAGCTGGCCGTCGTCAAGCAGGGCCCCGCCGGCGTGCTCGCCGTCCACCGGGACGGGACCGTCGCCGACGTGCCGCCGCTCCCCGTCGACGTGGTCAACGGCCTCGGCGCGGGCGACGCGTTCGGCGGCGCCCTCTGCCACGGGCTGCTGAGCGGCTGGGACCTCGCGCGCACCATGCGGTACGCCAACGCGGCGGGCGCCATCGTCGCCGCCCGGCTCGCCTGCTCCTCCGCGATGCCGTTCCCGCACGAGGTCGAGGCCGCGCTCGCCGAAGGCGCGGTCGACGCAGAAGGCACGGTCACCGCACACGGCGAAAGGGCATGAGCATGCGAGGCGAACCGGCGTACCACCTCCCGGCGGGCTCCACCGCGCACGGCCCCTACACCCTGGACATCGGCCCCGAACGGGCCGGCTGGGAGCGGTCGGCCCTGCGCGTGCTGGAGCTGGAACCGGGAGGAGTTCACACACTTGTCACCGGGGAGAGCGAGTGGATCGTACTGCCGTTGACCGGCAGCTGTACGGTGCACATCTCAGATGAGATCTTTGAACTGCTGGGCCGTCGGAGCGTGTTCAGCGGCGTTACCGACTTCGCCTATGTACCGCGCGACGCCCACGCACAGATCGCCTCCGGCGCAGGCGGCCGCTTCGCCCTGGCAGGAGCGAAGTGCGAGCGACGACTCCCCGCTCGCTACGGCCCCGCGCCGGAGGTACGCGTGGAACTGCGCGGCGCCGGCACCTGCTCCCGCCAGGTCCACAACTTCGCCGCCGCCGACGCCTTCGACTGCGACCGGCTCATCGCCGTGGAAGTCCTCACGCCCGGCGGCAACTGGTCCTCGTACCCGCCGCACAAACACGACGAGCACCACCCGGGCGAGGAATCCGTCCTGGAGGAGATCTACTACTTCGAGGTCGAGGACGGCGGCCTCGGCTACCACCGGGTCTCCCCGTCCCGCCCGGGCGGTACGGACGTGCTGGCCGAGGTCCGCGACGGCGACGCGGTCCTCATCCCGGACGGCTGGCACGGCCCGTCCATCGCCCCGCCCGGCCGCACCCTCTACTACCTCAACGTCATGGCGGGCCCCGGCGAGCAGCGGGAGTGGCTGATCCGCGACCATCCCGACCACCGGTGGGTGCGCGACACCTGGCCGTCCCAGCCGGTCGACCCCCGGCTGCCGCTCCACGGACCGGAGGACCCCGCATGACCGCGACGCCCGGCACGACCGGGGGGACCACCCGCCTCACCACCGCCCAGGCACTCGTCGCCTTCCTCGCGCGCCAGTACGCCGAGCGCGACGGCGAGCGGCACCGGCTGATCGCCGCCACCTGGGGCATCTTCGGCCACGGCAACGTCGCCGGAATCGGCCAGGCGCTCCTGGAGACCGGCCCCGCGATGCCGTACCTCCAGGGCCGCAACGAACAGGCCATGGTGCACGCGGCTGTGGGCTACGCCCGCCAGTCCGGCCGGCTGTCCGCCCACGCCGTCACCACGTCCATCGGCCCCGGCGCCACCAACCTCGTCACCGGCGCCGCCCTCGCCACCGTCAACCACCTCCCCGTCCTGCTGCTGCCCGGCGACACCTTCGCGACCCGCCCCGCCGACCCCGTGCTCCAGCAGCTGGAGGTGCCGTACGCGGGCGACGTCTCCGTCAACGACTGCCTGCGCCCCGTCTCCCGCTACTTCGACCGGATCACCCGACCCGAGGCCCTGATCCCGGCCGCGCTGCACGCCATGCGGGTCCTGGCCGACCCGGCGGAGACCGGCGCGGTCACCCTCGCACTGCCGCAGGACGTCCAGGCCGAGGCGTACGACTGGCCGGCGGAGTTCTTCGCGGAGCGCGTCTGGCACGTACGCCGCCCCGCCCCCGACCCGTACGAACTCGGCCGGGCCGTACGGGCGGTGCGCGCCGCCCGCCGTCCCCTCGTCGTCGCGGGCGGCGGGGTCCACCACAGCGCCGCCGAGGACGCCCTCGCCGCGTTCGCCGAAGCCACCGGCATCCCCGTCGCCTCCACCCAGGCCGGCAAGGGCTCGCTGCGCCACGACCACCCCGCCGACGTCGGAGGCATCGGCCACACCGGGACCGCCACCGCCGACGACCTGGCCCGCACCGCCGACCTCGTCATCGGAATCGGCACCCGCTACACCGACTTCACCACCGCGTCCGCGACCCTCTTCCAGCACCCCGGTGTCCGTTTCCTCAACATCAGCCTCACCGGCTTCGACGCCCACAAGCTCGCCGCGCTCCCGCTCGTCGCCGACGCCCGCACCGCCCTCGACGCCCTGACCGAGGCTCTGGCCGGACACCGCACGGACCCCGCGTACGTCACCGAGTACACCGGGGCCAAGGCCCGTTGGGAGCGGCGCGTCGACGCCGCGTACGCCACGCCCGACCCGCGGGCCCGCCCCACCCAGACCCAGGTCCTCGGCCTCCTGGACGAGCTGGTCACCGACGAGGACGTCCTCGTCAACGCGGCCGGTTCGCTCCCCGGCGACCTGCACAAGCTCTGGCGGACCCGCTCCCCCCGCCAGTACCACGTGGAGTACGGCTACTCCTGCATGGGCTACGAGATCCCGGCCGCGGTCGGCGTGCGGATGGCGGCCCCGGACCGGCCCGTCTGGGCGCTCGTCGGCGACGGCACCTACCTGATGAACCCCACCGAGATCGTCACCGCAGTCCAGGAGAACGTCCCCATCAAGCTGGTAGTCCTCCAGAACCACGGCTACGCCTCGATCGGCGGCCTCTCCGAGGCGACCGGCGGCGAGCGCTTCGGCACGGACTACCGCCACCGGTCGGCGGACGGAGACTTCACCGGACCCCCGCTCCCCGTGGACCTCGCGGCCAACGCCGCCTCGCTCGGCATGCGGGTGCTGCGCGCCGGGACGGTGGCCGAGCTGCGGGCCGCCCTCGCCGAGGCCCGCGCGGCTGACCGGCCCGTCTGCGTGCACGTCGAGACCGAAACGCCCGGTGACGGACAGGGTTCTCCGGAGGCGCAGGCGTGGTGGGATGTTCCCGTGGCCGGGACGGCCACCCGCCCCGGGGCGGTCGAAGCAAGGAAAGAGTACGAACGACACAGCGCCGGCCGACGCCGTCACCTCTAAGGAGCCACAGCATGAAGACCGTGAACCACTGGATCGGTGGCAAGACCGTCGAGGGCACCTCGGGCAACTACGGCGAGGTCACCGACCCCGCCACCGGCGCCGTCACCACCCGGGTCGCGTTCGCCTCGCCCGACGAGGTGGACACGGCGGTGGCCGCCGCGAAGGACGCCTACCGGACGTGGCGCGACTCCTCGCTGTCCACCCGTACGGCGGTCCTGTTCCGCTACCACGCGCTGCTGGACGCCCACCGGGACCAGATCGCCGCGCTGATCACCGCGGAGCACGGCAAGGTGCACTCCGACGCGCTGGGCGAGGTGGCGCGCGGCCTGGAGATCGTCGAGCTGGCCTGCGGCATCACGACGCAGCTCAAGGGCGAGCTGTCCACCCAGGTCTCGAACCGGGTCGACGTCTCCTCGATCCGCCAGCCGCTGGGCGTCGTCGCGGGGATCACCCCGTTCAACTTCCCGGCCATGGTGCCGATGTGGATGTTCCCGCTCGCCATCGCCTGCGGCAACACCTTCGTGCTCAAGCCCAGTGAGAAGGACCCGTCCGCCGCCAACCTGCTGGCCGAGCTGGCCGCCGAGGCCGGGCTTCCGGACGGTGTGCTCAACGTCCTGCACGGGGACCGGGTCGCCGTCGACGCCCTGCTGACCCACCCGGACGTGGCCGCCGTCTCGTTCGTCGGCTCGACGCCCATCGCCCGCCACATCCACGCCACCGCCTCGGCCAACGGCAAGCGCGTGCAGGCGCTCGGCGGCGCGAAGAACCACATGCTGGTGCTGCCCGACGCCGACCTGGACGCCGCCGCCGACGCCGCCGTCTCCGCCGCGTACGGCTCGGCGGGGGAGCGCTGCATGGCGATCTCCGCCGTCGTCGCCGTGGGCGCGATCGGGGACGAGCTGGTCGCCCGGATCAAGGAGCGGGCCGCCCGGATCACGATCGGCCCCGGCACGGACCCCGCATCCGAGATGGGCCCGCTGATCACCGCCGCCCACCGCGACAAGGTCGCCTCCTACGTCACCGGCGCCGCCGCGCAGGGCGCCGAAGTGGTCCTCGACGGCACCGGATTCACCGTCGACGGCTTCGAGGACGGCCACTGGATCGGCCTCTCGCTCCTGGACCACGTCTCGACCGGATCCGACGCGTACAGGGACGAGATCTTCGGCCCGGTGCTGTGCGTGCTGCGCGTGGAGACGTACGAGGAGGGCGTCGCCCTCATGAACGCCTCGCCGTACGGCAACGGCACCGCGATCTTCACCCGCGACGGCGGCGCGGCCCGCCGCTTCCAGCTGGAGATCGAGGCGGGCATGGTCGGCGTCAACGTGCCGATCCCGGTCCCCGTCGGCTACCACTCCTTCGGCGGCTGGAAGGACTCCCTCTTCGGCGACCACCACGTCTACGGCAACGACGGCGTCCACTTCTACACCCGGGGCAAGGTCACCACGACCCGCTGGCCCGACCCGGCGGACGCCCCGGCAGGCGTGGACCTGGGCTTCCCCCGGAACCACTGAAACCAGCGGTACGGGCCGGGGCCCTCGCCCCGGCCCGTACTCAGCCCAGCTCCAGCACCCCGACCGTCTGGCCCCCGCTCGTCTCGCCCGTGGGCCGGAAACCGAGCCCGACGTAGAAGCCCTCGGGCCCGTCGTCGCCCGGGTGCCAGGTGACGTACATCCGCGTGCCGCCGCGCCGCCGGATCTCGTCGGCCACGCACCCGACCGCGAACCGGCCGTAGCCGCGCCCCTGTTCGCCCGCCGCGATGTTGAGGCGCCAGAGCCCGGAGCGGATGTCCCGCCCGGTGCCGTCGCCCGCGAAGTCGATGTCCAGGAAGGCCATGAGGAAGCCGACGAGCCGGTCCCCGTCGAGGACGAGCCGGGGCCAGGCGGCCTCCTGATGCGCGTACGCCTCGGCGAGGGACTTCACGACCGGGGCCACCAGGTGTTCCTGGTCGGGCCGGACGCGCAGGCCGATCGCGGCATCGACATTGGCGGCGGTGACCTCGGCCAGCCTCAGCGAAGTAGTCATACGAAAACGGTAAACGCCGAGGTCCAACGGTTTTCCGGCCGCACATGGCCGCACACATGACCGCAGGGCCACTCCCCCGGAGTGGCCCTGCGGAGATCTGACGTCCGGTCAGCGGTCCGAGGAGGCGTCGGCCTCGGCGGCGATCATCCGCTCCATCGGGACGACCCCGAAGCGGCCCGAGACGAGGAAGGCCAGGACCATCGTGACGACCATGAGCACCGTTCCGGCCCACACCATCGTCTCCACCGGCACGGTGTACGCGCCCACGGCCCGCAGCGCGCACTCGGTGAGCAGCGCCCCGCCCCAGATGGCCGAGAACCGGATCTCCGCCCTGTGGAAGGCCGGCGAACCGGCGGAGAGCCGTTCCCAGGCGGCCGTCTTCGCGGCCTCGCCCCGGGTCAGCCACGGCCGCAGGCCCGCCGACAGCATCGGGCGGCCCCGCAGCGCCGTCACCAGGAACGCCAGGCCGATGACGCTGCTCACCGCGCTGTCCTTGAGGAGCATCAGCCGGGGGTCCCCGGACACCAGGCCCAGCAGCAGCGAGATCGCGTTGACCGACACCATGAGCGCCGCGAGGCCGTTGAGCCGGCGCTCGCGCACCGCGCCCCACACGGTGCGGAGCGCGGGGACCACGCTGCTCCAGGCCAGTGCGCCGAAGGTGCCGAGTCCCGCCGCCTTCAGCGCGTAGTACGCGGCGAGCGGCAGCGCGACGTCCACCAGCAGCGGCTTCATGCTGTCCACGAGGGCCTTGCGGCGCTCGATCGGGGCGGTGGCGCCGGCCGGGGCGTCGACGGCGGGGGAGGGGGCGGTGAGTGTGGCGGCCGGGCTGCTCATGTCGGTTCCTCCCGTTGCGGCGGCGCCTTCGTGGCTCCCGCTCTCGACACCTACAGACTGCCGATCGGACCCCCCTCCCCGGCAGAGCCGCGTGTACTGACCTCCGCATGACGAATGTCATGGCCTTCGCCATGCGGTTGTACGGCTCCGAGCGCGTGACCCGATCGTTGCCGTAAGGCGTACAACCGCATCGGGTCCTCCCTGGTCCCACAGGCGGTCCGGTTTTCCGAGGGAGGGGGCGGTCTCGCGTATGGCGAAGACGATGTGGAACGCGGTGGTGACCGGGGGAGCGGTGGCGGTGTTCACCGCGATGGCGGCGGTACCGGCGGGGGCGGCGGAGGGGGGCGCGTCCTTCTCCCGGGTGTCGTTCAACGGCGGTAAGCCGGTCGTGATCGGGGTGCACGACGTGGTCGAGGTGCACGGGACCTTCCGCATGACGACCACGCGCAGGTTCGACTACGGACCGACCGTGTATCCGTACCGGGGGAGCCTCGAAGGCGGGGACAGCCTGTGGACCTTCATCACCACCAGTGACTGCCGGCCCGTGGCGAAGGGGATCTGCGACTTCGAGGAGTGGCTGGAGATCGACCCGCGCCACTACGACTTCGGCAACGAGGACGCGGGCACCTGGAAGTTGGCCGCCGAGATCTCGTACGTCGGTGACGACTACGACAAGGACGACCTGAACATCCCGGTCCAGGTCCAGCGCGCCACTCGGGTCACCGTCAACGCCGCACCCGAGCCGGCCGTGTTCGGCAAGACGATCACGATCACCGGCAAGGTCACCCGGGCGAACTGGGACACGCACACCTACCAGGGGTACGCGGGTCGCACGGTCAGCCTGCAGTTCAAGGCGGACGGCGCGTCCTCGTACAAGACGGTCAAGAAGGTGACGTCCGGCTCGACGGGCGCGCTCAAGACCACCGTGAAGGCCACCGACTCCGGCACCTGGCGGTGGAACTACTACGGGAACTCCACGGCCGGAGCGAAGGCGTCGGCCGGCGACCACGTGGTCGTGTCGTCCGGCGTCCGCGTGATGCACGGCCCGCGCGAGATGCACGCCGCCCGCTAGGGCGCGTCCGGACGGAAACTCGTTCGCCGTCCGGCCGCCGCTGGTGCTGGGATGGCTGCATGACCGCGTCCGCAGCCATCCCGCCCCAGCACGAGATCCGCGCGCTCCACACCGCCGGAACCGTGACCGTCTATCAGGCGTACACCCCGTCACTCGGGCTGCCCGCCGCCCGCGACGGGCGTTTCCCGGCCGCCTGGAAGCGCGACCGGATGACGTGGATCAAGCCGAGCTTCCTGTGGATGATGTACCGCTGCGGCTGGGCGACGAAGGAGGGCCAGGAGACCGTCCTCGCCGTCGAGATCACCCGCGAGGGCTTCGACTGGGCCCTCGCCCACGCCGAACTCTCCCACTACGAGCGCGGCGTGCACCCGGACCACGCCACCTGGCAGCGCGACCTGCGCCGGGCCCCCGCCCGCGTCCAGTGGGACCCCGAGCGCGACCTCCACCTGAACCGCCTCCCGTACCGCTCCCTCCAGCTCGGCCTGGCCGGCGAGGCGGCACGGCGTTACGCGGACGAGTGGACGGTCTCGATCCGCGACGTCACCCCGCTCGCCCGGGAGATCCACGCGCTGGCCGGGGCGGGCGACACGGCGGCCGCGACCGCGCTGCTGCCCGCCGAGACGCCGTACCCGCTGCCCCAGGGCACCCCGCTGCCCACGGCCCGGGAAGCCGTCTAGGCCCACCCCGTCAGGTCCACGACCTCCCGCGCGATGTCCGGCACGGTCCGCCCGTCCGTCGCCACCCGTGCGGTGTCCGCCGGGGCGCGGGCGTCGAGCATGCGGGCCTTGCGGTGGCTGTTGCGCAGCTCGTGCTCCAGGTCGGAGCCGATCTCGCGGCCGGTGAGCCGCCGCGCGGCCGTCGTGTCGGACGCGGTCAGCAGCACCCGTACGCACCGGACCCCCGCCCCCATCGCGCGCTCGAACATGGGCGCGGCCTCGGGCAGTACGCACACCGTGTTGGTGTAGACGAGGCGGCGCACGCCCAGGGCCGCGTAGTTGGCCCACACCGCCGCCAGATTGCGTTCGGTGATCAGGGAGCGGTGCGGGTCGCCGTCCGGTGCGGGATGCACGGCGCACATGAAGTCCCCCTCCACCACCGCGTGCACGGCCCCCGCCTCGCGCAGCCGCGCCGACACCTCCCAGGCCACCGTCGTCTTCCCGACGCCGGCGCGGCCGCCGATGAGCAGTACTTCCGGCTGTTCCATCCCGGCAGCGTTCCAGAGCGCGGGGGCGTCGCGCGACGCAATTGCCGGGCCCCGGCGCATACCGCGTCCGGAGTACGAGGCCCGCTTCCGTACGCCTTGAGGATGCCCGGGAGTTCCGCCCGGCGGCAGGTGGGACGGGGTGGCGGGCCGCATAGGGTCGGAGCATGGACTCCCCTGTTGCGCGTACGTCCCGGTGGCGGCGCCTGCTGCCCCGCACCCGAGGCCGGTGGGCGGCGGCCGGTGCCGCGCTCCTCGTGCTCGCCGGTGCGGGCACCTGGACGGCGGTGGCCGACGACAGCGGCCCCGCCGTGCACCGCCAGGACCGGATGATGCGCGTCGACGGGGTCTCCCTGGACACCTCGTACTTCACCGCCGGGGGCGACGGGCGGCGGCCCGCCGTGCTCATCGGCCACGGATTCGGCGGCAGCAAGGCGGAGACCCGGGCGCAGGCCGAGCAACTGGCCCGCGACGGATACGCCGTCCTCACCTGGTCCGCGCGCGGCTTCGGCAAGTCCGGCGGCGAGATCGGGCTGAACGCGCCGGACCGCGAGGTCAAGGACGTGTCGCGGCTGATCGACTGGCTCGCCGCCCGCCCCGAGGTCCGGCTCGACGCGAAGGGCGACCCGCGCGTCGGCATCACCGGGGCGTCCTACGGCGGCGCGGTCTCGCTGCTCGCCGCCGGACACGACCGACGCGTCGACGCCATCGCCCCGCAGATCACCTACTGGAACCTCGCCGACGCGCTCTTCCCGGACGGCGTGTTCAAGAAGCTCTGGGCCGGGATCTTCGTCAACTCCGGCGGCGGCTGCGGCAACTTCGAGAAGGAGCTGTGCGACCTGTACGAGCGGGTCGCCGTCAGCGGCAAGCCGGACGCCGCCGCCCGCGCCCTGCTCACGAAGCGCTCCCCGAGCGCCGTCGCCGACCGCATCAAGGCCCCCGCGCTCATCGTCCAGGGCCAGACCGACTCCCTGTTCCCGCTCGGCCAGGCCGACGCCATGGCGAAGGCCATCGCCGCCAACGGCGCCCCCGTCTCCGTCGACTGGGCGGCCGGCGGGCACGACGGGGGCGACATGGAGACCGGCCGGGTGCAGAAGAGGATCACCGGCTGGTTCGACCGCTACCTGAAGGGGCAGGAGGGCGCCGGCACCGGCCCCGCCTTCCGCGTCACCCGGACCGGCGGCATCGACTCCACGGACGGCGCCGCCCTGACCCGGGGCGCCACCAGCGAAACGTACCCGGGCCTGCACAGCGGCCCCCGGACCGTCGAACTGCGCGGGCGCACCCAGAAGATCACCAACCCCGCAGGGGCCAACCCGCCCTCGATCTCAGCCGTACCCGGCGTCGGCGGCTCGCTCGCCCAGCTCTCCTCCCTCGGCGTCGGCGGCCTCGCCCTCGACTTCCCCGGCCAGTTCGCCCGCTTCGACTCCGCCCCGCTGCCCACCGCCCGCCGCATCACCGGTGCCCCCACGGTCCGGGTGACGGTGAAGGCCGGCCACGGCGACGCGGTCCTGTTCGGCAAGGTGTACGACGTGTCGCCGGACGGGAAGCGTCAGGTGCTGCCCGCCCAGCTCGTCGCCCCGTACCGGATCACGCCCGCGCACCAGGGCAGGCCGATCGAGCTGACCCTGCCCGCCGTCGACCACGAACTCGACGCGGGCCACCGCATCCGCCTCGTCCTCGCCGCGACCGACCTCGGCTACGCGTCCCCGGCCGAGCCCGCCACGTACACCGTCTCCCTCGACGGGCCCCTCACGCTGCCCACCGCGCCCGGCCTGAAAACCGCCTCGGCCGCACTGCCCTGGTGGACCTGGGGGCTGCCGGCCGCCGCCCTGGTGATCGCCGCCGGCCTGCTGCTCACCGCCCGCCGCCGTACCGCGACGCCCGCACCCGACCCCGCGCTCACCGACGTACCGCTCCAGATCACCGGCCTGTCCAAGAAGTACGCCAAGTCGGCGGACCGATACGCCGTGCGCGACCTCTCGTTCCGCGTCGAGAAGGGCCAGGTCCTCGGCCTGCTCGGCCCCAACGGCGCCGGGAAGACCACCACCCTGCGCATGCTCATGGGGCTCATCACCCCCGACGACGGCGAGATCCGGGTCTTCGGGCGGGCGATCCGTCCCGGTGCGCCCGTGCTCTCCCGGGTCGGCTGCTTCGTGGAGGGCGCGGGCTTCCTGCCGCACCTGTCCGGGCGCGCCAACCTGGAGCTGTACTGGAAGGCCACCGGCCGCCCCGACGGGGACGCGCGCATCGACGAGGCCCTGGAGATCGCCGGGCTGGGCGACGCCCTGGCCCGCGCCGTGCGCACCTACTCGCAGGGCATGCGGCAGCGGCTCGCCATCGCCCAGGCCATGCTCGGCATGCCGGACCTGCTCATCCTGGACGAACCGACCAATGGACTGGACCCGCCGCAGATCCGCGAGATGCGGGACGTGATGATCCGGTACGCGGCCGGCGGCCGCACCGTGATCGTCTCCAGCCACCTCCTGTCCGAGGTGGAGCAGTCCTGCACGCATCTGGTCGTCATGGACCGGGGCCGGCTCGTCCAGGCGGGCCCCGTCGCCGAGATCACCGGCTCCGGCGACATGCTCCTGGTCACCGCCGCCGACCCGCTCACCGAACCCCTCGTGGAGAAGGTCGCCGCCCTGCCCGGCATCGGCTCCGCCGTCCGCACCGACGACGGGCACGGGCTCCTCGTCCGGCTCGACGGGGCGAGCTCGCCCGAGTTGATCGCCGAGCTGGTCCGCCTCGACGTGCCGCTGACGGGCGTCGGCCCGCACCGCCGCCTGGAGGACGCCTTCCTCACCCTGATCTCAGGAGGCTCCGCATGAGCACCGCAGCCGGCCTCGCCGAGGCCCCCGAGGCGCCGGGCTACCGCGCCCGCCACACCCTCCCGCTGCGCGTCGAGGCGGTCCGGCAGCTGCGCCGGCGCCGGACCCTGCTCATGGGCGGGGTGCTGGCCGCGCTGCCGTTCATCCTGATCATCGCGTTCGCGATCGGCGGCACCCCGGACGGCGGGCGTGGCGGCGCGGACCGGATCACGCTGATGGACACGGCGACCGCGTCCGCCGCGAACTTCGCCGCGACCTGCCTGTTCGTCTCGGCGGGCTTCCTGCTCGTCGTCCCCGTCGCACTGTTCTGCGGTGACACCGTGGCCTCCGAGGCGAGCTGGTCCTCGCTGCGCTATCTGCTGGCCGCGCCCGTGCCCCGGGCCAGGCTGCTGTGGAGCAAGCTCGTCGTCGCGCTGGGCTTCAGCCTCGCCGCGATGGTGCTGCTGCCGCTCGTCGCGCTCGCGGCGGGGGCGGCGGCCTACGGCTGGGGGCCGCTGCAGCTGCCGACCGGGGGAGCGCTGTCGGCCGGGGACGCGGTGCCGCGCCTCGCGCTCGTTGTCGCGTTCGTCTTCGTGTCCCAACTCGTGACCGCCGGACTCGCGTTCTGGCTGTCGACGAAGACCGACGCCCCGCTCGGCGCGGTGGGCGGCGCGGTCGGGCTGACCATCGTCGGCAATGTGCTCGACGCGGTCACCGCGCTCGGCTCCTGGCGCGACTTCCTGCCCGCCCACTGGCAGTTCGCCTGGGCCGACGCGCTCCAGCCCACCATCGAGTGGGGCGGCATGGCGAAGGGCGCGGCCGTATCGGTGACGTATGCCCTGATCCTGCTCGCCTTCGCGTTCCGAGGGTTCAGCCGTAAGGACATCGTGTCCTGACCTTGACATTCCGCCGGTTCCGCGCTCGTCGTTGCCGCATCGAGATCGTTCCGCAACGCTTTCGTCCGGTCCGGACCGCCCGCCCGCACGTCACATTCACAAGTGCTGACGTGACGACACAGGGGGTACGGGATGGAACACCGCACACGGAAGTACCGGTCCGCAGTGGGGCTGTTGCTCGTGGGGGGCGTGCTGCTCACCGGCTGCTCGGGGACGGACGGCGGCGGCAAGGCGACATCCGACCAGCGGCGCGCGGGGGCGCCCGCGCCCGCCTACACGGGCGGGGCGAAGGAGGAGGGAGGCGAGGCGGACCGGCTGAAGGAGCCCGCCCGGCCGGACTACCTCTCCACCTTCGCGCTGGACGTCGACACCGCCTCGTACGGCTACGCCCGCCGCACCCTCGCCGACGGCCGGCTGCCCGGACCGGAGACCGTGCGGCCCGAGGAGTTCGTCAACAGCTTCCGCCAGGGCTACCACCGTCCCGAGGGCAACGGCTTCTCGGTCTCCGTCGACGGGGCCAGGGCCGCCGACGACGGTGACTGGTCGCTGGTCCGGGTCGGCCTCGCCACCAAGGCCGCGCCCTCCACCGCCGAACGGCCCCCGGCCGCGCTCACCTTCGTGGTGGACGTCTCCGGCTCGATGAACTCGCCCGACCGGCTCGGCCTGGTCAAGACGTCGCTCGGCATCCTCACGGACGAGCTGCGCGACGACGACTCCATCAGCCTGGTCACCTTCAGCGACGAGGCGGAGACCGTCCTGCCGATGACCCGGATCAGCGGCCACCGGAGCAGGATCCGCGACGCCGTCGACTCGCTGGAACCCGCCGACTCCACCAACGTCGGGGCGGGCATCGAGCGCGGTTACGCGGCAGCGGTGGAGGGCCGCCGCAAGGGCGTGAACAACCGGGTCGTGCTGCTCTCCGACGCGCTGGCCAACACCGGCGACACCGAGGCGGACGACATCCTCGAACGGATCGACTCGGCCCGCCGCGAGTACGGCATCACCCTCTTCGGCGTGGGCGTCGGCAGCGACTACGGCGACGCGTTCATGGAGCAGCTGACCAACAAGGGCGACGGCCACACCACGTACATCGCCGACGAGGAACAGGCCCGCAAGGTCTTCGTGGACCAGCTCCCCGCCCACCTCGAACTGACCGCCCGGGACGCCAAGGCGCAGGTCGCCTTCGACCCGGAGACCGTCGAGAAGTTCAAGCTGATCGGCTACGAGGACCGCAAGGTCGCCGATGAGGACTTCCGCGACGACACCGTGGACGGCGGCGAGGTCGGGCCCGGCCACACCGTCACCGCCCTGTACGCGGTGCGGCTGCGCGACGGCGCCTCCGGCCACGTCGCCACCGCGACCGTGCGCTGGCTCGACCCGGAGACCCGCAAGCCGCACGAGAAGACCGGTTCCGTGGCGACCGGGGCGATCACCGGCAAGCTCTGGGGCGGCCGGAGCACCCGCCTCCAGGTGGCGGCGGTGGCCGCCTACTTCGCGGAGAACCTGCGCGGCTCCGGCCTGCCCGGCACCCCGGGCCTGGGCGCACTCGCCGACCGGGCCGAGAAGCTGGCCACGACCACCGAGGACGCCTCGGTCACGAAGCTGGCCGACGCGATCACCCGCGCGGACCGGCTGAAGGGCGGCGGGGACACCGTGGAGGACACCGGAGAGGGCGAGATGGACTGACGCGAGGAGCCCCGGGGGAGCGGCACGCCCTCCCGGGGCTCCGGCGGTGTTTACGCCGCCGCTACACGGTCCGCGCTAGCGTGCTGTGCCCCGCGAAAAAAGGGACCTCCCTCGGGGGGAGGTCCGGCGCGGGCGGCTGGGCGAAGGCGCCCCCGGCAGGACTCGAACCTGCGGCCAAGTGCTTAGAAGGCACCCACTGCGTATAGTCCATACCCCGCTTGACCTGCAACTTATCCCTTGGGTGACGGCTGGTCAGGCGTTTTGTGGGACGTATGTGGGATTCGACTGTTCGGGTGACCTGTGGGTCAACGACGGCGGCTACGGGGTCCTGTGCGACTACATGACCGATGCGTTCGGTGTTACCACACGCACCGAACCCGCCCGCCCCGACTTCACCGCCCTCGCCGAGTCCTTCGGCATCCCGGCCACTCTGTCGTCCCCCGCCACGCTCCAGCCCGATCTCGCGCAGTACCTCGCCACCCCCGGCCCCTCCGCCGTCGTCCTCCCAGCGGTCCTGAAGCCCTTCGCCCCGACCCGCCTCTGAGCGCAGCCAACCAAGATCTCCCAAACCCTCCCGTCGGCCCACCCTGGACGGTATGTTCCGGTCCGCGGGGCGGCACCGCAGGCCAGGTGGCACCCGCCGGGCCGATGTCAGAGGCCGCGACTAGGCTGAACGCGGAGAGGAGGACGGTGTGCTGCTGAGATTCCGCGTGGCGAACGTGCGGTCCCTGCGCGACGAACAGGAACTGTCCTTCATCGCGCCCGAGAGCGGGGGCGATGGGTCGGCGAACCCGGTGGAGCTGGCGGGCGGCGGAACCTTGGCCGTCTTCCCGCTCCTCGCCGTCTTCGGTGCGAACGCTTCCGGCAAGTCGAACGTTCTCAGCGCCCTCGGCGACATGCGGCACGCGGTGCTCAACTCCTACGCTCGCTGGGCGTCCTACGAGGGCGTCCCCCGCCACACCTTCGCGCTGAACCCGAAGAGCGAGGACGAACCGTCTTTCTTCGAGGTTGACATCGTCATCGACTCCATCCGCTGGACGTACGGCTTCGAGCTCGCCGCCGACCGGGTCGAGTCCGAGTGGCTGCACAGCTACCCGCGCGGCCGCCGTCAGGAGTGGCTGGACCGCGACGCGTCCCGGACCGAGGTTTACAGGTGGCCGGGCGGCCGGGTTCGCGACCGATCCCAACTCGTGCGCCGCACCCGACCGAACGCCCTCCTGCTCTCCACGGCCGGCACGGACAACCATCCGCAGCTCTCTCCGCTTTTCCACTGGTTCCGGCGTAATCTGTGGTCGATCGACCCGGAGGCCGAGCGCCCTCAGCGCGAGGCGTTTACCACCCGGGAGCTCGCCGGGCACCGCGCCCAGCGGATCCAGGAACTGCTCCGGGTCGCGGACCTCGGCATCACCGGGGCCTCTGTCGTGCAGGAGGACCCGGGCAAGAGCTCGGTGAAACTGACCCACCGGTCGGCGGGCGAGGACGTAGCCTTCGACTGGGCGGAGGAGTCCTACGGCACCCGCTCCTGGTTCGCTCTCCTCGGCCCGCTGTTGCTGGCCCTCGACGAGGGCGCGGTACTGCTCATCGACGAGCTCGACGCCAGCCTGCACTCCCGGTTCGCCGCCGAGGTCGTGCGGCTCTTCCATGACCCCCTCGCGAATCCCAGGGGTGCGCAGCTGGTCTTCACCTCCCACGACGCGACGATGCTGACCACCCCCAGCGGGGGAAGGCTGCTGGAGCCCGGGCAGGTGTGGCTGACGCAGAAGGACAAGGACGGGGCGACCGAGCTCTACCCACTGACGGACGCGGAACCGGGCGAGGAAGAGGACCTCACCCAGTCCTACCTCACGGGGGCGTTCGGTGGCGTTCCGTCCCTGCTCGAGGGGCAGATCGCGCGGCGGCTGGCCACGGCGCGGGAGACCGGGGCGTACGAAGGGGCGGGACAGGGCTGATGGCGCGGCCGCAGCGGGGAAACGACGCGTTGGGACGGTCCTCGAGGGGGGCAGGACAGCGGAGACGGGTGGTCTTCGTCTTCACCGAGGGCGAGGTGACCGAGCCGTCGTACCTCGACATCATCACCGAGGTGGGGGTGCTGAAGAACCCTGCCGCCAAGGTCGAGCTGCGCATCGCCAACCGGAAGAAGAAGAGCGACCGCAAGCCGATCGACCTCGTCGAGATGGCTGCGGACTTCCTGCGCGAGAAGACCCGCGAAGCCAAGCGCGCGAAGCTTAAGGGCGCCGCCGCTCAGCCGCAGGTCTGGTGCCTCTTCGACCACGACAACCATCCGAGTGTCCCCGAGGCGATGAAACTGGCCAAGGAGGCAGGTGTCCATGTCGCCTTCTCGCATCCGTGCTTCGAAGTGTGGCGGCTTGCCCACTACAAAGCGGTCACTGGTTCGTTCGACGGGGTGTGCGGTCTCGCGGCCGCCCGGCTGCCTTTCCAGCGTGGCAGTGAGGACGCCGCCAATCCAAAGCTCGTCCTTCCCGGCCAGGTCCTCGGCCGGTTCACACAGGCCCGGGACAACGCCCGGCGCATGAACGACCAGCACGGTGACGATGTGCCCAAGTTCGACCGCGACCCGTACACGGACATGCATACCTTCGTCGAGGACGTACTCGGCATTGCCTCCTACTGACGTCCCCGGCAGACCGGCCGCCGCTGATTTCGGGATGGGGCGGGACGGTCATAGGGTCGGACCGTCATTTCAGGTCGTAGGGAGTCACACGTGGCCAAGCTCACGCTTGCTCAGTTGGAGCGGCACCTGTTCGCCGCAGCCGACATCCTCCGGGGCACGATGGACGCCTCCGAGTACAAGGACTACATCTTCGGGCTGCTCTTCCTGAAACGCGCCAACGACGAGTTCGAGGCGGCCCGGGAACGTATCAGGGAGCAGGCGAGGAGGGACTGGGGCTTCGACGGCGAAGAGCTCGACGCCTACCTCGAGCAAGAGGCCCCGTACCGCGAACGCGACGTGCTGTTCGTCCCCGAGAAGGCCAGGTGGCACAGGATTTCGGGCGTCACGCGCAACATCAACGAGAGCGTGCTGCGCCCTGCCCTTCAACTTCTCGAAGGGCAGAACGAGAAGCTCACGGGTCTCTTTGACCACCTGGACTTCAACCGCATCGGCGGCTCCGGCGCGGCCGCGGGCACGGCCACGCTGGCCGACAAGCGCCTGGAACTCCTCATTGCGCACTTCGGCCGGGTCCGGCTGCGCACGGACGACTTCGAGTTCCCCGACCTGATCGGCGCAGCTTACGAGTACCTGATCAAGGAGTTCGCCGACTCGGCCGGCCGCAAGGGCGGCGAATTCTACACCCCGCGCGCCGTGGTCCGCATGATGGTCGAACTCCTCGCCCCCACCCAGGGCATGCGGATTTACGACCCGTGTGTGGGCTCGGGCGGCATGCTCATCCACGCTGCGGAGTACGTGGAGGAGCACGGCGGGGACACTTCCAACATGTTCTTTGCCGGCCAGGATGCCAACAGCGGCTCCTGGATCATGTCCACGATGAACATGGTCCTGCACGGCGTGCGCCGCTTCGACCTGACCACCGGCGACACCCTGGCCAGACCGACCCACGTCCCGACCTCGGACGCAGACCGCTTCGACGGCGTGCTCAGCAACCCGCCGTTCTCGATGGACTACACGGCCACGGACCTGGCGCACAGGACCGAGCGGACCTACTACGGCCTGACCAGCGAGCGCGGCAAGGCCGACCTGATGTTCCTCCAGCACATGCTCTGGGAGACCAAGAAGGAGGGGCGCGGCGGCATGGTCATCACCGTTATGCCCCACGGGGTGCTGTTTCGGGGCGGCGGCGAGCAGCAGATCCGTACGAAGCTGCTCGACGAGGACGCCGTGGAGGCGGTCATCGGCCTCGCTCCGAACCTCTTCTACGGCACTGGCATCCCGGCCTGCATCCTGGTGTTGCGCCCGCCGGGCTGTAAGGACCGGGACAGGGCGGAGGACGAGCCGGAGCGCGCGGGGAAGGTCCTGTTCATCAACGCGGACCGCGAGTACCACGCCGAGCGGGCGCAAAACGTGCTGCTGCCCGAGCACGCCGAGAAGATCACGACCACGTTCCGGACATTCGCCGAGGTGCCTGGCTTCTCGCGCGTCGTGACCCGCGAGACGCTCGCCAAGAACGGCGACAACCTCAACATCCGACGCTACGTGGACAACACGCCGCCACCCGAGCCGCAAGACGTCAAGGCGCACCTGGTCGGCGGGGTGCCGCGCGCGGAGATCGAGGCGAAGAGCGAACTGCTCGACGCGTACGGGATCGGGGCGGATGACTTGTTCGCGGAGCGCTCGCCCGCCGACGCCGACTACCTGGACTTCCGGCCGGCCAACGCCCGCCCAGACCTTGGCGCGCTGGCCCGGCCGCGCGAAGAGGAGCTGCGGGCCGCGTTCGCCGAGTGGTGGGCGGCGGAGGCGAAGCACCTGGAAGCAGTGGCCGCGACACCGGAACTGCTCGCCGCGTCGACGGCCTCCGAGCGCAAGGCCGCGCTGATGCGGGCGCGAGGCTCGCTGATGGACTCCTTCGTCGACCGGCTCACCCAGGTCGGCCTCCTCGACCGATATGCGCTCGCGGGCGCGGTCGCCGGGTGGTGGCACGAGGCCAAATACGACCTGCTCGCCCTGTCGGAGAACGGGTTCACGGGCGTGATCGACGGCTGGGTGGAGAACGTCGAGACCCTGCTCTCCCCCGAACAGGAGCCCCGCACAAAGAAGGAGCGCAAGCGGACCGCCGCGGAGCGGCGCCAGGCGTACGACCACAAGCTCGTCGCCGCGATCGCCCCTGACTTCCTGACGGAGCTGAAGGAAGCGGACGCGCGCAAGGCGAACCTCGACGCGAAGTGGAAGGAACTCAACGGGCGGCTGCCGAAGGAGCTGGCGGCAGGGAATGGCTCGGCGAGTTCGGCGGAGGCCGACGCCGACGTCGAGGAGGTCGACGCCGACGTCGAGGAGGTTGCCCTCTCGGCGGAGGAGTTGGCGGATCTGTTGGGGGAGATCGCCGTCGTGAAGAAGGACCGCGCGAAGGCGGGCGCGGTAGTCAAACGCCTGGAAGCGGACTTCTGGTTCCCCTACCCGAGCGACCCGCCCACCTTGGGCGAGGAGCCGCCCCGGCTGTTCCGTGCGCGCGCGGCACTGGATGCGGCCAAGGAGCGCCGGGTCGTCCTCGCCCTCCTCCGCGACGACCTCGAGTTGAAGCTGAACGGCCACGTGGTCCGGTGGCAGCGGGAGTTGACAACGTCCTACGAGACGTGGGAGCGCAAGTACGCGGTCTCGCTGGCCGAGATTCGCGCGGCCCGCGAGCGGGCGACGTCGAAGCTGGACGGGTTCCTGGAGGAGTTGGGATATGAGTGAGCTTCCCCCTGGGTGGATGCTTTCCAGAGTCGGTGATGCATTTGACATGCAGCTTGGCAAGATGCTGAGCAAGGAAGCGTCAGCGGGGGTCGAGCAGCGTTGCTACCTGACCAATAAAAACGTCCAGTGGAATCGGCTCGACTTCGATTCGATCAACTTTATGAGTTTCGACTCGGCAGAGCGTGAAAAATTTCGACTGGTCCGAGGAGATTTGCTGGTAACCGAGGGGGGTGAGGTCGGGCGGACTGCGATGTGGGAGGAGGAGCGTGGTGAATGCTACTTCCAGAAGTCGCTGCATCGACTCCGGTCCCACGGAGAGATTGATCCTCGGTTCATGCTGCATTACATGCAATATGCTGCCCGTCGGCGGATGTTCACAGATTCCGTGGGACAAACTAGCATCGCTCATTTGCCGCAGGACAAGTTCGCCGAGCACCTAATCTTGCACCCAGCTGATCTTGCGGCCCAGCGCCGGATTGTGGCTGCGATTGACAGCCTGGGGGAGGTAGAGCGTCGTATCGAGACGTCGATCGCCAAGCTGCGCGACGTGCGACGCGGCGCCGTGCTGATGTCTCTGGCCTCCATTTCGGGGAAACATCCGCCGAAGGGGTGGGTGCGTACTCCTCTCAAGGATGTCGTGCCGATGGCTGAGTATGGCACCTCTGAAGCGCTGAACAGGGATGGGCGAGGCACTCCAGTGTTGCGTATGAACAACATCCGCAACGGACGGATCGACTCGCACGAACTTAGATACTGTCCAGTCCCCGTTCCTCGGCAGTTGTATCTGCGGTATGGTGATGTATTGTTCAATAGGACTAACAGCATCGATCATGTAGGAAAAGCCGCTATGTGGCGCGATGAACTGCCGAGCGCGACATTCGCATCCTATTTGGTGCGGATGAACCCAGACCGCAGCCGGATGTCGCCCGAATATCTCATCGAATGGCTGATGCATCCCGCTATTCGGCAAAAGGTGCGCTCCATCTCGACGGTTGCCGTTCAGCAGGTGAACGTAAATCCCTCTCGCCTGCGCGAGTTGGAGATCGACTATCCGGCCGATTTGTCCGAACAGCGACGTCTCGTCAGCGCACTTGAATCGTGTGATGAGCAGATCGCTCAAGAGGAAGGCGAGCTTGCGAAGTTGCGAGAGCTGAAAGTGGGACTCGTGGACGACTTGCTCTCTGGACGGGTTGCCGTTTCGGTGGCCGGGGGCTGAGGAGTAGACAGAACCACGATGCAGGAACCGGGGTATGAGGATCAGGCGGGAGAGGCGTCGGATCGCAAGGCTGTAAGAACGCGGACCAGCTCGTCATGGAGAAAACGACCGCCGGGCCGTCCGGGGTCTGGGAGTCGGTGACGGAAACGCCCGACGGAATGCGTCCAATGCCTCTACGCAGCTGCCGCCCTCGGTGTTGCTGTATGAGGACTTGCGCCAGCCCTCCCACGCGGAGCTGTCCGGAACGCTGCGCTCAGTCATGTCGTTCGTAGTCCTCCGCTATCGCCCGGAGTGGGACGAGTGACTCGGTCAGGGACAGTGCGTCGCTCAGCGCAAGATCGTGGATGGCCTGGAGTCGGGTGACCACAGTCGGAAAGTCGTGGAGCCTGCCCACCTGAGAGCTCTCCGAGCAGGCGATCGGTGGCTCGTCCTCGAAATACATCAGTGTGAGCATGCTTTGCAGCGGAGGGTAAGCACCAATCCTGTACGGCATTACATGAACCCACACCCGGCTGGCCTCCATCAGGCGGACCATGGGCCGGATCTGTTCCACCATGACCCTCGGCTCTCCGACTGCGCGATGCAGCGCTGCCTCTTCCAGGAGAACCCACACCGCAGGCGTGGCGAAGGTGTCGAGAATCATTGACCGCCAACGCCGTCGAGAGCATCCAACTCGAGATGGCCGCCGACCTGCTGGCCGACAACCGCACCTCCTCCGTACAGCTCCGCTTCCCGGGCGACCGGATGACTGGGCGCTGCGGGGCGTCGTGCGGATCGCCCACAGCAGAGGCGCCCGCCTGCCGGCTCCGGAGCGGGAAGAGCGGAAGGCCGGGGACCCTCGCGAAGGCGCCGCTGAGCGCTGACCGGAGCAAGCCTCCGTGCGGACGTACTACCGCATTCCGGAACGTCGGCACCCCCGTTCGCCGTTCTCTCTCCCGTACTCCTCGCGCGCCCCCGTCCCGCCGCGCAGAATGGATCTCCAGGGGACGTACGGGAAGAGGCGCTGGTTCGTGGTGATGCAGGTGGAGCGGGACGAGGTGGAGCGGCCGCTGGTCGCGCAGCTCAAGGCGATGGGGTGGACGCACCGTCCGGGCCGGGAGATCGGCACGCTCGACGTCAACACGCCCTTGCTCACGGACCTGCTCGACCCGGCCCTGCGCCGGATCAACACCCGGGCCCTGGACGGTGTGCCCTGGATGGGCGCGAGCGACGTCGACCGCGCCATCACGGCACTCGTCCGCGTGCCGCTCGGCGAGGGGATCGTCAAGGCCAACCTGACGGCCACCGGGCTGCTGCTCAGCGGACTCGTGCTGAGCAACCCCTCCGCCGGGCACGGCGGGGCGTCGGCCACGGTGCAGTACATCGAGTGGCACCCCGACCGGCTCCGTCTCAACGATTTCACTGTGGTCGACCAGCTCCGGGTCAGGAACCGCGCGGGCAAGGACTCCGTCCTGGATGTCGTCCTCTTCGTGAACGGCATCCCGCTCGTCGCCGTCGAGTGTAAGAGTCCCGACCTCGCCGAGCCCGTTCGCGAGGCTGTTCTCGACCTTCGGCACTACGCGGGCAACCCGGTTAGGGAGGAGGGAGCGCGGACCCGTCCGGGGGAAGGGCCCAGCCGGCCCGCCGGCGTACCCGAGCTCTTCCGCACCGTGCAGCTGCTCGTCGCGGCGACCGGTGAGACCGCCCACCTGGGGACGGTCACCTCCGGCCCCGAGCACTTCCACCCCTGGCGCAGCGTCGAGCCCGAGGACGGCGGCACCCTGCGGCGTGAACTTCTCACGGCGGGGCTCGTGCCGGACGCCGACGGGTCCGCGCCCGCCGCACTCGGCGAGCAGCAGAAGCTGGTGGGCGTGGTGCTGCGCCCCGCGGCGCTGCTCAACATTGTGCGGCACTACGTGATCGAGCTGCCTGTCGAGACCGAGACCGGCGCCACGCTGACCGTCAAGGCCGTCGCCCGCCACCAGCAGTACCGGGCCGCCGAGAAGGCCGTACGGCGGCTACTCGACGGGCGGGCCCGGAGCGGGCCGACGACCGAGGACGAGCGCGGCGGTGTCATCTGGCATACCCAGGGCTCCGGCAAGAGCCTGACTATGACCTTCCTCGTCCGGCGGGTCCACGCGCACCCGAGGCTGAGCGAGTTCACCGTCGTGGTCGTCACCGACCGCACCCAATTGCAGACGCAGCTCACCGAGGCGCTGGACACGAGCGGGTCCGACGTTGTGACGGCCGACACCCGCACTGAGCTGGAGGGCCTGCTGCGGGCGGGCGGTCGGCGGGTCGTCTTCGGGATGATCCAGAAGTACGGGGTCGGGCTCACCTTCTCCGGCGACGCCGAGCAGGACGAGGACGGCCGCGACCTGGCGGAAGAGTACGCGCAGGCCGAGCGGACCCGCGTTGGCACGCGCGCCGAGGTGGCGCCGCCCGTGCCGAACTTCCCGGAGTGCAACACGTCCCCCGCCATCCTCGTCCTGGTCGACGAGGCGCACCGCTCGCACACCAGCGTGCTGCACGCTGCTCTGCGCAAGGCCGTCCCGAACGCGGCGAAGATCGGGTTCACCGGGACGCCCATCACCACCGGGCGAGAGGAGGACACCCGCCGGATCTTCGGGCGCGGTGACTCCCCGCGCGGCTTCCTGGACGAGTACCGGATGGAGGACGCCGAGCACGACGAGGTCGTCGTCCGCATCCGCTACGAGGGTCGCACCGGGGAGGGAGAGGTCAAGGACGGGATGAGCCTCGACCGCCGGTTCGACGACCTGGTCCGTGACCGCACGCAGGAGGAGAAGGCCGCGCTGCTGAAGCGGTGGCCCACCGGAAGCGACGTTGCCGAGTCCGAGCCGATGATCGCGGCCAAGGCCGAGGACATGCTGGAGCACTGGGTGACCACCGTGCTGCCTGGCGGCTTCAAGGCGCAGGTCGCAGCCGTCAGCCGGAAGGCCGCCGTGGAGTACCACCACGCTTTGCGAGCGGCCCGCGACCAGCTCTTGGAGGAACTGGACGGCTACGACCCCGAGTCGGTCGTCGGCACTCCGCCGGAGAGGCTTGAAGGCCGGCTGCGCTATCTCCACCAGGCCCACCAGTTCCGGGCCCTGCTGCGCCGGATCGACTTCGTGCCCGTCATCTCGCCGAGCACCGGCAGCAAGCACGGCGAGTGGACGGAGTGGACCGACTCCAGGCGGCAGGAGGCGTACATCGCGCGCTTCCAGAAGTCGTTCCCGTTGCTGCCCCCCGATTCGGTGTGGGCTCCGGCGACGGCGGTGACTTCGCCGGTCCCTACCCCCGAAGCGGAGGCCGCCGACCCGAATGCGGACCATCCCTGGTCCCACGCCGTCACAGAGCCCCATGCGTCCCGGCGCGGTGCCGTGCCCGACCCGGTGCACCCCGACAGCCCCATCGCGATGCTGATCGTGAAGTCGATGCTGCTCACCGGCTTCGACGCCCCCCGCGAGCAGGTCCTCTACCTGGACCGCCCGATTCGCGGCGCCGAACTGCTTCAGGCCGTCGCCCGCGTCAACCGGCCGCACCCGGGCAAGGAGATCGGCTACGTCGTCGACTACTACGGCGTCTTCGGCCATCTGAACAAGGCGCTGGCCGGATACCGGGAGGCCGACCAGCACGACACGATGCGCAGCATGTCGGTGGAGATCGAAGGTCTCGAACCCGCCGCCGTCGCCGTGCGCGGCCTCCTCTGGGGCCTCGGTGTCACGGACGCCGACCTGACCGACCCGGTGCGGTTGCGTGCCGCCCTGGACCGGTTCGCGGACGAGGACACCCGGCTCGCGTTCGACACAGCACTGCACGACTTCCTGGACACGATGGAACGCGTCCTGCCGCACGAGGCTGCCCTCGACTACGTGAACGATGCCCGTCACTGGGGGCTGCTCCAGAAGCGCGTGCGCCGTCTGTTCCGGGACGCCGAGGGCGGCACGTTCACCCTCCGCAGGTACGGCCGGAAGGTCCGGGCCATGATCGCCGAGCACCTGGAGGGGCCGGAGATCGAGGAGGCGATTCCGCCCGTCTGGATCACCGCGGACGGCTTCGATGACGCGGTGCGCGGCCTGCCGCCCCGCGAGGCTGCGGCCGAGATGGGGCACGCGCTGCGGTTCCACCTGGAGGAGCGGGTCCGGCGGGAGGACCCGGAGAAGTACCAGCGTTTGTCGGAACGCCTTGAGGAGATCCTCCGGACGACTCCCGACCGGTTCGAGGAGCAGGCCGAGAAGTTCGCACGCCTGATCGAGGAGGTCAGGCAAGGGCACGAGGAGGACCCGGAGCTCGTCGGTCTCAGTCCGCTAGAGCAAAGGACCTACCGGCTGCTGGTCCAGCTCATGGCGGACAGGAGCGAGGTGAGGAACACCGGGGATGACATCCGCCCGCTCGTCAGTCAGCTGTGTGACGTGGCGGCCGAGACGATGGTGAAGGTGTCCTACCAGGGCCAGAGCCAAGACCTGGCCACACTGGCCGGGGTCCTCCAGGGAAGGCTGCTGGCGGGCGGACTCCGGCCCGCGGGCAAGGACTGGGCTCCGCTGAAGGCGATGGCTGAGCGACTCGCTTCCTTCGCGAACGACAACCGCCGCCAGTTCCTGGCCAGGGCGAGAGGAGAATAGGCGGGTGACCGCACCCGCCAAGAGGCACGCCGACAGCAGCTGGGACGCCCTGGCAGAGGCTTCCCGCCCAGGGGGTGCGTCGATCGACGTCGACGGGTTCTCACTGCGGGTCCGCGCCCACCCCCGGCGCAAGCGGTTCGCGCTGACCGTGGAGCCCGACGCCACCCTGACCCTGCACACTCCACCGGACCGCACAGCGGAGGAGGCCCAGGACTTCGTCCGGGCTCACCACCGTTGGCTAGTGACGAAGCTCGGCGAGCGGGAGCGGACCAGATCCCTGCACCCGGCCAAGCACCTGGCCGACGGCGAGGTGTTCCGCTACCTGGGCAGGACCTACCGACTGGCGATCTCCGACGGCCCCTCCAAGGACAGCCGGGTGCGGCTGATGGCCGGACGGCTCGTGATGGCCGAACACCTTGCCGAGCAGCCGTCGGCGGGCCGGGCCGCACTCGTCGACTGGTACGCCCGGGTCGGCCGCGCCTGGGCCGGCAACCGTTTCCAGCCATGGGCGGCTCGCATGGCGGTGGCCGAGCCGGAGCTGGAGGTGCGCGATCTCCAAGACCGCTGGGGGTCGTACCGGCCAGATGTGCGCGGGGGTGGGCCAGGGCTGATGGCCTTGGGCTGGCCGCTCTTCCAGCTGCCCATGCACCTGGTCGATTACGTCATCGCGCACGAACTCGCACACGTCCGGGTTCCGGACCACGGGGACGCCTTCTGGCGGCTCCTGGGCCTCGCCCTGCCCGAGTACGCGGCCCGGCGGGCCGAGCTCGACGAGGTGGGGCGGAGGATGTGGATGGGAGACCTGCGCTGAAGAGGGCTCTCTGAACCGCCTCCGCAGGCTGACGGGACAGCGAAAACCCTCGGCAGGAACCGCCACGCGCAGCCACTTGTCAGCGCTACACCACGGCTGTGAACACCGCACGCTCGTCCACCGGAGCTGCGCCGCCGCCCTGCGGACAGGCAGTGAACCTCGACGACAATGGAGCGGAGCAGTCGGCTCCCGCAGTTCGTTCAGCACAAGGCGACGTAACAGATCAGCGCACAGTCCAGCTCATGCCGCACCGGCGTAATGATCGTGAGACATCGTCTTAGACGGCCCCGGCATGTGTATCTCTACCGCTCTGACCTGTCCTTTTGATATTCAGTGACGCTTGGTCAGTCGTTCCCGGGGATTCAGGTGGGACGATCTGGCTGGCTGACTGGGTGGGATTATGGAGGTGGAGCCGATTGCGATTCGGGCACGTCCAGTTCCGCGGCGGCTCGCCAAGGCGACCGGATCGAGGTGCGGACGATGGATACCACCTTTGACGTCAGGGTCTGGCAGATCGAGCGGGGCTCCGGGAAGCTGCGCGAGTCCTACGGGGTCCGCTGGGCCGTCGCTGGAAGGCGCCATCGCAAGACGTTCCAGACATTCGCGCTGGCCGACGGTTTCCGAGCGGAGTTGGTGACCGCGACGCACGCTGGAGAACCGTTCAACATGTCGTCCGGCTTGCCGGAACGGCATGAGCCGAGAGCATCCACGGTCGGGTGGTACGACTTCGCCGTCCAGTTCGCGGACGCCCAGTGGCCACGTGTGTCGGCGAATCACCGGAAGAACACTGCGCGCACGCTGATGATCGTCACCACTGCGCTGCTGGACCGGGATCCACCGGCCGTTCCCTCGCGTCAGGTCCGTACGGCCCTGAGCGATTGGGCTTTTAAATACCAACCGCCGCGACGAGGCCCCGGATGACGTGGTCGCGGTGCTCGGCTGGGTGCGACGGCACACTCCGACCATGGACGCCTGGACCGATCCACTCATCGTCCAGGACGTGCTACTGGTACTGGGAACGCTGCTGGACGGGAGACAGGCGGCCGCTTCGTCCGTGCAGCGGCATCGACGGGTCCTGCATCTGCTGATGAGGTACGCGATGGTCCGCGGCATTCTGCCGTCCGACCCTGTTTCCGGGTCGCGGAACCTTACACAGCGGTCTGCCAGTGCGATCGACCGACGCCGTCTGCTGAACGAGCGGCAGGCTGCGCAGCTCCTCGACTGGATTCGCGGCCGGCCGCGCAGCGGGCAAAGACTGCAAGCATTCTTCGCCACGCTGTACTTCACGGGGCTGCGCCCGGAAGAAGCTGTCGCGCTGCGTGTCTCGGACCTTGTCCTGCCTGCCTCGGATGAACGGCAGTGGGCCGATATCGTGGTCCACACTGCCGAGCCCGAGATCGGGCGCACGTGGACCGACAGTGGAACCCGGCACGATCAGCGACGTCTGAAAGCCAGAGGAGAGGGCGAAACACGCATAGTGCCGTGCCCTCCGACCCTGTCCACCCTCTTGCGGTCGCGTATCCAGGAGGCGGGCCTGCTCCCCGACGATCGGCTCGTTCCCGGGGAACACGGCGGAGTTCTCGCAGGTTCCGTCTACCGCCGAATGTGGGACCACGCCCGCAGGGCAACCCTGCCACCGCACGTGTACGCATCACCGACAGGACAACGCGTGTACGACCTTCGGCACACCAGGCTGACGATGTGGCTGAACAACGGCATTCCGCCTGCTCAGGTGGCCGAGTGGGCCGGCACCAGCGTCGCCATGCTGTTCGCCACGTACGCGCAGTGCATCAGTGGTCAAGAGCAGGATCTGCGGCAGCGACTCGACGAGATGCCGGACGCCTCGGCCACCCTGATCCGTGATCGCCGGTGAGGGTCACCGCTCCCGTCGGTAGGGGTCCGTGTAGGGCTCCATGGACTGGCGGACCTCGTCCCGGACTGGGTCCATGAGGGGCCCGGGGGCGTAGTAGCGGGCGCGGGCCTTGCCGTGAGGGACGAGCCAGCCGCGGGCCACGAGCTCCCGGATGTCGCGGATGGCTTGTTGGTCGCTGAGGTCGGCGTCCTGCTGGTAGACGGTGCGGCGGACCTTCGCGTCCGAGAACGCGGGCAGCAGGGCATAGACGACCCGTTCGTCCAGACCGGTGGCCTCGACGCCCTCGACCAGGCGGGTCCAGGCCCGCGACATGACATCGAAGCGGCGCTGGGCCTGCTGGGCCTGGCGGTGGTGGGCTGTCAGGCAGAACCGTATCCAGGGGCGGGTATCCCGCTCGGGACTCCAATGCGGGCCGCCCACGTCCTCCAGGATCTGGTAGTAGGCGTAGGTGTTCTGCCCCCGGCCGAGCCATTCCTCGATGGAGGAGAACTCGGGCGGCATCAGGGCCTCACGGGAGAACACCAGAGTGGACAGGGCGCGGGACATGCGGCCGTTGCCGTCCTTCCACGGGTGGATCTTGACGAGGTTGAGGTGGGCCATGGAGGCGCGGACGTGGACGGGCGCGTCGAGGTCGCCCCCGTTGAGCCAATCGATGAACTCCGTCATCAGGGCGGGGACGTCTGTCTGGTCCGGTGCGGTGTAGGCGGGGACCAAGGGGTCGTCGGGGCTGGTGACGTAGACGGGTCCGTCGCGCCAGCGGCCGGGGCGTTTGTCGAGGTGGTGGCCCTGGAGCATGAAGTGCAGGCCGTTGAGCAGGCCGGCGTCGTAGCGGAAGTCGTCTCCGGCATCGGCGAGGGCTTGGATGTAGGTCATGCCGCGCTGGTAGCCCTCCAATTCGGCACGAGTCTTCTCCCCGGTCTCCAGGGGTTCTTCACCCGACATGAGGGCTTCCACGTCATCGACCGTCGCCGCGTACCCCTCGATGGTGTTCGATCCGGCGATTGCACGGGCGGTGAGGTTGCGGCGCAGCTGACGGGTCCAGCGAGGGGTGGCGCGGAGCATGTGGCGCAGGGAGCGGCGCATGCTCTCAATCTCGTCGAGGGCGCGGCGGTCGTCGGCGTTCAGGGAGGGTGTCACGTACAGCATGACTACATGACACGATAATTATGTCAAGGAGTCAATCTGGCGCCGATGTGGCTGTGGCGTGCGTCTCCCTCTCTCGCGCCGCAGGTGGTGGGTGCAGGTATCAGCCCAGTCGTTGAGGGCTTGCCCATGATCGGACCGGACGTGCGGCCGGCTCCATCGGGTGACGGAAGGGGCGCAGTGGGTCGTCCTCGGCCCAGGGAATGAGCGCGGCTGCCGGGTCGCCGTGGTTGGGAGCCGGGTGGCAAGCCGCCGCCAGACCTTGCCGGTGCGGGCCAGGCGGTCGTCCAGCGCTTTGGAGAGGAGTTCGAGCGCGGGTTTCCAAGTCCGAAGGGAGGCACGGGACCCAGGTTGCGCAGAGGGGGCGCAGCCCAGCCGCGCCGTCCGTGAATCTCCTGCCCACCGAGCGCCGCTTGCGTACCTTACGGCTGGACAACACCCGTACAAGCCAGGTTGCCCGCCCCGGACAGTCTGCCCGCACCGACGGACGGTCAGGCTCCGCACGGCGTCGGGTACTCCCAACGGAAGAGATGTGAACCAGGAGGCCGGGGTGTGGCTCCCTCGATCAGGCGCGCACATCCACCTCTGGAGCTTCACGTCTCCCTGAGCCACTATCCGTCGCCGCGCCCGCACGTCTGCCGTGCCGCCGGGGGATGGCTCGCTGTGCACCAGTCTCTGGACGATCCTCAAGACGGCGGCCGCATCACCACGGTCATCCTCCTCATCGCCGAGCCGACCGCGAACGCCGCCTGCATGGCCGGGTGCGTGGTGATGAGGCCCGCCTCGACGTTCGCCCGGACGGGGCGCCTGGACGGGAGTGAACTGCGGATCGAGGCCACTGACGCCTGGGGCGACAGGTAGCCGACGCCACAGCACCCCGGCAGTACCGGCGAGTCGGGGCATGCATAGCGCCGTGTCTAGGCGCTCGCCGATGGCTGGGGCGTGCGCCCGCACCACCCGGACACAAGATGGTGTAGGTCGTGTGCCGCCATCGAGGTGCGATGGCCGAGTCAGAAGCGGAATCCGAACAGTCCGCCTTCGTCGTAGGCGTCGGTCAGGCGGGGCTCGATGAGGTAGGGAGAGGGGTCGAAGCCGCCCAGGCGGGTGCGTTCCAGCTTGTCCGAGTTGAACGTCACGATGTACTGGAGGCCTTCTTCCTCGGCGACCTCGGACGCCAGCGTCAACGCCTCAGTCACCTGGCGGTCGTCCACCCCGTCGAAGAGATGGCTGTCGTGGACCAGGAATCCGGGCCCACGGTCGTGGCGGAGGGCGATCACTGCGGCCGTGAGATCAAGGCAGAAGATCACCATCTTATTAATGCCGACGCTGCCTTGACTGTCGACATGTGCGGAGATTTCCAAGCTGCTGGTGCCGGCTCTGATGGTGAGGTATGCCTGCCGGTCCTGCCCGTAGAGGCGGCGAGCGAAGCGGGCGAAGAGCCACGTGGCCTCCCGGGTCTGCTCGCCGCGCTCCTCCAGGTCGAGCTCCAGTTCCTCCTGGAGCTCGACGCGCTGCGCCGTGATCTCCCGCTGGCTGGCCTCCATGAACTGCGCCGTCTCATGCTGTTTGCGCAGAGCTTCGAGCGCCGCCTGTTTCTGGGCAAGCAACTGCTGGAGCGCCGTGAGGCCGTCGAGGGCACCTCCGTCGCGCAGTGCGCTCAGTGTCTCGGTGAGATCCTCACCGAGACGGGCACGCTCGTGTTCGCGCGCCGTGAGTCTGGCCTGCGTCTCTTCGATCTCGTCGGCGAGGTAGCGGCGGCGGTTGCGGACGATGGATGCGTGGAAGCCCCGTACGTCCTCGAAGGAGCGGTGTACCCGGTCGGGCAGAACAACGCCTAGTTCCCGGTACATGGCGTCCACGTACGCCGTGTCTGGTTCGTTTGCCTCCTCCACTGCCCGCCGTAGTTCCGCCAGGTTTCGACGGTCGATCACGTCCTGCTCCGGGAGCGAGCGGACTCTCTTGTCCAACCCGTCGGCTCGCGCCTGAAGTTCTGCGTACGCGGGCACTACGTGGAAGGAGGCGATCTGTTCGCGGAGCCGGTTCACGTCGCCCTCCGCGACGATGATCCGTCCGCGCAGGTCCGCCGTCGTGCCGACGACCTGGTGCCAGGACGGATCGTTCATCGCCGACCGCAGCTGCCGTCGGGTCGCTTCCCGTGCGGCGATGTCGCGGTAGCCGGCGGCGAGCCGCCAGTCCAGGCCGAGGAGGTAGGCGAGGTTGGCCGCGGCCTCTGCCGTCGGTTGCTGCGGGTAGGTCCGCACCGGGTCGTTGAAGGCGTGTGATCCAACGCGGCGTATGAGAAGCGACAGCAGGGCGCGCCCCGAGATGCCGGGGTGGTCGGCGGGCAGCCGGAAGAGGTTCGTCTCGATCCGTGTTCTCCACTCCGTCACAGGCATCTCACGAGCGTGGTTGAACGCGAAGAGCTCTCCGGCCTCTCCCTCGGTGCCGTCTGGAGCGTCGGTCAGGACGATGCCTTGCTGGGCACCGCGCCTGCTCACATTTACCGGCTCCTCGTGCCCGGGCCAGTCCATGGTCAGCGTGAAGAGAGTGCGCCGAAGTCGGGTGTGGCCGGGCAGGCTGCCTTTGCCCCCAGGGCGAAGTGCAGCAGCTCTACCAGGCTGGACTTGCCGGTGCCGTTGCGACTGTCCGTCTTCCTTGCTCCGGGGTGGGTATCGGCGACCAGAAGATTGAGGCCGCGCCGGAACTCAACGGGGCGGAACCGAGGATCGTCAGCGCTCAGACGACGCAGCATCGTCCCTCCTTCTGGTCGGCGAGTCGGCTCGCCTTTTCGTCAGCAGATCGTCGCGGAATTCGATCACACCGAGCGCGTACAGCACATCGAGCCCGAGGACGAACCACTGGAAGGAGACCGGAGAGTGATGGCCGAGCCGGACACGTTCGGCGCGGAATCTCGACCAGGTCTGGGTAACGGTCATCGGCATGTCGAGGACCCGCAGGATCTGCGCACCGACGGCGAGCAGGGAGCGGTCCGGGGAGATGCCCTTCGTCGGCGTGATCACGCGGCGCTCCGGTCCACCGCGCCCGGAATCCAGCCGTCGGGTGGCACGTCGAAGACGTCGCACCGCTGGAAGAAGTGGGCGACGACGATCCAGGCGCAGTACATCGAGTTCAGGCTCGGTGCGGCGTTTCCGAGGATGTACTCCTGCAGTGCGGCCCACAGCTTGTCCTGGTCATCGGTGTCGGCCCGGACCTGGTCGTAGTACACCCGGAACCCCTGGGCGACCCGGTCCGCCTCGTCCGGTGCGCCGAGCCCGGCGTAGTACCCCTCGACGAGGTGGCTATGCCCGATCCCCTGGATCAGCGCGCCGCGGACGTCACCGGACAGACCGTTCCACTCGATCTTGTACTTGTTGACTTCAGGGAGGGCCGCGAGCGGCTGCGATGTGCGCCGCTGCTCACCGAGCCGGGCAAGCAGCGCCTCGAGATCGGTGAGTCCGATGCCGTACGTCTTGTCCTGGACCGGCAGCTCACAGCCGAGGAGATCTTCCGTGGCGATTCTGTCCAGTCGCATGACGTCGTTCCACAGGCGGTGCCAGCCGTAGTGCTCCACTCGGCGTGGGCGCAGCTTCTCCTGAGCTTCGGACATCATCACGCTCAACTCCGGGTGCACGCTCTTGAGATCGTTGACCGCGAAGCGGAAGGTGTCGAAGGCATCCGGCCGTTTCACGAGCGCCTTCTCCAGATCCGAGGCGAACTTGCGCTTGACCCGGGCGATGTCGTCGGTCTGCGGTGAGTAGCACGCCCAGAGCACCCGGTCCCACAGGAGGAGCCCGTCGGCGCCCATGTCGCCGAGATTTCCGTGTGTGCGTACGGGCACGAAGTCGGGGTGCCGCAGGCTCAGAAGCTTGTGGATCAGCTGCTCGAAGCTCTCGCCCGGTATATCGGTGAGCTGCTGGCGCAGGGTGAGCTGTGCCAGCATGCGCTGAGTGAAGTCCACGTGGTCGATTCCCCCGTCGAAGTGGTCAGACTCTGCCGCGAAGAGCGCTCAAGGAAGTGCCGTCGTCCGTGTGCCAGGCATCCCAGCCGTTGGCCTTTGCTCCGGTCACCGCCTCGCACGCACCGGACGGCGAGGTGCAGATCCGGCCGTCATCCAGCCGAAGACTTCCCTCGGCGGTGATGTGCGCGCGGTGCTCCTGGCCTAGGTTGCGGCGGCGCCAGGTCAGTCGCTGCCCCGGCCGTAGCAGTCCTGAAGCGATCAACTTGGCGAGGGCGCCTGGCTGGACCGTTACCTCGTCCAGGGCAAGCAGGCGTCGTAGCACGCTGTTTGGTGTGTCGATCAGCGGCTTGGCCTCGCGCTGCAGGCGCGCGAAGACTTCTGCGTCAACGGTGATGCTGTGCTTGGACACCGACCCCTCTTTCTTCGGAGGATTTTTCTCTCCGCATCGTGTCGAGAAAAAAAGTATTACCAGTCCCGCGACGGTTTGTCAACCCCTGGTGCGTGGGGTGCGTATGACGACGTGGTTACAGATCGCGAGTGCCGAGACCTTCTGGGAGGGTTTGGGCTCGCTCCGTGAGCCGTCCCGGGACCTGGCCCGCGAGGCGATGGGGAAGTTTCAGCAACTGATGAACCGGCAATTTCCAGCGTAAAAGGCCTTTATCCGAAATTTGTGGTTGGCTTCCGCGATCCGCTGCGCGCCTCCCGGCCGACGCGAGGCATCATGCTGCTCGCGCAACGAGGGCAGTGACGTGTTCGTCTTTGGTCGCGTCGTTTCCCGCGGCAAGGCGTGGTCCTGGACCAAGCGGTGGCTGTACTCCGCCGACGTAGCCACCCGTTGTCTCGAAGTTCGCGATCTGGCCGTCATGGACAGGCCACCTCGCTCTTCGCCTGGGAGGTCGAGGCAGTGCCGAAGCTCTTGTTTGCCGGGTGGTCGGACACCGTGCCGAGCCACCTCGGCATCGGCGACGTAACGCCTCGCGCCGCCTGCGGCGCATCGGCAAGGTGCAGCCGGAGACGTCCGGGTCGCTGATGCCGGAGGACCAGTTCGAGGGGCTGTGGCTGCTAGCCGAAGGGTTCGAGTCCGTGGACATCTACCGTGACCTCTTCTCGGCGCGACAGGCGGTTGCCGTCGAGGAGGCCGAGGGCAAGCAGGGCGAACTGACGTCGCCGTCAGTCGTCCCCGTAGCCGGATCGTCCTGGTTGCGGGGCGAGGGTAGCTCGCCGGAACTCACCCGCGGCCTCGACTGTACTGGCTACAGCTGAGCGCCAGAGCTCCCCCACTGATGGCGGGCAGGGCGGGCGAGGGCCCCGGTTGTGACCACATGGCGCGGCGCTGTCTTTGCTGCTCCCGCTTTACCTGGCGTGACTGGCCCAGGCATACGTCCTTCCGATGCTCGCGGAGGGTGATGAGAATTCAACGGGAGTGACGGGGGTGCCACGGTGGAGCAGGGCCAAGGGAGCACGACGGACAACGATTCGGACCCGGACCTCATGGACGCGGCGGGGCTGACCGCGGAACCTGAAGGGGAAGATGACGAGGGGTGAGGCTCGTCTCTGGCGGGGTCTTGGGCTATAGGGCGAAGCGCTTCTCCGGGAGAGTGGCCGATGCACAGCTGCGGGCTCCGCGACTTGCGTGGTTCGGCGGCGTCGCGTACAGCAGCTTGAATCAGCAGATACGAACAGGGCAGGCGCCGCTTTGGCGCTCGCTCTGTGTACGCCCGAAGGGCCGTCAGAATGGCTCTGAACAGGTATTACTCTCATGCGGCTGTGGGCAGACCGTGGGATGCCTTCCGAACCGGGGGACGTATGTGGGACGAGGAGCTCAAGGCGAGGGTGGAAAACCGGGCAAAGTGCACTCCTGGGCAACGAAAAAGCCCTCCGCAAGTGATCTTGCGGAGGGCTGAAAATGTCCTCTGACCTGCATAAACGTGCGCCCCCGGCAGGACTCGAACCTGCGGCCAAGTGCTTAGAAGGCACCTGCTCTATCCACTGAGCTACGGGGGCCGGGTGGTGGCTGCGGTGGTCAGAAGCCCCGGGACCCGGGCGGTACGTGACCTTGCCGGGACAAGGATAGGGCTCCGATCGGCTCGACCTCGTTGCTTCACCTGCGTGGCACGATGTGGAGGTTCGGTGAAGCGAGACGATAATCGCAGGTAGGCCCGGATCACGCACCGCTTTTGGCGCTTCACGCCACGGGTGTTGTGCACTCGTTATGCCTGCGCCCCACTCATCCCCTCTGTCCGGACGGGGGAACCGGCGCGCAGAGGTGGCTATACGCTTCAAAAAGGCGCCAAAATTGGGCATTCTTCGCATGTGGTGACCTTGGACGTACGGCCTCAGCTCATCGACGCACTCTCCGCCCTGCGCGACTGTGTCGCCGCCGTGCGTCTCCCACTCCCGCTCCCGGGAGCCCCCCGCGCCAGGCAGACCCGGACCGAGCTGCTCGCCCAGCTCGACGACTACCTGCTGCCCCGGCTCAAGGACCCCGAGGCGCCCCTGCTCGCCGTCATCGGCGGGTCGACCGGCGCCGGCAAGTCGACGCTCGTCAATTCGCTGGTGGGGCGCCGGGTCAGCGAGGCCGGGGTGCTGCGGCCCACCACCCGCACGCCCGTCCTGGTCTGCCACCCGGACGACCAGCACTGGTTCGCGGGCGTACGGGTGCTGCCGCAGCTCACCCGGGTCTGGCTGCCGCCCGAGGAGTACGCCGAGCCCGGCCAGTGCGACGACCTCGAAGGACCCGACGGCCACGCGGCCGAGGAGGGCACCGCGCTGCGCGTCGAGACCGCCCCCGGGCTGCCGCGCGGGCTCGCCCTGCTGGACGCCCCCGACATCGACTCCCTCGTCGTCCGCAACCGGGTCCTGGCCGCCGAACTCATCTGCGCCGCCGACATCTGGGTCATGGTCACGACGGCCTCCCGGTACGCCGACGCCGTGCCCTGGCATCTGCTGCGTACCGCCAAGGAGTACAACGCCTCGCTGGTCACCGTCCTCGACCGCGTCCCGCACCAGGTGATCGCCGAGGTCTCCCGGCAGTACGGGGCCCTGCTCACCAAGGCCGGGCTCGGCGAGGTGCCCCGGTTCACCATCCCCGAACTGCCCGAATCGGCGGGCGGCGGCAGGGGCCTCCTGCCCACCACCGCCGTCGCCCCGCTCCGCGCCTGGCTCGCGCACCGCGCCCAGGACCCCGCCGCCCGCCAGCAGGCCGTCGGCCGGACCGCCGCCGGGGTCATCGACTCCCTCGACGTCCGGATGCCCGCGCTCGCCGGCGCCGTCGCCGCGCAGTACGCCGCCGCCGTACGGCTCACCGGTGTGGTCGAGGAGGCGTACGGGAAGGAGGGCGCCCGGCTCCGGCGCAGGCTGAAGAACGGCGGCGCGCTCGCCGGCGACGCCCGGACCAGGTGGCGCGGCTACCCCACGTACAGCACCTCCGAGGAAGTGCTCGACGCGCTGGTCGAGAGCCTGGCCGCGCTCCTGGAGTGCGGCGTCGCCGCCGCCGACGAGCAGATCCGCGCCGTCTGGCGCAAGGAGCCCGCGGCCTCGGCCTTCGCCTTCGAGGCGGCGGGCCGCGAGGAGGGCGGCTGGGGACCGGCCGAGGACATCCGGGGCCGGATCGACATGACCGTACGCAGGTGGCGCCGCATCCTCGAAGAACTCGCCGAAGAGGAACTGCGCCTGATGGAGCGCAACACCGCCCCCGACCCCGAGACCGTCGCCGCCCTGCTGGCCGCCGCCCTGCTCGGCGGACGCCGCGCCCGCACCGCCGGCGAACAACTCGCCGAACGCATGGGCGTGCAGGGCGCGCTGCGGCTGCGCGACAAGGGCGGCGCGCTGCTCACCAACTGCCTCGACCACGTGCTGAACGGCGAACGCGACCGGCGGCTCGCCCCCCTAGACACCCTCGACGTGGCCCCCGAGCCGCAGGCCGAACTCATTGCCGCGCTGTCCCTACTGCAGAAGGAGAGGTGGCAGCGATGACTGCCGTCACTGACGAGAATCCGGGGCAGGGCGGGACCGGGGAGCAGCTGTCCGACGCGTCGGACTCCGGCGCCTCGCGCCCCGGCACCGGCTGGGACGACGGGCTGATCGCCCGGCGCGCGCAGGCCGACCGCAAGGAGGCCGAGCAGACCCCGGACGAGATTCCCGAGGAGGAGGACGGCGGACGGCCGCAGGTCGAGGCGTACGTGGACTCCGGCAGCCCGCTCCGGCCGCGTCTGGACGCCCTGCGCGAGCTCGTCGGCCTCTCCCGGGCCCGTCTGGACCGGGCCGCGCTCGCCGAGGCGGGCCGGGTGCTGGACGAGGCGGCGGCCCGCCAGCGGCTCTCCTCCCGGCACACCGTCGTCGCCGTCGCCGGGGCGAGCGGCAGTGGGAAGTCGGCCCTCTTCAACGCGCTGACCGGCGCCCAGCTCTCCGAGACCGGCCTGCGCCGCCCCACCACCTCGTCCCCGCTCGCCTGCTCCTGGACCGACGGGGCCGCCGGACTGCTCGACCGCCTCGCCGTGCCCGGCAGGCTCCGGCGCAGGCCGGCGCCGGGCGCGGCGGCCGACGAGGCGCTCCAGGGCCTGGTCCTGGTCGACCTGCCCGACCACGACTCGGCGGCCAAGGGCCACCGCGACCAGGTCGACCGGGTGCTCGCGCTGGTCGACGCGGTGATCTGGGTGGTGGACCCGGAGAAGTACGCGGACGCCGCCCTGCACGAGCGCTATCTGCGCCCGCTGGCCGGCCACGCCGAGGTCACCTTCGTCGTGCTCAACCAGATCGACCGGCTTCCGGGCGAGGCCGCCGACCAGGTCCTGGACGACCTGCGGCGGCTGCTGGACGAGGACGGCATGGCGCTCGGCGAGCACGGCGAGCCCGGAGCGACCGTCCTGCCGCTGTCCGCCCTGACCGGTGAGGGCGTCGGCGAACTGCGGGAGCTGCTGGGCCGGTTCGTCCAGGACCGCACGGCGGCCACGCGGCGCCTGTCCGCCGATGTGGACGCCGCGGCGGCCAGGCTCCGCCCGGTGTACGTCGCCGAGGGGCGGCCCGGTCTGGGGGAGCGGGCCCGGGAGGAGTTCACGGACCGGCTCGCGGAGGCCGTGGGCGCGGCCGCGGCGGGCCAGGCGGCCGAACGCGAGTGGCGCCGCAACGCCGGACGGGCCTGCGGCACGCCGTGGCTGCGGCTGTGGCGCTGGTACGAGGCGGCCCGGCGGCCGGGCAGCCGGGACCGGGTCCCGCTCGCCGCCCCGCCCGAGGAACGGCTCACCGCTCGCCAGCGCGTGGAGCAGGCCGTGCGCACGGTCGCGGACGACGCCGCCGCCGGACTGCCCGGGCCCTGGGCACAGGCGGTGCGGGAGGCCGCGGTGCACGGGGCGCAGGGGCTGCCGGACGCGCTGGACGAACTGGCCGGGCGGGTGGCGGGCGGCGAGACGGCCGTGCGGGGCGCGGGCGGCGGTGCGGTGTGCGCGACGGCGTCGGAGCCCGCGGGCGGCCCGGCGGGCAGGGGCCGGGGCGGGCGCGCCGCCGGGAGGCCGCCGCGTCCCGCGTGGTGGCCGGCGGCGGTCCTGGCGCAGGTCGCTATGACGCTGGTGCAGATCTTCGGCGGCCTGTGGCTGGCCGGTCAGATCATCGGGGTGCTGGAGCCGGGGCTGCTGACGCCCGCTCTGGTGATGCTCGGGGGCATCGTGGGCGGCCCGCTCGTCGAGTGGTCGTGCGCGGCGGCGGCCCGGGGCCCCGCCCGGCGCTACGGGCAGGAGGCCGAACGGCGGCTGCGCGAGGCGGCGGCGGCCTGCGGCCGGGCCAGGGTGCTCGATCCGGTCGCGGCCGAGCTGATGCGCTACCGCGAAGTGCGGGAACGCTATGTGGCGGTGACGGAGTTTTCCACAACGGGCCGTTAGTCCACAGCCCCCAGCAGGATTTCCGCCTCCCCTCCAGCATGGGACCGGTGACCGCGCGTACGGCGCGGCCACGGGATCCGGGCGAAGGGGAGGCGGAGTCATGAACGAGACCCTGGTGACGCTGGTGGGCAACGCGGCGACGGCGGTGGAGTTCCGGGAGACGGCGAGCGGGGGCATGGCCCGGTTCAGGTTCGCGGTGACGCCCCGGCGGTGGGACCGGGTCAAGGAGGCCTGGGCCGACGGGCACACGAGCTTCTACACCGTGTGGGCGTGGCGCACGCTGGCCCAGAATCTGACGGGCTCGGTCGCGGTGGGGGAGCCGCTGGTGGTGCACGGCAGGCTGAAGGTGCGCGAGGAGGAGCTGGAGGGGCAGCGCCGGACCTTCGTGGACATCGAGGCGGTGGCGGTCGGCCACGATCTGACCCGGGGCACCGCCGCGTTCCGCCGGGTGGTCAGGGGCGAGCCGGGGCTGACGTCGAGGTACGGTCCGGCGCCGGTCGCGGCGGGGGCCGATCCGTGGGCGGTGCGGGAGGCGCCGGAGGAGCGGACCGGGGACGGCGGGGGCGAGGACGGTGGGGCCGAGGAGGCGGTGAACGGGGGCGAACCGGCGGCCGGCGGGGAGGCGTCCAAGGAGCCGGTGGTGGCGGAGCGGCCGGCCGCCCGACGGCGGACGGTGCGTCAGAGGAGCGGAGCCGCAGCCCGGAAGCCCGACTCCGGCCTGGTGACCGCGTGATGAGCGCGCGCGCCGGGGCCGGTGGGGGCAACAGGGCGCGCGTGGCACGTGATAACGATTGCGATTCGGAATGGTTGTCGGATGGTATGACGGGGGACTGTTCATGGCTCGGTCCATAGGATCTCCCCGTACTCACAAGGCACTTGAGTAGCAGGCGGGACAATCCCCACACGCGTACCGGGCGCGAGGGTCTCGCCCGGAGGGGAAATAAGTGTTTTCTGCTTCTTCAGCGACCGCTTCGTCTTCCAAGGCGACGGCCCCGAACGCACGGCGTGGGCGCATAGCCCGGCTGACCGCTTCCGCGATGGCGTCCGGCCTCGTCGTGGCCGGAGCCCTCGTCGGCGCCGGCACCGCGACGGCCGACGAGGTGCCCGCGCACCAGGGCGGGGCCACCGCCGTGCTGGACGGTCTCAAGACGTATGACACCGCCTACGTCCACGACGGCGGCAAGCAGGACAAGGTGTCCGCCGGCCTGTTCGAGATGAACGTCGACGGGGGCGGCACGCTCAAGACGTACTGCATCGACATCCACAACCACACCCAGGACCAGGCGAAGTACCTGGAGACCCCCTGGAACCAGACCTCGCTCGGCAGCAACAAGGACGCCGGCAAGATCCTCTGGGTCCTGCAGCACTCCTACCCGCAGGTGAACGACCTCTCGAAGCTCGCCGAGGCGGCCGGCACCGGCGCGCTCACCGAGAAGACCGCGGCGGCCGGCACCCAGGTCGCGATCTGGCGCTTCTCCGACCACGTCGACGTGACCGCCCAGGACGAGCAGGCGGAGAAGCTCGCGGACTGGCTGCAGAAGTCCGCCACCGACATCGCCGAGCCCAAGGCGTCCCTGGCGCTCGACCCGGTCGCGGTCTCCGGCCGCTCCGGTGAGCGTGTCGGCCCGGTCACCGTCCGCACCAACGCCGGCCAGGCCACGGTGACTCCGCCGGCGGACCTCGCCAGCGGTGTGAAGGTCACCGACAAGGAGGGCAAGCCCGTCACCACGGCGTCCGACGGCGACCAGCTCTACTTCGACGTGCCCGCCGGCTCCGACGAGGGCAACGCCTCGCTGACCGTCCAGGCCGCCACCTCCGTCCCGGTCGGCCGCGCCTTCGCCGGGGTCACCAAGAGCCAGACCCAGATCCTGGCCGGCTCCAGCGAGTCGACGGTCTCCGCGACCGCCACCGCCAGCTGGGCCAAGAAGGGCCCGATCCCGACGGCCACCGCCGAGAAGAACTGCGACAAGGGCGGCGTCGACATCACCGTCGGCAACCAGGGCGACGAGGCGTTCACCTTCCAGCTCGACGGCAAGGAGAACACCGTCGAGGCGGGCAAGACCGTGACCGTCACCGTGCCCGTCGCCGAGGACCAGGCGTACGACGTCACGGTCACCGGCCCGGGCGGCTTCTCCAAGACCTTCAAGGGCGTCCTGGACTGCAAGACCACGAGCAGCGGCACCGGCGGCAGCAGCACCGGTGGCACCGACACCCAGACCGGTGGTGACAAGCCCACCACGACCACGGCCACGGCCGGCGGCAGCACGGGCGGCGACGACACCAACCTCGCCGAGACCGGCAGCTCCAGCGCCACCCCGATGATCGCGGGCATCGCCATCGCCCTGGTCGTCGTCGGCGGCGGCGCGGTGGTGCTCCTGCGCCGCAAGGGCCGCACCGCCAGTGAGTGACCAGCGGTAGCACACCGTCACACGCACTGATCAAGGCCCCGGCAGGCTTCGGCCCGCCGGGGCCTTCGCGCACCCCCGCCCCGTCACCCCGCCCGCCCCACGCGTACCGCGACCCGGGACCGCGCGTATCGCGCACCGGACCGGTTTCCGTCAAGAGGCGGCCGTCAGGCAAGATGGGGTGTATCTGCCCACACATCGATTGCCGGACGGTTTCTCTTGGCTGAGTTCATCTACACCATGCGCAAGACGCGCAAGGCGCACGGCGACAAGGTGATCCTCGATGACGTCACCCTGAACTTCCTGCCCGGCGCGAAGATCGGTGTCGTGGGGCCCAACGGCGCCGGTAAGTCCACGGTGCTGAAGATCATGGCGGGCCTGGAGCAGCCGTCCAACGGTGACGCGTTCCTGTCGCCCGGTTTCAGCGTCGGCATCCTCATGCAGGAGCCGGAGCTCGACGAGAACAAGACGGTCCTGGAGAACGTGCAGGACGGCGCCGCCGAGGTCATGGGGAAGCTCAAGCGCTTCAACGAGGTCGCCGAGCTGATGGCGACCGACTACTCGGACGCGCTCATGGACGAGATGGGCAAGCTCCAGGAGGACCTGGACCACGCCAACGCGTGGGACCTGGACGCCCAGCTGGAGCAGGCCATGGACGCCCTGGGCTGCCCGCCCGGCGACTGGCCCGTCGTCAACCTCTCCGGTGGCGAGAAGCGCCGCGTCGCGCTCTGCAAGCTCCTCATCGAGGCGCCCGACCTGCTGCTCCTCGACGAGCCCACCAACCACCTCGACGCCGAGTCGGTGAACTGGCTGGAGCAGCACCTCTCCAAGTACGCGGGCGCCGTCGTGGCCGTCACCCACGACCGCTACTTCCTCAACAACGTCGCCGAGTGGATCCTCGAACTGGACCGCGGCCGCGCGCTCCCGTACGAGGGCAACTACTCCACGTACCTCGACAAGAAGGCCGCCCGCCTCAAGGTCGAGGGCCGCAAGGACGAGAAGCGCCAGAAGCGGCTCAAGGAAGAGCTGGAGTGGGTGCGGTCCAACGCCAAGGGGCGCCAGACCAAGTCCAAGGCCCGTCTCGCCCGTTACGAGGAGATGGCCGCCGAGGCGGACAAGATGCGGAAGCTGGACTTCGAGGAGATCCAGATCCCGCCGGGGCCGCGCCTCGGTTCCATCGTGGTCGAGGTCGAGAACCTGTCGAAGGCGTTCGGCGACAAGGTCCTCATCGAGGACCTGTCGTTCACGCTGCCGCGCAACGGCATCGTCGGCGTCATCGGTCCGAACGGCGCCGGCAAGACCACGCTGTTCAAGATGATCCAGGGCCTGGAGACGCCGGACAGCGGCTCCATCAAGGTCGGCGACACGGTCAAGATCTCCTACGTCGACCAGTCCCGCGCCAACATCGACCCGAAGAAGACCCTCTGGGCCGTCGTCTCGGACGAGCTGGACTACATCAACGTCGGCCAGGTCGAGATGCCCTCGCGGGCGTACGTCTCCGCCTTCGGCTTCAAGGGCCCGGACCAGCAGAAGCCGGCCGGTGTCCTCTCCGGTGGTGAGCGCAACCGCCTCAACCTGGCGCTGACGCTCAAGGAGGGCGGCAACCTGCTGCTCCTCGACGAGCCCACCAACGACCTCGACGTCGAGACCCTGTCCTCCCTGGAGAACGCCCTCCTGGAGTTCCCCGGTGCGGCCGTGGTCATCTCCCACGACCGCTGGTTCCTGGACCGCGTCGCCACGCACATCCTGGCGTACGAGGGCGACTCCAAGTGGTACTGGTTCGAGGGCAACTTCGAGTCGTACGAGAAGAACAAGATCGACCGCCTCGGCCCGGACGCGGCCCGCCCGCACCGCGCCACGTACAAGAAGCTCACGCGAGGCTGATCGTCTTGGCTCGTCACATCTACAGCTGCCCGCTGCGCTGGTCGGACATGGACGCCTTCGGCCACGTCAACAACGTGGTCTTCCTCCGCTATCTGGAGGAGGCGCGGATCGACTTCATGTTCCGGCTGGCGCCCGGGGACGGCTCGCCGTCCTTCGCGGGCGGTTCGGTCGTGGCGCGGCACGAGATCGACTACGTACGGCCCCTGGTCCACCGGCACCGGCCGGTGACCGTCGAGTCCTGGGTCACGAAGATAGGCGCCGCGTCCCTGACGATCGCCTACGAGATCAAGGACCCGGACCAGGTCTACGTACGCGCCTCGACGGTCGTCGTGCCGTACGACCTGGCCGCCGAGCGCCCCCGGCGCATCTCCCCGGAGGAGAAGCGGTTCCTCCAGGAGTACCTGGCCGAGGAGCCCGCCGCGGTATGACCGTATCCGTAGAGTCGCTGCGGTTCGCCGACGCGAGGGAGGCCGCCGATCTCGGCGCCTTCCTCGGCCGGCTGCTCCACTACGACCGTGCCGCCGCCGTCCGCCTCCAGGCGGGCGGCGGCGCGCTCGCCGTGTTCGGCAGGCCCCCGTCCTTCGACGTGCTGGCGATCCGCACGGCCCGGCTCGCCGACCCGCACGACCTCGACGTCACCGTGTCGGCCGGCGACCTCCTGGAGGCCCTGCCGGACGAAGGCCCGGGCGCCGCCGTCCTGCCCGCGCCGGTCACCGGACCGCCCTGGGCCGGTGTCCTCCCCCCGCGCGGCGGCTGGCGGGAGCGGGCCGGGCTGCCCGGCCCCGTCGCCCTGCGCGCCGCGCTCACCGCCGCCGTCAACGAATTCCGGGTCCGCGACGAGGCCCTGCCCGAGGACCGGCGCACCCGCGCCGAGCGGGACCGCATCGGCCACGACATCTGGTCGCGCACCCTCGCGAGCACCGAACTCCCGCTCCGCGCGGTGCACGCCGCCCAGTCCCTCGGCTTCCTGCGCGCCGACCCCGCCTTCCCGGTCGCCCTCCTGGCAGCCGGCAGCTGGCTGCGCCTGCGCACCCCGTACGGCTCCGTCGCCCTGCGCAGGGCCGGCGCGGCGGGTGGCCTGGGCAACCTCGCCGTCTCCGTAACGGGCTGAATCCCGCGTTCTGCGAAGCCCCGCTCACCACCGCATCCGCACGTCCTCCGCCCACCCCAGCAGCCGCTCCACCGCGATCCGGGTCCCGTCGTCCGCGCGGACCGTGCCGTCGTAGTGGCCGAACAACTGGTCGGTGCGGTTGGCCAGCGCCCCCGCCTCGGTGCGGACGCGGCGGTTGTGGAACGGGGTGAACGTCAGGTCGACCTGCCCGGTCAGCGGGGTGCGGACCGTCCACGGCCGGAGCGGGTCCGAGGCCGACCAGCGCCAGTCCAGTTCCTCGCCGATCTTGCTGAGCCGGCCGTCCACGCAGAGCGCGTTCTCCGTGGAGCCGGTGCCCAGCGTCCACTGCCCGCCGAGCTGGACGCCCAGGGTGTGCCCGTCGGTGCGGCCGGACGCGGCGCCCCAGTTCCAGCGGACCGTACGCGGCCAGCGGCCCCGGCCGTGGTCCAGGACGGCCCAGGTGTCGTCCCCGTCGAAGTCCAGGAACTCGCCCCCCACCCGGACCCGGCCGGAGGCGGGCAGCGCGGTCTGCTTGGAGGTGTACTGGAAGCGGCGGCTGCTCCACGGCACGACGACGGAGAGCGATTCGTGGCCCGCCGGCCGGGCGACCAGGAGGTCCACCTCCACCGGCACCCGCTCCGGGGTCAGACAGCGGGCCCGCAGCCGGGTGCCGCCCGGCTCGTCGCGGATCTCCACGCGCACCTTGCCGCCCGTCGGGCGCGCCGGGCCCGTCACCACGTCCGGGGCGCCGGGGGAGCCGGCCACGGTCTCGGGGAGGCGGGCGCCGAGGCCGCCGGGAAGGATCGCCGTACGTTCCAGCTCCAGGCCGCCGGGCGCGTACTCCAGCAGGTAGACGCTGTTCAGGGCGAGGAAGTCCAGATCGCCGACGGTCAGCGCCACCAGATGGGTGGGCGTCGTGACGCACCAGTACTCCCAGCGCTTCGTCCGGCCCCAGCCGCGCAGATTGGCGCGATGCAGCGGGGTCCGCGACCAGCCGACCGCCGCCGGGTCGAGGCGGCCGTCCGGCAGGCACAGGTCGACCGGCCCGGTGATCTCGCGTTCGAACGTCGTCATGGCCGGATCCTAACGGCCGGTCACCCGGCCCACCGGGGCGGTCACTCGCCCTTCGGGCCGTCCGGCCACACCCCGATGTGGTCCTGTTCCAGCTCCAGCACCACCCGGTGCTCCATGCCCAGCGCCTCGGTGTAATCGGCGGGCAGCTGCAGCCGTCCAGCGCGGTCGAGCATCGCGTACTCGCGGGCGACCTGGGACTCCTGCCCGGTCGCCGCGTCGACCTCGGTGCGGCGCAGCACCTCGAAGGACGTGCGGCCATCGCGGATCGCGACCGTACGGCGCACCTCGTCGGCCACCGCCTGGTCATGGGTGACGATCACGATGGTCGTGCCCAGCTCCTCGTTGGCCCGGCGGAACGCGGCGAAGACCTGCTCGCCGGTGGCCGAGTCGAGTTCGCCGGTCGGCTCGTCGGCGAGCAGCACCGAGGGGGAGTTGGCGAGCGAGACGGCGATGGCCACCCGCTGCTGCTGGCCGCCCGACATCTGCCGCGGGCGCCGGTCGCGGCAGTCCTCGACCTCCAGCATCTTCAGCAACGCCTCGGCACGGGCGGTCCGTTCGCGGTTGCGGCCCCGGCCGCGCAGCTGCATGGGCAGGGTGACGTTCTGGATCGCCGTGAGATACGGCAGCAGGTTGCGGCCGGTCTGCTGCCAGACGAAGCCGACCACGTCCCGGCGGTAGCGGAGGCGTTCCTTCTGCCCCATGGAGAGCAGGTCGCAGCCCGCCACCTTCGCCGCCCCGGCCGTGGGCTCGTCCAGGCCCGCCAGGATGTTCATCAGCGTCGACTTGCCGCTGCCGGACGCGCCGACCAGCGCCAGCAACTCGCCCTTCTCCACCAGCAGATCGAGGCCCTGGAGGGCCTGCACCTCCACCCCGTCCGTGGTGAAGATGCGCACCAGCCGGTCGCAGGCGATCAGTGCGTCGTGGCCGTAGGAGGGCCGGTCGCGCCGGGCGGTGGCCCGCTGTTCGAGCTCGGCCAGCGTGGAATCGGTCGACGGCGTCGTCATCGGGAGTCTCCTGCCCTGAGTTCGGTGATCGATCCGCGGCGGCCGGCCCACCACGCCTGCACCCCGGCCACCGCCCCGGTGAGCACGATGACACCGAGCGCCGGGAGGACCAGCGACCACGGATCGGTGCGCAGCGGCGCGGTGTCCAGCGGGCCGGTGCCGGAGCCGGACGAGAGTGCCAGGTGTACGAGGTCGACCCCAGGGGCCAGCAGGGCGATGGTCGCCCAGCCGACGAGGAGCCCGCCGACCGCCGCGAGCAGCGCCTGCGGCAGGGCCTCGAAGCCCAGCAGCCGGCCGCCCTGCCGGGAGGTCAGGCCCATGGTGCGCAGCCGGGCCAGCAGCGTGGTGCGCTCCGGTGCGGTCTGGAGCAGCGAGAGCAGGACGGCGAGCAGGGCGTATCCGGCGCCCGCGATGATCGCCGCCAGATAGATCCGCTCCGCCCCGGACTGCATCGGCGTGTCGACGTACGTGGCACGTTCCTCGGAGCGCAGCTGTACGGCGATCTTCTCGTCCGGGTGCCGGGCCGCCGCGCGCAGTTCCTTCGCGTCCAGCCCGGAACCGGTCAGCAGCAGCGCCGTGGTCTGCCGGTGGGTGAACGCGGCGGCGTCCACGACGATGAAGGAGCTGCCGTCCACGGCGGGCGTGCGGGTGACCGTTGCGGCGGCCTTCACTTGGAAGTTCCCGGCCAGCGCGCGCAGGCCGAGCGGCCGGCCGCCGAGGCGTTCGGCGACGGACGGCGAGACCAGGGCGGGCACGACGCGGCCCTCGTCCGGTGCCGCCCCCGCGCTCTTCGCCCGCAGCCGGTCGGCGGGGAACGGGCCGAGCCCGGTGGAGCGGGCCAGCGCGGAGTACGTCGCCGGGTCGACGCCGACCAGGGTGGTGCCCTTGGCGTCCTGGGTGCCGTCGCCCGCGGCCGGCAGGGCCACCCCGAACTCGACCTGGACCCGGGCCGATCCGCGTACCCCCTCGGCCTTCTCCACCGCGCGGACCAGACCGGCCGACAGCGGTACGGAGTCGGCCTCTCCGGTGACCCGGGCGTCCGCGCCGGTGGCCAGGACGGCGGCGTCGTCGCGGGCGTCCGCGACCCCCGCGAGCACCGATCCGCCGAACGCGGCCGTGGTCAGCGCGACCAGCAGGGCCAGCAGCGGCAGGGTGCCGGCGGCCGAGGTGCGGCCGGCCCGGGCCAGCGACAGGAAGCCGACCGCCCCGCGCAGCCGGGACACCGAGCGCAGGGCCAGCCGCAGCGGCAGCGGGTAGAGCCGGACCAGCACCACCGCCGCGATCAGCCCGACCAGGACCGGCGCGGCGCTGACCAGCAGGTCGGTGCCGCCCTCCGCGTCCGTGCCGCGCCGGCGCAGCGCGAGGACCGCGCCCACGGCCAGGACGAGCAGCGTGAGCTCGGCGACGGTGCGCCGCCGGGACGGGCGGGCGGTCGCCAGGTCGTCCCGGCCGACGTGGGTCTGCGGGGTGCGGTGTCGCAGCGCGGTGCGCAGCGGGAGCGCGGCGCAGACCAGCACGACGACCGCCCCGGCGCCGACCGCGGCCGGCCACAGCCGGGCCTCGCCCACGGTGAGCGCGGCGAGCAGCAGGCCCAGCGCCCCGGCGGGCACCGCGGCGACCGCCGTCTCGGCGAGGAGCCTGCCACCGATGCCCCGCAGGGAGCCGCCCCGGGCCCGCAGCAGGGCGAGTTCGGCGTGTCTGCGGCTCGCGAGGAGCCCGCCCGTCATCAGCAGGACGACGACGGCGACCGCACCGATGCCGACGGCGGCGACGGTGACGACCGGCTGGATCGCCGACCGCATCCCGTCGTACCCCGTCAGGATCTCGTCCAGGTCCGTCGCCATGCTCACCGTGGCACCGGCCACGTCGCGCAGGGCCAGCAGCCCGGGACCGCCCTCCAGCGAGGCCACGGAGGTCCGCAGCTCCGGCACGTCCAGCGCGGTGAGGCGCGAGACGTCCGGGGCGATCCGCCAGTACAGCTCGGGCTGTCCGGCGGTGGCGAGCAGGGCGGGCGCGGCGTCCGGCGGCAGGAGCAGCGCCGCGATCCAGTAGTAGCGGGGCGTGTCCTTGGTGGGCTTGGCCACCAGCGAGGGCGTCCGCAGCAGCGGCTCGGACGACCAGTAGGAGCCCGCCGGGTTCTTCGGGGCGACGATGCCGGTGATCCGTACGGTCAGGGTGTCCTCGCCCCGGGTGGGGACGGCGATCGTCGCGCCGGTCCTGATCCGCAGCGCCTTCGCGGTCTCCTCGGTGACGGCGGCCTGGACCTCCCCGGTGGTCATCGACACCGTGCCGGGCGTGGCCGGCCAGCTGCCGGTGCGCAGGGTGGCGTGGGAGGACAGCCCGGACTGGGTGACGTACGTGAGGGCCGGGTCCAGGCCGTAGGGGCGCGGGAACCACGGCTCGCCGGCCGCGATCGGGGTCGAGGTGCGCACCCCGTACGCCGATTCGGCGGTGTCGGCGCGCAGCGGAGCGGGCAGCCGCTTCAGGACCTGCGCGTGGGCGGCGGCCATGGTGTCCTCGCGCACCGCGGCCTCGCGCGCCGCCGGGCGCAGTTCGAGGCCGGGCTGGGGGCCCTTCAGCTCCAGCACGCTGTGCGCCGGGGTCGCCGCGCCGAGGTCGTGGCGCAGCCCCTTCGTCTCGTACGCGTCGACGGAGCGCGGGAAGGCGGCCGCGAGGAACGCGGTCACCAGCACCAGCAGCGCGAACGCGCAGGCGGTGCCGGGTGCCGTGCGCAGCCGGGTGCGCACCCAGGGGGCGCAGGCGGTGGCGGGGCGGGCGCTCATGTCAGTTGTCCCCCTGGGTGCGCAGCGAGGTCGCGGGGTCGGCGCGGCGCAGGGCCAGGGCGGCGACGATGAGGAGGGGCAGGGCGGCGACTCCGGCCAGCAGGGCGGCGACCTGTCCGGGCGGCAGCTGGACCAGGACCGGCGGCACCGGCTGGGCGGCCTGACCGGTCAGCACGATCAACGGCACCACCGCCCGGGTCAGCAGGGCCCCGAGCAGCGCCCCGACCAGCAGCGCGATCGCGATCAGGACGCCCTGCTCGGCGGCGGTCATCCGGGCCAGCTGGCGGCGCGGGGTGCCCAGCGCCCTGAGCACGGCGAACTCGGCGGCGCGTTCCCGCTGCGAGCCGGTCGCGGCCACCGCGAAGCCGACCGCGGCCAGCGCGGCGGCGATCACCGCGACGGCGAGCAGCGCGGACTGCGGGCCCGCCCCCAGCGGGTCGGTGACCAGCTCGTCGGCGATCTCGTCGCGCACCTGGACCTGGACGGGGTCGGTGTCGGGCCGTGCGCGCAGCGCGGCGGCCACGTCCGCCGTCCGGCCGGGCTCGGTGCTCAGCCACCACTCCGTGGCGGTCAGCCGGGCGGTGGGGCGGGCGGCGAAGACCTCGCCGAGTGCGCGCAGGTCCAGCAGGAGCGCCCCGCCGTCCCTGGCCCGCTGGGACTCGGCCGACGCGGTGGAGGAGCCCGAGCCGGGTCCGGTGGTGGGCAGCCGGTGCACGGTCCGGCTGATCGTCACCCGCACCGTCTCGCCGGCCAGCGTCACGTCGACCGCCTGCCCCGGCCCGGCCCCGGTCGCCTTGAGGTACGCGTCCGTGGCGACGGCGTTCAGGGCCGGGGCCTCGGGGCGGGCGGCGGTGAGCCGGACGCCGATCGTGGGGATCGCGTACGCCGCGTCCTCGGCGGTCACCGATCCGGTGGAGTAGCCCACGGCGAGGGGGGTCGCGGCGGACGCGGCGGGGGTGAGCGGCACGCCCGGCTTCGGCTCCTCCACGAGGGAGTCCTCGGTCCGTTCGCCCTGCCAGCGGAAGCCGTCCGGGACCGGGACGGGGCGCTCGGTGCCGTCGGCGGCGGTGGTCCGCAGCGCGGTCACGGCCAGCCGGCGCGACTCCGCGCGGCCCACGGGCTGCTTGCCGGTCAGCTCGATCCCGGTGACGGCGAACCCCCCGGCGGCCGCCACGGCGACGGAGAGCGGGTGCGCCCTCCCGTCGGCCGGGACGGACCCGGCGACGACCTGGTAGGGCAGGCCGTAGCGGTCCTCCAGGAGGACGGAGACCCGGGCGGTCATGCCGGACGGCGAGACCTTGCCGGGGGCCCCGTCGGCGGATATCCGTACGTCGAAGTGGAGCCGGGTGCTGTGCTCCGGCAGCGGCAGCCCGACGCGGGCGGCCTTCGGCGGGGTCAGCGTGTCGAAGAGCCCCGCCACCGGACCGTTCCCGAGGTCGCCGCGCATCAGCATCCGCTCGTCGGCGTGCGCGGTGTCCAGGGCCAGGATCTCGGCGGTGCGCTCGCCGGAGAGGCCGACGGTCGTACGGAACGCGGGCGCCGCCGCACGGACACCCGGCAGCTGCCCGTACGCGGGTGCCTTCGCCGGGTCCGCGTTGATCCCGGCGGTCATGCGGACCGAGGCTCCGGACCGGAAGTCGGCCTGGTCGCTCTGCGAGCGGTTCCACGACGCGCTCTGGCCGATCGCCAGCATGCCCATCGCCACCGCGAGGACCAGCAGCAGCACGGGCCCGGCCCCGCGCAGCGGCCGGCGGCTGAACTGCCAGCCCGCCAGGGCCGTCGCCAGCCCCCGCCCGCCGGACGCGCGCCGCTCCGCGAGCCTGGCGGCGGGCGGCAGCAGACGCAGCGTCAGTACGGTGCCGGCGAGCAGCGCCAGTGCGGGCGCGGCCACCAGCAGCGGGTCGATCCCGAGCCCGCCCGACCGGTCCCCGCTGAGCGCGCCGCTCCCCGAGCCCTTCGTCTGCCGGTCCAGCTGCCAGTACGCCACCGCCGCTACGAGCAGCAGCGCGAGGTCGGCGCCCGCCCGCACCGGGCCCGGCAGCGCGGCGGAACGCGTGGTGCGCCGCCCCGTGCCGCCGGCGGTCAGGGCGGGCGCCACGACCGCGAGCGCGCAGGCCAGCGCGGTGACGGCGGCGACCAGCCAGACCTGGCCGGTGACACCGGTGTCCAGGCGGAGCCCGATCCGGGAGAGCTCGCCGCGGTCCGCGAGGAGCCGGGTCAGCGGGCCGGAGAGCAGAGGCGCGACGACGGCCGCCGGCAGCGCGAGGAGCAGCGCCTCGGCGGAGGCGAGCCAGGTGATCCGGGCCCGCGAACCACCGCGCGCCCGCAGCAGCTCGGTCTCGCCCGCGCGCTCGCTGCTGAGCAGCCGGGCCACGAGGAGCAGGGCGTATCCGGCGAGCAGGACGAGCTGCACGGCCACGATGGTGAGCGTCGAGCGGGAGACCAGCAGGGCGCGGTCGATCTGTTCCAGGACGGTGGGCAGCGAGGTCCGCGCGGTGCCCCCGTCCTGGAACTCGGGGGCGGCCAGCAGCCTCTTGGGGCCGGCGGTCGCCGCGTCGCGCAGCGCCGCCATCCGGTCCGTGGTGACCGGGCGGAAGTCGGCGGACGCCAGCCAGGACATCTCGCCCGGGCTGGTCCGGCCCGAGCCGAGCACGGCGGGGTCGGTGAGCAGGGGACCGTACGTGGTGAAGACGACCTTGCGGACTCCGCGCCCGCCGAGCGCGTCCAGCTGCCAGTACGGATCGGCCTGGTCGGCTGCCTTGTAGAGCCCGGTGACCGTCACGTCCACCGGCTTGCCGCCCAGCCGGTCGGTGAGCCTCAGCCGGGCGCCGGGCTTCAGTGACAGGGCCTCCGCGGCGGACGCGGGCAGGGCCACCTCGACGGGGGCGCCGCTCTTCCCCGCTCCGGCGGCGGGCATGCGGCCGGCGGTGAGGCGGACGCGGCTGCGGTCCAGCGAGGCGAAGTGCGTGAGGTCGGGGTCACCGCGCCGGGCGGCCGGGTCCTGGAGGCTGCGCGGCAGCGCGTACGGGCCGGACGCCTCCAGCTTCCGCACGGTCACCGGCAGTCCGTCGAAGGTCTCCCGGGCGGCCCGGCGCGCCGCCGCGTCGGCCGGCCGGCGCTCGGCCGGTTCCAGCTGCGCGGAGACCACCAGCGAGGCGGGCACGGCGGAGCGGTGGGTGAGCGTGTGGCGCAGCGCGGCGTCGCCGACGGAACCGGAGAACGCGGTGAGCGCGGCCAGGACCGAGGTGGTCAGGAGCACGGCCAGCACGGCCGCCGCGAGGAGGAGCCGGTGCGCCCTCACCCGCAGAAAGACGAACCCCGTCACTTGCCCCCCAGTCACCACTCACCGCACGCGCGCCCCCCGGCGTTGTCTGGATGCTGTCAGACGGCCCGTGCCCGTGGAAACCGCTTACGGGTACAACTTGATGCATTCGTGACCGCTATCCGGCCGCGGATTACCGGATTCCGCACGGATGCGGGCGGTCCGTGACCGGAGGTCAGCCGTCGGTGTTCACCATCGAGGCGGCCGCGTAGGTGAGGTAGTCCCAGAGCGTGCGCTCGTGCTCCGGGGCGAGGCCCAGCTCGTCCAGCGCGACGCGCATGTGGTGCAGCCAGGCGTCGTGCGCGGCGCGATCCACCCGGAACGGCGCGTGCCGCATCCGCAGCCGGGGGTGCCCGCGCCGGTCGCTGTAGGTGCGCGGCCCGCCCCAGTACTGCATGAGGAACAGAGCGAACCGCTCCTCGGCGGGACCGAGGTCCTCCTCCGGGTACATCGGCCGCAGCAGCGGGTCCTCGGCGACGCCCTGGTAGAAGCGGTGGACCAGGCGCCGGAAGGTCTCCTCGCCACCGACCTGCTCGTAGAAGGTCAGCTCCTGCACCGTGTCGCGCGGAATCTCAGTCACCCGTCCATGGTCGCAGACGTGCGGCGCGACGGAGCGGCCGGTGAGAGGCTTCCCTCCTCACCGGCCGCTCGGTCGCGCGCCGTTGATCAGTCCCGGCGGACCGTGATCGTCGTCCACGCGCCGACATGCACCTGGTCGCCGTCCTGGAGCGGAACGGGGACGTAGGGCTGGATCGGCTCCTCGGCGCCGTTGACCGTCGTGCCGTTGGTGGAGTTCTGGTCGACCACGGCCCAGCTGCCGTCCGGCTGCTGCACCAGCACGGCGTGCTGGTGGGAGACGCCCGGGTCCTCCGGCGGCACCGACAGGTCGATGTCCGGGGACTCGCCCGTGCTGTGCCGGCGGCGGCCGATCGTGATCTGTCCGCCGGTGAGCGCGAGCTGCTGCTCCGGGGAGTACGCGGGCAGGTTGAGCCCGGTCGCCTCGGGGCCGCTGCGCTGCATCATCGCCAGGAAGTAGTCACGGTCGGGCGCGATGAACGCGGTCCAGTTGTTGGACAGCGGCGGCCGGCCGGGACCGGGACCGTGCTGCGGACCGGGTTCGCCGTGCTGTCCGGGGCCGGGGCCCTGGGGGCCGCCGTGCTGCGGACCCGGGCCGTGTTGGCCGGGACCCTGCGGCCCGGGGCCGTGCGGACCCGGGCCCTGCTGACCCGGGAACGGCGGCTGCGGGCCCGGGCCCGGCGGGGGCGCGGGCTGCGACGGCGGGGACAGCAGCCAGTCGTCGCCGTCGGAGCGCGGCGGGGCCGGCGGGGGCGCCGTGTGCTGCTGGAAGGCGGGCGGCGCGCCCTGCTGCTGGAACGGCGGCGGCGAGCTCTGCGGGCCGCCCTGCGGACCCTGCTGGTACGGGGGCGGGGGCGGCGGCCCCTGCCGGCCCTGCGGACCGGGGCCGGGGCCCTGCGGACCGGGGCCCTGAGGGCCGGGGCCCTGCTGTCCGGGGCCGCCCTGGCCGAACGGCGGCGGGCCGCCCTGCGGGCCCTGGCCGAAGGGCGGCTGCCCCTGGCCCTGGTGGCCGGACTGGCCCGGGCCCGTGGAGAGGGGCTCGGCGGACCGGTTCATCTGGGAGGGGCGGGAGCCCTGGTAGTCGAAGGGGTCGCGGGACTGCGGCGGGCCGGGCGGCTGCTGCTGCGCCGGGAAGCCGGACGGCCGGTTGCCCGCCGGGCCGGGGTCGCCCGGGATGTTGTGGCGGGGGGCCAGCGGGGTGTAGGACGTCGCCGTGTTCGTGAGGAAGTTCCAGCGGCACTCCTCGCAGTACGGCGCCATCGCCTCGCGCGGCGTGCGGCACTGCGGGCACAGCTCGGCCTGGGCGGTCGCGTCCGGGTCGTGCGGCCGGGGGTATCCGTAACCGTGTGCGGGCGGTGGGGGAGGCGGCGGGGGGACCGCACCCGCAGGCGCACCCGCCCCGGTCATGCGGTGGCCGCAGACCTCGCACCAGTCCTCGGAACCCGACTGGTGTCCGTTCGGGCAGGTCGGCATGTCGGCGCTTCCCCCTCTCCTTCTCCGGCCCGCAGGCCGTCATGTGGCGTGCTCCGCCGCCCGGCGGACCTGAACCGGCGGGCGGCTGATCGTTGCGGATATGTGGTTATTTCTTGACGCGGACCGTCTTCGTGGAGCGCGTTTCGAGAGTCATCTCGTCCGCTTCCGCGACCTTCGCCTTCAGTCGCACAGTACCCGTCGCCGCATCGACGACGTCTACCACCTTCGAAAGCAGTTTCGCAGTGTCCTCGTTCCCGGACGCCGACGCCAACTGCACCGCTCGGCCCAGTTTGGCCGTGGCCCCGTCGAAGTCTCCCGACTTGCGGGCATCGAGCCCCTGCTGGATGACTTGTGCCAGTTCGGCCTGGCCCGTGTAGTGCGCCACCTGCGGATTGATCGAGGTCGACGCCACCATGTCGTCCGTCCACACCGCCCGTACCAGCCCCTGCGAGAGCGTCTGCGGCGCCCCGCCCGACGGGTCGGGAAGGATCAGCGAGACCCGGGCGGCGAGCATCTCCTGCCCGATACCGGCCTCCGGGACCCGGACGCACACGTGGTAGTCGCGGGACTCGTCGCCCCAGGAACCGGTCGGATAGTCCCCGGCGCGGGGGCCCGCCTCGGTGCGGCGGCCGGTCAGGTCGGCGACCGTCGGCGCCACCTGCTTCACGAACTGGATCTCCACGCCGACCGGGGTCCAGAGCCGCAGCGCCACGTCCGCGACCTCCTTGCCCATGGCGTTCTCCATCATCCGCGTGAAGTCCGCCGCCAGCCCGGCCGGGTCGGCGACGATGTCGGCGGTGCCCAGGAGCGCCGAGGCGATCCCTGTGACTTCTTTCACCTCCCAGTCGGTGCCGACCCCGCGGGCGTCACAGGTGAAGCGGCCCGCACAGGCGTCGAGCGCCGCGCGCAGGTCCTCGGGCGACTCGTGCTCGTTGCGGCCGTCGGTGAGCAGGATGCCGTGCCGGATGTCCACGTCCGCCGCGCCGAGCAGCCGGTCCGCCAGCCGCAGCCAGGTCCCGATCGCCGTGCCGCCGCCCGCGCTCAGCCGGCGCAGCGCCTCCCGGGCCTCGGCCCGGGTCCGCGGGTCGGCGACCGCGAGCCGGCCGTTGCCCGGGTAGACCTCCCTGGCCACGTGCGTCCCGGCGACCACGGCGAACGAGGTGCCGTCGCGCAGGGTGTCCACGGCCGCCGCCGTCGCGTCGCGGGCGTTGCGCATCTTGGTCGGCGGGTAGTCCATCGAACCCGAGCAGTCGACCATGATCACCACGGCGGCTCCGGCGGCCTGTCCCGGCAGCGGCACGCCCCCGGTGGTGCCGCCCCCGGTCGAGGTGACCGTGATGATGCCGTTGACCTCCCGGCCGCCCTCGGGCAGGAACTCGTTCTGGTACACCTCGACGGAGAACTGCGGCACGTTCGACTTGGAGAAGTTGGCCATCTGATCGGCTCCTTGAGGCTCCACGTCTCGGATGAAGCCAGAGATACGGACAAAGGCGCAGGAGGGCGGAAAACCCCCCAGGCATCAGGCGGAGCCTGCCCCTTGCGGTGACACGGCGAACGGCAGCAGGGCCACTGTTACGTTGTCGTGGCCGCCACCGTCCAGGGCGTGGCCGACCAGCACCTGGGCGCCGTGCAGCGGACGGGCGTACGCGTCCCCGGGCACCGCGGCGGCCATCTCGGCGGCGGACTCCGCGTAGTTCCACAGGCCGTCCGTGCAGACCACCACGACGCCCGGCCGGTCCGGCTTGAACGAGGCGGTGTGCGGCTCCAGTTCGTACGCGTCCGCGCCGAGCCAGCCCGTGATGGCGTGGGCGCGCTCGTCCGCGTACGCCTCCGCCTCGTTCATCAGGCCCGTCGCCACCATCTGCGCGGCCCACGAGTCGTCCTCGGTGAGCCGGGCGGGCGCGGTGGAGCGGTCCTCGGGCACCCAGTACACGCGGCTGTCGCCGACCCAGCCGACGACGAGCAGGCCGCTCGCCATGACCGCGCCGACCAGGGTGCACGCGGGGGCGTTCTGGTGGCGGTGCGCCTCGCGCTCCGGGCCGTCCGGCTCCTGGGCCAGCCGGTTGACCGACTCCGCCGCCGCCACGATCGCCTCGTGCATCGCCTGCTGCGGATGCGTGCCGCGCGGCAGCGATCCCAGCAGGGACTCGTTGGCGGCACTCGCCGCGGCGGCTGACGCCTCGTCGGGCCGGCTGGCCGAAGACACCCCGTCGCAGACGATCGCCACGACGGCCGCCGAGCCGTCCGGCAGGGCCGTCGTGGACACCGCGAACGAGTCCTCGTTGCGGTGGTGGCGCAGCCCCCGGTCGCTCACCGCGGCGACCGAGCCGAGCTCCTGCTCCATGTGGTCGCGCTCGCGCGGCTGCGCGTGGCCGCAGTTCTCGCAGTAGCCGTCGCCGTCGACCCGCCCGGCTCGGCAGGCCACGCACACCTTGCCGCCGGCCGGCGGGGCCGGGGCGGGCGCGGGGGCCTGCGGGGGCTCCGGGACCGCCCGGGGGTCGGGCGCCGCGCCCGGGGCGGCCAGCTCGAAGTCGCCGGAGGCGCCGGGACCGTCGTGACGGACCCCGGAGACCGGGTCCGCGGCCGCCGCACCCGGCGTGGTGATGGCGACCGTCGGGCGGTCGCGGGGCGGCTCGGGCACGGCCGACAGGTCGTACCCGCAGGCGCCGCAGAACAGGTCGCCCTGCTCCAGCGGCTCCTCACAGCCGGGGCACCTCGGCAAGGCGGTCTCCTGGTGGTTCTGCGACATGTTCACACCCACGTTCGGGGGCGGAAGCGGTTGGCCCGCTCCACCAGTTCGATCCTCTCGGCCCCGGGCTCCGCGAGCCGGGCGAGCATCCGGTACGCACGCTCCAGGCCGAACCGCAGTCCGCGCTCGTCCAGCTCGCTGCCGAGCAGCGTCCCCGGGCCGTGCGGCCCGGCGTGCGCGGCCGGCCGCGGACCCGAAGGGCTACCGGAGAGTACCCAGTCCAGGGCCGTCCCCAGCACCTCGGTCGAGAGGCGTTCCCGCCGGACCGCGTCGAGCCCCAGCCCCGAGAGGGCCGACACCTGGGCCGAAGCGGCCGTCAGGTCCGCCATCAGCGGCTCCTGCGGAGCCCGTTCACGCAGCCGGGCCCGGACGGCGGCGATGCGGGCCGCCGTGTAGTGGATCGACGCCTCGGGCACCGACTCCAGCGTCCGGACGGCCGCACCCCGGTCACCGGCCGCGATCTGCACCCGGGCCAGGCCGAACGCCGCGCTGACGAAGCTCGGGTCGGTCAGCCACACCAGCCGGTAGTACTCGGCGGCATTGTCCAGCTGCCCCAGCACCTCCGCGCAGATGCCGAGGGCCAGCTTCGGCGCGGGCTCCCCGGGGAACGCGTCGTACACCGCGTCGAACGACAGCGCGGCGTTCTCCTTGTCGCCGGTCACCAGCGAGGTGAGGCCCCGGTACCAGACGACGCGCCAGTCGTCGGCGTGCTGCTCCTCCAGCGCGGCCAGGGTCTGCGCGGCGGCGGCGACGTCGCCCATCTCCAGGTAGGCGCGCAGTTCGCGCAGCCGGGTCTCCAGCGATGCGGCCGGCACCGCCTGCAGCGCGGCGATCAGCTCGGCGGGCGCCGACGCCATCACCCCGGCCAGGAAGCCCGCGTTCGGGTCGCTCGCGTCCACCCGGGGCACGGGCAGCGCGAGGGAGGTCCCCCGCACGTCGAGCCCGGCCAGCCGCGGCACCCCGGCGCCCGCGGGCACCGGCGCGGCACCGGGGGAGGGGACCGGGCTGCGCGGAGCGGGGACGCTCGCGGCGGGCGCGTACGGCAGGGGGCCCGGGCCGGTGCCCGCCCCGCCCGGCGTACGGACATGGGTGGCGGCCGAGGGCACCGGCGCCGCGCCCGTGGGCGGGGCGGGAGGCGGCCCGGCGGGCAGCGCCCCCGGTATCCCCCCGGGCGGGGTCGCGGCGGCGGGCGCCGGGGCGACCGTCCCGTTCCCCCGGCGGCCGAAGCGGCCCCCGGGCCCGGCGGCGGTCCGGGCGCCCAGGCGCGACACCTCGCCCGCCCCGTCCGCGAACAGCTCCGTGTCGGTGACCCGCAGCTCCGCGCCGAACAGCGTGGACAGCGCCGGGCGCGGGCGCCCCGACTGGAGCGAGACCACCTCGCGCAGCACCCCCGTCAGCTGCTCGGCCATCTCCGCCGCCGAGGCGAACCGGCGGGCCGGGTCGGGGTCGGTGGCGCGTACCAGGAGCCGGTAGAACGACTCGTAGCTCCGGAACACCTCGATGTTGTCCGGATCCGGCAGCGAGTCCACGAAGACGTTCGTGTACCCCTGGAAGTCGAAGGTGAGCACCGCGAGCGTGCGGGCCACCGTGTACAGGTCGGAGGCGACCGACGGGCCCAGCTCCGCCACCTCGGGCGCCTGGTAGCCGACGGTGCCGTAGATCGCCGACTCCTCGTCGTCCATCCGGCGGACCGCGCCCATGTCGATCAGCTTCAGCTGGTCCTCGGTCTGGATCGCGTTGTCGACCTTGAAGTCGCAGTACAGCAGGTTGCGGCTGTGCAGGTGGCCCAGCGCCTCCAGGGCCTCGATGCCGAAGGCGCACGCCTGCTCGACCGGCAGCGGATCGCGCTTCCCGGCCGGTGTGCGGCGCTCGTTGGCGATCTCCTTGAGGGACTTGCCGCCGACGTACTCCATGACGATGTAGCCGTCGAGCGAACCGGTCCGCTGGTCCAGGTGCTCCACGAAGTTGTAGATCCGGACGATGTTGGAGTGCTCGATCTCCGCGAGGAACCGCCGCTCCGAGATCGCCGCCGCCATCGCGTCCTGGTCACCCGTGTCGAGCAGGCCCTTGAGCACCACCCAGCGGTCCGAGACCGCCTTGTCCACCGCGAGGTAGACCCAGCCGAGCCCGCCGTGCGCCAGACAGCCCGCGACCTCGTACTGCCCGTGGACGACGTCGCCCGCCTCCAGCTTCGGCACGAACGAGTACGGGTGGCCGCACTTGGTGCAGAAGCCCTCGGTACGGCCCGGCCGGTCGCCCCGGGCCCGGCCCACCGGCGCCCCGCAGTCGGAGCGCGAGCAGAACCGCTTGCGCTCGGGCACCTCCGGGTTCTCCATGACGGCCGTACGCGGATCGGGCCGCGGCACGTCCGGCACCTGCACCAGACCCGCGCCCAGCCGGTTGCGGCCCGAGGCGTTGGTCGACTTGGCGGAGGAGCGCACCGACACCGACTGCGCGCCGGTCCGGCCGGACAGCGACAGGGACCGCGAGAGCCGCCCCGACACCGAACGCCGCGAGGTCGACGAACGCGACGAGGACCGCGAGGACGCCTGCGAACTGCTGCGCGCCGAGGCGCTGCTGGAGCCCCGGCCGCCGCCCGCGATCCCGGTGGGCGGCGAACTCACCATCCCGTTCGGCGACACCACGGGCGCCAGACCGCAGGTGTCGCAGTACAGCTCACCGCCGCCCATGTCCTCGTAACTGCCCTCGCACGCGGGGCGCTGGCACTGCGTACTCATGTCCGTTCCCCCTCTTCGCCCCGCCGCCACGACGGATTGTCACCTCTGCCCAGCAGCTCCAGCGCCGCGTCCTGGTAGCGCTGCACCGCCTGCGCCGCCACCCGCAGATCGCACGGGGCGCTCCACAGCATCCGGCGCGCCGCGTCGTACCGCTCGATCAGGACCGGGTCCTCCGCCAGACCGTGGCGGGCCACCTTCGCCCGGTACGCGTCGAGCCGGCCGCGCAGCTCCGCCCGGACGGCCAGCGGCGCGGTCACCGCCGTCAGCTGCTCGCGGGCCCGCAGCAACTCCTCCTCGGCCTCCCGCTCCAGGGTCTCCAGGAGCGGCGAGAGGCGGTGCCAGCGGGCGTGCCTGCGGTACTCGGAAGCGGCGGCCAGCCGCTCCTGGAGCACGGTCGGCGGTCCGTTGACCACGGGCACCTCCGACGCGGCGATCTTGGCCAGCACCTCGCCGCGCGCCACCCGGGCCTCGGCCAGCGTGCGGTCGGCCCGGGACAGCACGTCGCGCAGGTGCACCAGCCGCTGCTCGGCGTCCTGGCGTACGGCGAGCACCGCCTCGACCTCGCGCCGCACCTCCTCCAGCGCCCGGGCCGCGCGGTCGTAGCGCGTCGTGTCGGGGCGGCCGCCGCCGGGCGCCGCGCTCCCGGGCCCCGGCAGCCAGAAGGCCAGGGGGTCCGAGATCACCTGCGCCCGCAGCGTGGCCAGCTCGGCGGTGATCGCCTCCAGCTCGTCGCCCGCCGGGTGCTCGCCGGGCCGGACGCCCACCGAGTGCGCCAGCGAGTGGGTGCGGCGCAGTTCGGCGGCGAGGAGGTCTATGCGGGCGGGCATCGCCGACCACACGGTGTCCGAGGCCACGACCATGTCCAGGGCGCTCGCGTACAGACCGTTCATCCGGGAGACCAGCTCCTCCAGCGTGAACCGCTCGGAGAGGCGGGCCGGGCCGGTGACCGACGGGTCGTGCCCGGCGGCGCCGTGCGCCACGACGACGCCCTCGCCGCGCAGCAGCTCGGTCAGCACCCTCAGGTCCTCCCGGTTGGGGTGGCGGCGCCTGGCCCGCACCTCACGAGCCCGCTCCAGCACCCCCGTATACGCGTCGAAGTAACTCCACAGCAGCGTGACCGACCGCTCGGTGACGGCCCACCGCTCCTTGGTGACACCGGACAGCTCGGCGCCCTCCAGGAGCCTGCGGCCCGCGTGGTCCTGGAGGGCGAGGAGCGAGGTCTCGATCGCCTCGTGCTCCGCGCCGAGCCGGGACAGCGCACGGTCGGCCTCGTCCCGGTCCATGACCGGACCGGGGGGCCGGGCCGCGTAGCTGGGGAAGGGGCCAGCGACGCCCATCGATCACCTCTCCGCTCTCCCCGCCGGGCCTGGGCCCCGCGGGATCAGTGCCGCCGCCCGCAGGGGGCACGGCCGCCGCTAGTCCCGGTACTTCGGCTCCGGCGGCCCCTGGACCCCCGGCAGGCCCTCCTGGAGCCAGGTGCGGTACGACTTCATCCAGAGACTGTCCGCGCCGCCCGCCCGGTAGTCGACCAGGACCTTGTTGACCCGGGACACCAGGTCGTCCGCGCCCTTCTTCGTGGCGACGCCGTAGTACTCCGTGGTGAACGGGTCGCCCTTGAGCTCGACCGCCGGGTCCTGGGCGGCCTGCCCCGCGGCCAGCGCGTTGTCCGTGACGACCGCGTCGACCTCGCCCAGCTGGAGCCGGACCAGGCAGTCCAGCTGGTTGGGGACGGTCAGCCGGTCCTCGTCGGCCGGTGTGCCGTCGTGCTCGTCCTTGAAGACCGAGCCGAACGACTCCTTCTCCAGCGCCTCGTACGCCGTGGAGCCCTCGGCGGTGCAGATGCGCTTGCCGCGCAGCGTGGAGTTGAAACCGGTGATCGAGTGGTCCTCCTTCGCGGCCAGGACCTGCTGGCCGGCCTGGAAGTACGCCGTGGAGAACGAGACCTGCTTCAGCCGGGCGCAGTTGATCGTCATCGTCCGCACGACCACGTCGACCTTGTCGTTCTCCAGCGCGGCGATGCGCTGGTTGGTCGGGATGGCCCGGAAGATCACCTTGTCGCCGTCGCCGAGGATGTCCTTCGCGAGGGCCCGGACCAGGTCGATGTCGAAGCCTTCGAGATTCCCGGTCGCCGGATTGCGGAAGCCCCACTGGAAGCTGTTCTGGTCGACGCCCGCGATGAGCTTGCCGCGCTCCTTGATCTTGCGGACCGCGTCCCCGTCCGCCGCGCCCGGCCGCAGGCTCGCCTCCGGGTCCGTGCAGGCGTCGGCCCTCGCCTGGACGGCGTGCGCCGCGCCCGGTCCGGTCACCCGGGGGCCGAAGACGTCGTCGCCGGGGTGGGAGAGGGGCAGCAGGGTCAGCGACGCGGTCAGCGCGCAGGCGGCGGCCATCGCGGTCACCCCGCCCCAGCCGCGCAGCCTGCCGAGGCCCGTCCTCAGGTCCTTCGCTGTCATCGCTCCCCCTGTCACCGGAACTCCGAGAGCCTGCGGTTGACCCCGACGACCGCCGCGACCGCGCCCAGCACGGCCAGGATCGCCGCGCCGGCCGGCAGGCCGCCCAGGGCGCCGCGGCCGTCCCGCGCGGCCCGGGTGAAGTCGTCCTGTTCGTGCGCCAGTGCGTCGCGCAGCGCGTCGTCCACCTTCTTGAAGGACTCGCCCGTGGAGTTCTCCTGGCCGATGATCTGCTCCAGGGCCGATTCGTAGTCCCCGGCGTCGTCGGTCCCGCGGGCCGTACGGTGGCGGCCCTGCCACTCCTTGACCGCCTCGGCCGCCGCGGCGACCGGCTTGCCGCCCTCGCCGTCCCCGGTCTCGTCGGCCAGCTTCGCCGCCGTGGCCAGCTCCCCGCCGAGCGCCTTCATGCCCGCCGCGTAGTCGGTCTCGTACTTGTCGTTCTTGCCGTCCGCGGTGAGCACCGCGCCCCGGGCGACCACCGTCAGGTTCTCGTCGGCGCGCGCCTTCAGCGAGTCGATGCGGGCCCGGTTGAGCACGTCCATGGGCCGCTGCCCGTGCGAATCGGCCTCGGCCAGGCCCGACCTGGCCACCGTGTGCCCGACCGCGAGCCACAGCAGCAGCACCGTCGTCGCGGCCGTCGCCGCCAGCAGCCCGTGGTTGAACACCCGGTTCGTCCGGCGGTAGTTGCGGTGCTGCGCCCAGGCCAGCGCGGCCAGCGCGACGAGGCCGGCGACGAGCGAGAGGAGCGGCCAGCGGCGGGCCGAGCCCTGGTCGTCGCCGAGCCGGCCGGTCTCCGCCGCGTACAGCCGCTCGGCGGCCGGAAGCAGCTCGCCGGACATCGTCTGGTTCGCGTACCGAAGATAGGCGCCGCCCAGCGGGAGGCCCTGGCGGTTGTTGGCGCGGGCGCGCTCGATCAGGCCCGTGTAGCGGGGGAGCCCTTCGTTGAGCGTGGTGATCTCGCGGCCGGACGCGGTGGCCGCGTCCGTGTTCGCCGCGGCCTTCACCAGCAGCCGGGACGCCTCCCCGATGTCCTTCACGTACTGCTCGTGCACCGCACGGGGCTCCTGCGGGCCGGCCAGGAAGCCGCTCGCCGCCGCCGCGTCCGCGTCCGCGAGCGAGCGGTAGATGCCCGCCGCGTCCGCGCTGAGCGGCTGGCTGCGCTCCACCACGTCGTCGGCGGAGGCGGCCCGGCCGTTGATCTCGACCGCCGTCACCGCCCCGAACACGAGGACCAGGAGCGCCAGGACGGCCCCGATGACGCGCAGCCGGCCCGGTTCGGTGGTCGCGGCGGCCCGCAGCCGTCCCGCGACGGCGGCCAGGGTGTTCGGCTGCGGCGGCACGGGCACGGGCACGGGCGCCGGCACGGGCGCGGCCTCCGGCGCGGGCGTCTGCCCCAGCGCGCGTTGCAGCGCCTCACGCGCACTCGGCGGGTGTGTCACTCGACCTCCCCCTCGGTCACTGACGGCGGACCGCCCCCGGCCGATCGGGGGACTGGTGCCCGGCCAGAAGTATGGCCTCAGGGACCGGCACCCACATCCAGAACGCCTGGATCGGGCACCGTCCCACGCAGCGGCCGGCCGTGACCGGCCGCGGTCCACCGCATTCGATCAAGACCGGCGCCGTTGATCAAGGCGAACGGCACGATCCCCCACGGACCGCCCTCCCCATCAACAACACGACTGGGGCGCCCGATCGGTTCCCACACGCGCAAGGCGCCCCGCAACCCGCAGGTTACGGGGCGCCTTTGACAGGCGGCCGGTCAGGCGTACTGCGCGCGCAGTCTCGCGTGCACCTCGGGCGCCGCTCCCGTGCGGTCCAGGCCCAGGAGGCCGGCGCCGAGGACCGGCGACTCCCGCACCACGCGCGCCACGGCCTTCGGGGCCCGTGCCGCGAGGAGTTCGCGGATCCGGTCGTCCAACTGCGGGTGGCAGGCCGCCAGAACGCTGCCGCCGAGCAGCACCGGCGCCTCCTCGTCCAGCAGCCCGAGGCGGATCAGCGCCACCGAGGCCAGCGCCACGACCTCCTCGGCCAGCCGGTCCACCAGGGCCCGCGCCACCGGGTCGCCGGCGGCGCCCGTCGCGAAGAGCACCGGGGCCAGCTCGTGGCGGCGCTCCGGCGCGATGCGGCCCAGGTGCAGCGCCTCGATCAGCGCGTACATCGAGCCGAGCCCGAAGTGCGCGGGGAGCGTGCGGGCCAGCTCGGTCGGCTCGCCCCGGCCGTCCTCGGCGCGCGCGGCGAACCACAGCGCCTCCTCGGACAGGCCCGAACCGCCGCCCCAGTCACCGGAGATCCGCCCGATCGCCGGGAAGCGCGCGGTGCGCCCGTCCGGGACCATGCCGACGCAGTTGATGCCCGCGCCGCACACCACGGCCACGCCGCGCGGCTCGTCGACCCCGGCCCGCAGGATCGCGAAGGTGTCGTTGCGCACCTCGACGGTCCGGCCCCAGCCGCGCGCGGCCAGCGCCGCCGTCAGCTGCTCCTCCTCGACCGGCAGGTCCGCGTTGGCCAGGCAGGCGGAGACATGGGCGACCTGCCCGGCGTCCGCCCCGGCCTCGGTGAACGCCCGCTCCACCGCCGCGCCGAGCACGTCGACGGCCGTCTCCACACCGACCACCGGCGGCTGGAACCCGCCTCCCCTGGCCGTGGACAGCACCGTGCCGTCCGCACCGATGAGGGCCACATCGGTCTTGCTGTTCCCCGCGTCGATCGCGAGGACGGAACCGTTCACGCCCACGCGAGGTGCTCCCGGTTGTGCGCGATCAGCTTGTCGGTCAGCGCCTCGGCGTACGCGAACTGGCCGATCAGGGGGTGCGCGAGCAGCGCCTTGAACACCCGGTCCCGGCCGCCGTGCAGCGCGGCCTCCAGGGCCAGGTCCTCGTACGCCGTGACGTTGGCGATGAGCCCCGCGTACAGCGGGTCCAGGGCGGGCACGGCGAGCGGGGCCGCGCCCGAGCCGTCGACCTTCGCCTGGACCTCGATCACCGCGTCGTCCGGCAGGAACGGCAGGGTGCCGTTGTTGTACGTGTTGACCACCTGGTGCGCCGAGCCGCCGCCGCCCAGGAGGGCCGCCGCCAGGTCCACGGCCGCCTCCGAGTAGAAGGCGCCGCCGCGCTTGGCGAGCAGCGCGGGCTTCTCGTCCAGCGCCGGGTCGCCGTACATCGCCAGGAGCTCCTTCTCCATGGCGGCGACCTCGGCGGCCCGGGAGGGCTTGGTGCCGAGCTCGCGGACGACCTCGTCGTGCGCGTAGAAGTAGCGCAGGTAGTACGAGGGGACGACGCCGAGCCGGTCCACGACGGCGCGCGGCATGTGCAGGTCGTCCGCGATGGCGTCGCCGTGCTCGGCGATCAGCCGGGGCAGCACGTCCTCGCCCTGCGGGCCGCCGAGGCGCACCCCCAGCTCCCACGTGAGGTGGTTGAGACCGACGTGGTCCAGGTGCACGGCGCCCGGGGCCACGTCGAGCAGCCGGGCGAACTTGCGCTGGAAGCCGATGGCCACGTTGCACAGCCCGACGGCCTTGTGCCCGGCCTGGAGCAGGGCGCGGGTGACGATGCCGACCGGGTTGGTGAAGTCGATGATCCAGGCGTCCGGGTTGGTGCGCCGGACCCGCTCCGCGATGTCCAGGACGACCGGGACGGTGCGCAGGGCCTTGGCGAGGCCGCCGGCCCCGGTGGTCTCCTGGCCGACGCAGCCGCACTCCAGGGGCCAGGTCTCGTCCTGGTTGCGGGCGGCCTGGCCGCCGACGCGCAGCTGGAGCAGGACGGCGTCCGCCCCGGCGACGCCCGCGTCGACGTCCGACGTGGTGACGATGCGGCCCGGGTGGCCCTGCTTGGCGAAGATCCGCCGGGCGAGGCCGCCCACGAGGTCGAGCCGGTCGGCGGCCGGGTCGACGAGGACCAGCTCCTCGACCGGCAGCGTGTCGCGCAGCCGGGCGAATCCGTCGATCAGTTCGGGGGTGTAGGTGGACCCGCCACCCACTACAGCGAGCTTCATGGTTCAGCCCTTTACTCCGGTCAGTGTGACGCCCTCGACAAAAGCCTTCTGTGCGAAGAAGAAGACGACGATCACGGGGGCCATGACCAGAACGGTCGCGGCCATGGTCAGGTTCCAGTCGGTGTGGTGCGCGCCCTTGAACGACTCGAGGCCGTAACTCAGCGTCCAGGCACCCGGGTTCTCGGAGGCGTAGATCTGCGGACCGAAGTAGTCGTTCCAGGCGCAGAAGAACTGGAAGAGAGCGACGGCGGCGATCCCCGGCTTGGCCATCGGCACCACCACGCGCAGCAGGGCACGCAGTTCGCCGCAGCCGTCGACCTTCGCCGCGTCGAGGTACTCGTCGGGGATGGTCAGCAGGAACTGCCGCAGCAGGAAGATGGAGAACGCGTCGCCGAAGGCCATCGGGATGATCAGCGGCCACAGCGTGCCGGACAGGTCCAGCTGCTTGGCCCAGAACAGGTACATCGGGATGACCACGACCTGCGGCGGCAGCATCATCATCGAGATGACGAGCATCAGTGACAGATGCCGGCCGCGGAAGCGGAATTTGGCGAGCGCGTACGCCACGGGCAGGGAGGACACCACCGTGAGGACGGTGCCCAGACCCGCGTACAGCAGGGTGTTCCGCCACCAGGTCAGGAAGCCCGGGGTGTCGAACACCCGCTGGTAGTTGGCCCACTCGAAGGGGTGCGGCCACAGGTCCCGGGTGAGGGCCTGCTGGTCGCTCATCAGCGAGGTGAGAACGAGGAAGACGAACGGCAGCACGAAGAAGAGCGCCGCGGCCACGCCGAGCGCGTGCACGGCGATCCAGTTCAGCAGCGCCTTGCGGCGCGCGACGCGCTGGGCGGGGGAGACGGGGTCACCCACCGGTCCGGCGGTCTTCGGGACGTCGAGAACCTGCGCCATGTCACTCACCTGCCTGGATCAGTCCGCTGCGGCGCCGCATCAGCAGTGCGGTGAACGCCATGGCGAGGACGAAGAGTACGAGCGCGACCACACAGGCGGAGCCGTAGTCGAAGCGCTGGAAACCGAGGTTGTAGACCAGCTGCGGAAGCGTCAGGGTCGACTTGTCGGGATAGCCGGGTTCGAACTGCTGGCCCGAGCCGCCCATGACCCCGGACGCGACCTTCCCGGCCACCAGCGGCTGGGTGTAGTACTGCATCGTCTGGATGATGCCGGTGACCACGGCGAACATGATGATCGGCGAGATGTTCGGCAGCGTGACGTACCGGAACCGGTGGTACGCGGTCGCCCCGTCCAGCTCCGCCGCCTCGTACTGCTCCTTCGGTACGTCGAGCAGCGCGGCCATGAAGATCACCATCAGGTCGCCCACCCCCCACACCGCGAGCGCGGTCAGCGCAGGCTTGGACCAGGTGGCGTCGGTGAACCAGCCGGGCGTGCCCATCCCCAGATCGCCGAGGATCGAATTGACCGGCCCGGTGCCGGGGTTGAGCAGGAAGACGAAGCCCAGCGTGGCCGCGACCGGCGGGGCGAGATAGGGCAGGTAGAACAACGTCCGGAAGACGCCCGTGCCCGTCTTGATCTTGGTGATCAGCAGCCCGACACCGAGTCCGAAGACCACCCGGCAGGTCACCATCACGACGACCAGCCACAGCGTGTTGCGCAGCGCCGGCCAGAACATCGGATAGTCGTTGAAGACGTACGACCAGTTCTTGAAGCCGCTGAACTCGGGGGCGGCGAAACCGTCGTAGCTGGTGAAGGAGAAGTAGACCGTGGAGATCAGCGGGTAGGCGAAGAAGACGCAGAACCCGATCAGCCAGGGCGACATGAAGGCCGCCGTCCGGAGCGCCGACCTGCGGCGCTTCGAGCGGAGTGTGTACGTGCTCATCGCGTCGGCCCTACTTCGCCTGGGCGATCGCCGCGTCGATCTCCTTCGCGGTCTTCTCCAGGCCCGCCTTGATGTCCGTCTGCTTGCCCTTCTCGACGTCGAAGCCGAGGTTCTGCAGGGACGTCAGGTACGCACCGCCGTTCACCGAGGGCGGGGTGGTGGTGGAGTCCGGGTTCGCCGCGATGTCCAGGAAGGTCTTGAAGCGCGGGTCGTACTTCAGCTTCGGCGACTTCAGCGCGGCCAGCGTGGAGGGGACGTTGTGGATGGCGTTGGCGAAGTCCACCACCGCGTCGGTGTCGGTCGTCATGAACTTGACCAGCTCCCAGGCGGCGTTCTGCTTGCCGGAGGTCGACGCGATGCCCGCGATGGTGCCGGTCAGATAGCCCTTGCCGTACGTGTCGGCCTCGTCGTCCGCGACGGGCATCGGGGCCACCCCGATCTCGAAGCCCGGCTTGGTGTCCTCGGCCATGCCGAGCCGCCACTCGCCGTCCAGCTGCATGGCCACCTGGCCGGTGTTGAACGGGTGCTTGGCGCCCCACTCGTCACCGAAGCCGGTGCGGAACTTCTCCAGCTTCGCGTAGCCGCCGAGCGAGTCGACCAGCTTCTTCTGGTGGGTGAGGAGCGCGGCGAACGCCGGGTCCTTCGCGATGTTCGACTTGCCGTCCGCGTCGAAGTAGGTGGGGTTCCAGGCACCGAGGTAGTGCTCGGTGGTCGACTCGTAGCCGTGGTAGTTCGGCATGAAGCCCAGCTGCTCGTACGAGTCGCCCTTGGTCTTCGTCAGCTTCTTGGCGTCGGCCGCGAACTCGGACCAGGTCTTCGGCGGGTTCGCGATCCCGGCCTTCTTGAACGCGTCCTTGTTGTAGTAGAGCCCGTACGCGTCACCCAGCAGCGGGACCGTGCAGCGCACCCCGTCGTACTGGGTGTACTCGTTCATCGCCTTCGGGAAGGTCGCCTCGGGGTCGATGCCGTCCTTCTTCAGGAACGGGTTGAGGTCCACGAACGCCTTCGAGGAGCAGAATTTGCCCACGTTGTTCGTGGTGAACGAGGAGACCACGTCCGGCGCCTTGGACCCGCCGGCGCGCAGCGCCTGGTTGATCTTGTCGTCGGTCATGTTGCCGACGACCTTCACGTGGATGTTGGGGTGGGCCTTCTCGAAGGCGGCGATCGTGGCCTCGATGCCCTTCACCTCGCCCGGCGCGCTCCAACCGTGCCAGAAGGTGATGGTCGTCTCCTTGGAGGCGTCATCGTCGGCCCCGGAGCCGCTCTGCCCGGTACAGGCTGAGGCGAACAGGGCTATCGCGGCGGTCGCGGCGAGTGCGGCGGCCGGCTTCCGGCGGTTTCCGGACATGGTGAGGTCTCCCGGTGAAGCGGTGGGCAGCAAGGGACGGACGGAAGGTGAGAGGTCAGCGCGAGGTGTCGAACACTTCGTCGCGGGTGGTGGCGAGCGCGCTCTCCAGCGCCCCGCGCAGAACGGGCCGGTGGGTGACGTCCCCGGCGAGCAGCCGGGGCCTGGACGCGGCGAGCTCGGCCAGCTCGGCCGCGACCCGGGCGCGCAGCGGCTCCCCGCCGCGCGAGAACAGCTCGCCGGAGAGCACGACGATCTCGGGGTCGAGGACGGCGACCAGCGAGGCGAGGCCGGTCGCGAGGCCGGTGGCGAACCGGTCGAGCAGCGCGGCGTACGGCCCCGCCTCGCCCCGTTCCCCGGCCTCGGCGGCCCGGCCCACCAGCTCGGCGGCGACCTCGTGATGGGTGCCGGAGCCCGGCGCGTCCTCGATGCCCAGCTCCCGGGCCAGCCGCGCGAGCACCTGGGCGCCCGCCAGCTCCTGGAAGCCGCCCGCGTTGGCCTTGGTGACCTGGCGGACCAGCGGCGCCCCCGGCACCGGCAGGAAGCCGACCTCGCCGGCGCCCCCGGTGAAGCCCCGGTGCAGCCGGCCGTTGATGACGAGGGCGGCGCCCAGCCCCTCCTCGTTCCACAGGAGCACGAAGTCGTCGTGGCCCCGGGCCGCCCCGCTGCGCTGCTCCGCCACCGCGACCAGGTTGACGTCGTTCTCGTACTCGACGGGCATCGGCAGCACGGCCGCCAGCTCGTCGAGCAGCGTGGTGGAGTGCCAGCCCGGCAGGTGCGAGGCGTATCGCAGCCGGCCCGTGTTCGGGTCGAAGGCGCCCGGCGTGCCGATGACCACCCGGTGCACATCGGCCCGGGTCAGTCCGGCGGCCGCGACCGCGCCGTCCAGCGCCTCGGTCACCTCGCGCACCACGCTGTGGGCGCGCCGCCCGGGGGTCCGCAGCTCGAACTCCCCGACCGTCGCGCCGGTCACATCGGCGACGGCGGCGACGATCCGGTGGGCGTTCACGTCGAGCCCGGCGACATGGGCGGCGGCGGCGTTGACCGCGTACAGCTGGGCGTTGGGGCCGGGGCGGCCGGCGGCGGTCCCGGTGGCGACGACGAGCCCGGCGGCTTCGAGGCGGGCCAGCAGCTGGGAGGCGGTGGGCTTGGAGAGCCCGGTGAGCTTCCCGATCCGGGTCCGCGACAGGGGCCCGTGCTCCAGGAGCAGATCGAGGGCGGCGCGGTCGTTCATGGCGCGCAGCACCCTGGGCGTGCCCGGCGTGTTCCCGGCCATGAGCGTGGCACCTGCCCCTCTGTTAGGAAAGTTTCCTATTCGGTGAGAGGAAGGTAGGGCCGGGGCCACCGGGGCGTCAATGACCCGGCCCCCGGTGGCAACCAAAGCGTTACCCGGCCGGGGCGGTTACTTCGTGGTGCTCGGCGGCGGGATCGGCGTCGTGGCGAGGGACTGCGGGGAGGTCGCCGAGGCGTACGCGGACGGGGCGGCCATCCCGGCCGTGGGGTCGGCGCCCTCCGGCGCCTCCTCCGGGGCGCCGGTCACCATGCGGATACCGGCCGCGTCCAGCGCCGTCTTGATGCGCCAGCGCAGCTCCCGCTCCACGCCGACCGCCTGGCCCGGCATGGTCTTCGCGCTCACCCGGACCGTCATCGAGTCCAGCAGCACCGTGTCCAGGCCCAGGATCTCCACCGGACCCCACAGCCGCTCGGTCCAGGGGTCCTCCTTGGCCATCTCCTGGGCGGCCTCGGTGATCACCGCGCGGATCTTCTCCAGGTCCTCCGTCGGGCGGACCTGGACGTCGACGCCCGCCGTGGACCAGCCCTGGCTGAGGTTGCCGATCCGCTTGACCTCACCGTTGCGGACGTACCAGATCGCGCCGTTCTCGCCGCGGAGCTTGGTGACGCGCAGGCCCACCTCGATGACCTCGCCGGAGGCGACGCCCGCGTCGATCTGGTCGCCGACGCCGTACTGGTCCTCCAGGATCATGAAGACCCCGGACAGGAAGTCGGTGACCAGGTTGCGGGCGCCGAAGCCGAGTGCGACGCCGGCGACCCCGGCGGAGGCCAGCAGCGGGGCCAGGTTGATCTGGAAAGCGCCCAGGATCATCAGCGCCGCGGTGCCCAGGATCAGGAACGAGGCCACCGAACGGAGCACCGAGCCGATCGCCTCCGACCGCTGGCGGCGGCGCTCCGCGTTGACCAGGAGACCGCCGAGCGCGGTGCCCTCCACCGCCTGCGCGCTGCGGTTCATCCGCTCTATCAGCTTGGTCAGCGCGCGGCGGACGGCGATGCGCAGAACGACCGCGACCGCCGCGATGAGCACGATCCGCAGCCCGGTGTTCAGCCAGGTGGACCAGTTCTCCTCGACCCAGCCCGCGGCGTCTCCCGCCTGCTTCGCGGCTTCGTCCAGCGAGCCGCCCGGCTCCGGTGACGGGGCTGCGGCCAACAGGGCGGACAAGGACACGGCGAGACCTCCAGGGGGCGGGCGCTGAGCGGAAGAGCGCTGAACAACCACACTAACGGGGGGCCCGCGCGGGAAAAATTCCTTCCGGCCCGTTACCCGTACGTGGTGGCGCTCCGACCAGGCGTGAGGGGAGACTGAGAGCGGAGATCGTCCCGGCGCGAGCCACGCGCCGCCGGCGTACAAGGAGGCATCCGTGCCGCATGTCCTGGTTCTCAACGCGTCGTACGAGCCGCTCGGCGTCGTACCGCTCCGCCGCGCACTCGTCCTCGTCCTCGAGAACAAGGCCATCTGTCTTGAGGAGTCCGGCGCCCTCATGCACAGCGCGACCCGCGCCGTCCCGGCCCCCAGCGTCGTCCGCCTCAAGCGGTTCGTCCGCGTCCCCTACCGGGGTCCGGTGCCGCTGACCCGGCGGGCCCTGTTCGCCAGGGACGGCGGGCGCTGCATGTACTGCGGGGCCGCCGCGACCAGCGTCGACCACGTCATCCCGCGCAGCCGGGGCGGCCGGCACGCCTGGGACAACGTGGTGGCGGCCTGCCGCCGCTGCAACCACGTCAAGGCCGACCGCCATCTGCCCGAGCTCGGCTGGCGGCTGCACCAGCAGCCCGCCCCGCCGACCGGACTGGCCTGGCGGATCATCGGCACGGGGCACCGCGACCCGCGCTGGCTGCCCTATCTGCAACCGTTCGGCGCGGACGACGCGATGGCCCGGATCGACGGCGTCTCAGCCTGAGACCGGGCCCGTGTGCTCTCCGGGGCGGTTCCGCCGCCCCGGAGCTCCGGCCTGCCCTGCCCCGTCAGCCGTCCTCCGCGACCGCGTACGCCTCGGCCGACCAGAGCGAGATTCCGTACTTCGTGGCCCGCTCGTCGCCGAGGACGCGCACGAACCGGGTGTCCTTCGCGTCCATCCGCACCGACTCGCGCCCGCCCCGGCCCTCGCGGACGGTCGCCGCGGTGTGCCAGGCGCGGCCGTCCGACGAGACCTGCACGCGGTAGCGCGAGGCGTACGCGTCCTGCCAGCGCAGCACCAGCTCGCCGAGGCGGACCGGGGCGGGCAGTTCCGCCTGCCACCACGCCCCGTCCTCGGCCGGTGAGGACCAGCGGGTCTCCGGGTCGCCGTCGGACGCGGCGGCCGCCGGGAAATCGGCGGTCTCGTCGCCCGACGAGGAGGCGGTGGCCCCGCGCAGCAGGTCGGGCCCGGCGGTGCGCGGGTAGGCCCGCACGGTCAGGGTGGTCCTCTCGTCCCCGAAGGCGAACGGCACCTCGTACGCGCCGGCCGGGGTGTCCTCGGGGACCGTGATCTCCACCGGCACCTCGGTCCGCGTCCCGCGCGGCACGGTCGTACGCTTCGGCACCCGGACCTCGATGCCCTCGGGCGCCTTCGCGGTCAGCCGGCCGCGCACCTCGGCCGGGCGCCGGCCGGACAGCCGGGCCCGGACCTCCTGCGGCCCGCCGCCGATGACCGCGTCCGTCTCGCCGCGGGCCAGGTCCAGCCGGGCGGCCGGCTCGTCACCGAACCAGGGCACCAGGGAGCGCACGTCCGGGGCGGTCCCCGCGCGGACCGACGCCCCGGCCAGCGGCGGGATGATCAGGGGCGGGGCCCCGGCCGCCAGCGGGGTCGCGGCCGGCCAGCTGATCCGGACCGCGTCGGCCCGCACCCCCTCGCCCGCCGCCTGGGTCCAGCCGCTCGCCGACAGCGGGCCGAGCGCGCGCCAGCCCTCGCCGGGCACATGCGCCTGGACCGTCGCGCCCACCGCCGCCCCGTCGTCCGGCACGGTCGTCGCGGTGACCGCCTCCAGCGTGCGGGCCCGGCCGAGCCGCACCGTGTAGCTGCCCGGGGCCTCGGACACCTCGCCGCCCGGCCGGTCCGTGCCGGTCCAGGAACGGGCCTCCTCGCGGACCCGGTCGAGGAACGGGTCGAGCACGCCCTCGCCGACCTTCGCGCTGCCCGCCGCGATGTCCTTCCGGACCTGCTCCAGCGCCAGGGACGCCCGCCAGGCGGCGGCCCCGTCGCCCCGGGCCTGGGCGCGCAGCAGGTCCACGGCGAGCTCGCCCGCGTGGCCGTAGCGGGACAGCTGCGCGGTCCAGGGGCGTACCTCGGTGCCGAGCCGGCCCCCGGCGACGCCCGCGAGCCGCGCCGGGGCCGACCGCATCCCGCCGAACGCGTCCCGCAGCCGGTCCGCCGCCGTGTCGAGCGCCTTGCCGGCGCCGTCCGTGTACGCCTCGCGGAACGCGGCGATCAACGGCCGCAGATAAGCCGACTCGGTGGAGCCGAGCACGGAGCCCGCGCTGTTGCCCGCGAGCGCCCGCAGCGCGTCGCCGCTTCGGCCGTCGCCGCCCGCGAGGTCGTCGATCGCGGCCTCCCAGGACCTGGCGGAGTCGTAGCCCCTCGGGTTCCAGGCGAAGTCGGCGGCCGTGAAGAGCGGGATGCGGGACGCGGCGGGCTGCTCCATCGCGTTCGCGAGCAGCGCCGCCGAACCGGACGCCACCGCCGGGTCCCGGCCGGTGTACGGGCCGAGGAAGATCCGGTCCTGCGCGTAGTCGTTGACCGGGTAGTTGTCCATGGTCACCAGCGGATGCCGGAAGGCGGCCCGGGCTCCGGCCAGTTCGCCGCCGGTGATGGTCCTCGGCACGACCCCGACACCGGTCCAGGCGACCTCGACCCCGTCCGCCAGCTCCCGGGCGAGCGCCGTGCGGTACGCGGTCGCGCCGTCCTGGTAGTACTCCGTCGGCATCACCGACAGCGGCAGGGCGTCCGGGTGGCGCCGGGCCAGGTGCCGGGCCACGCCGTTCACGACGCGGGCCTGCGCCCGGGCCGCCGCCCCGGGGCCGCTGCCGAAGGCGTCCGCGTCGGCCGCGCAGTGCCACTCGCTGTAGCTGACGTCCTGGAACTGCACCTGGAAGACCCGCACCCCCAGGTCCCACATCGCGTCGATCTTGCGGGTCAGCGCCTTGAGATCGCGGTCCGACGACAGGCACATCGACTGTCCGGGCGCCACCGCCCAGCCGAGCGTCACGTGCTCGGCGGCCGCGCGAGCGGCCAGCGCCCGGAAATCGGCCTTCCGCGCCGCCGGGTACGGGTCGCGCCAGCGCGCCTGCCGGTACGGGTCGTCGCCCGCCGCGTACAGATAGCGGTTCTGCTTGGTGCGCCCCAGGAAGCCGAGCTGCGCGAGCCGGTCCTCCTGGCTCCACGGCTGCCCGTAGAACCCCTCGGTCAGCCCGCGTACGGCGGTGACCGGCCAGTCCCGGACGGCGACCCCGGCGACCCTCCCGCCCCGGACCAGCTGGCGCAGCGTCTGCACCGCGTGGAACAGCCCGTCCTCGCCGACGCCCTCGACCGCCACCGTGTCCCGCTCCGCGATCCGCCCGGCCGCCAGCCGGTAGCCGCCCGCCGGCAGGTCCGCGCGGTCCGGGGCGCCCAGCTCGCGCAGCGCGTCCGCCGCCCCGTCGCCGCCCAGCCGCAGGACGGGCCCGGCGCCGGGCAGTGCCTCGTGGACCGTGCGCACCCCGGCGTCCGCCAGGACCGCGCGCAGCGCCTTCACGGCGTACGGATCGGCCTCCGCGTCCGCGACCAGGGTGACCTCGCGGCCCAGGACGATGTCCGGCCCGGCCGCCGCCATGGCCTGCGGGCGCGGCCACACCGCGGGGAGCGCGGAGCCGGCGGCGCGGCTCCGGTCCGCCGCCGACCTGGACGCCGGGTCCGGGGGAGCGGCGAGCGCGGGCGGAGCTCCTGCGGCGAGCAGCCCGCCGAGCACGGCCACGGCCACGGCCGTCGCCCGCGTCCTCCCACTGAGCCGCATCCCTGTCTCTCCCCTCGCCCCGGCCGATGCCGTCCGAGCCCACCACCCCGCGCGCGAGGGTGTCAATGCGCGAGATGTTCGGTATGGAAATGCCCTGATATGACCGGTGTGATGAACGGGGTGCGTGCGACGGGGTGATACGCGAAAGACAGCGCCGAATGGCCGAAAAAGGCGAACGTCTTACGGGTAACCGGGCCTGCGGGAACGGAATGTGACCCGGAGCACGTTGAACTCGTTGTTGTCTCGCCTACGTCTGCGGCGCCGCCCGCTGGGTAGGCCGTCACTGTCCTGTTCTCCACGGCCAGGAGGCCACCATGCCCGCCATCGCGCAGCGCCCGCTCTCCGCCCTCTCCAAACAGGCATCCGGTCCCGCCCCGCTGATCAGTGCCTGCCCCGCCACCGTGCCCGGCCCGCTCACGAGCGAAGCACCGCTCGCCGACGCCATACCCCTGACCAGCGAGCCCCCGCTCGCCGAGGCCACCCCCCTGACCAGCGAGCCGCCGCTCGCCGTCCTCGCCCCGCTGACCAGCGAACCGGCCGCGTCCGGCTGCGCATGGGGCACGGAGTCCCCAGGAGTCTGAATGGGCTTGTCCCGGCTCGCCGCCCTGCACGGCGTCGCCACCTCCTTCTCCCCGTCCGCCGGCGTCTCCGAGCCCGTCCCCGAGACCACGGTCGTCGCCGTGCTCGGCGCGCTCGGCGTCGACGCCACGACGCCCGAAGCGGTACGCGGCGCCCTCGCCGCCGCCGAGTCGGCCGCCCGCACCCGGCTCCTCCCGGACACGCTGGTGGTGTGGTCCGGCGACCCGCTGCCGCCCGCGCTGACCGGCCTGCCGCCCGGCACGGAGCTGGCCGTCCGGCTGGAGGAGAGCGCCGAGGAGACGGAGCCGGCCCGGATGCGGGTGCCCTCCGGGGGACCTGATCCGGCCGAACCGGGAAGCACCTGGTGGACCGGGCCCCCGCTCGGGGTCCACCGGCTCACCGCCCACGCCCCGGGCCGCGAGCCCCAGGACTGCACGCTCGTCGTCGCCCCCGCCCGGGTGCCGCAGCCGCCCGACCGCACCCACGGCTTCCTCGTCCAGCTCTACTCGCTGCTCTCCGCCCGGTCCTGGGGCATGGGCGACCTCGGCGACCTCGCCGATCTCGCCTCCTGGTCCGGCCGCCGGCTCGGCGCCGGCTTCGTCCAGGTCAACCCGCTGCACGCGGCGGTGCCCGGGGAGCCCACCGACCCCTCGCCCTACCGCCCGTCCTCCCGGCGCTTCCCCGACCCGGTGCACCTGCGCGTCGAGTCCGTCCCGGAGTACGGGCACGTGGCCGACCCGGTCGCGCTCGACACGCTGCGCCGCAAGGGCGCCGAGCTGCGGGAAGCCGTCCTGGACAAGGGCGCCCTCATCGACCGGGACGCCGTGTGGTCCCTCAAGCGGCAGGCCCTCGACCTGGTCCTCGCGGTCCCCCTCACCCCCGGCCGGCACGCCGCGTACTGCGACTTCCTCGCAGCCCAGGGGCGCGCCCTGGAGGACCACGCCCTGTGGTGCGCGCTCGCCGAGGTGCACGGCCCCGACTGGCACGGCTGGCCGGAGGAGCTGCGCGACCCCCGCTCCGACGCCACCGCCCGCGCCCGGGCCGAACTGCTGGACCGGGTCGACCACCACTGCCGGCTCGCCTGGCTGACCGCCGGCCAGCTCGCCGACGCCCAGCGCGCCGCCCGGGAGGCCGGGATGCCCGTCGGCGTCGTCCACGACCTCGCGGTCGGCGTCCATCCGGGCGGCGCCGACACCTGGGCCCAGCAGGACGCCTTCGCCCACGGCATGTCCGTCGGCGCGCCCCCGGACGCGTTCAACGCGCGCGGCCAGGACTGGGGCCTGCCGCCCTGGCGCCCCGACGCCCTCGCCGCCTCCGGCTACGCCCCGTACCGCGGCCTGCTGCGCGGCATCCTCGCCCACGCGGGCGCCCTGCGCATCGACCACGTCATGGGCCTGTTCCGGCTCTGGTGGGTGCCCGAGGGCCGCCCGCCGACCGAGGGCACCTACGTCTCGCACGACGCGGAGGCGATGCTCGCCGTCCTCGTCCTGGAGGCGCACCGGGCCGGCACCGTCGTCGTCGGCGAGGACCTGGGCACGGTGGAGCCCGGCGTCCGCGAGGCGCTGGCCCGGCGCGGCGTCCTCGGCACCTCGGTGCTCTGGTTCGAGCGGGACTGGGCGGGCGACGAGCGCCCGCTGGCCCCCGAGCGGTGGCGCCGGGACTGCCTGGCCACCGCGACCACCCACGACCTGCCGTCCACGGCCGCCCGGCTGACCGGCGACCATGTGACGCTGCGCCACCGCCTCGGCCTGCTCACCCGCCCCCTGGACGAGGAGCTGAGGGAGGACGGCGCGGACACGGCCGAGTGGCTCGCCCTGCTCACCCGGCTCGGACTGCTCCCCGGGGGCGGCGCGCTCCCCGGGGCCGGTGCGCTTCCGGACGGCGGCGCCGACGAGGAGGCGGCCGTCCAGGCCGTCCACCGCTTCCTGCTGCGCACCCCCGCCCGGATGACCGGGATCTGGCTGCCCGACACCGTCGGCGACCGCCGCCCGCAGAACCTCCCGGGCACCTGGGACCAGTACCCCAACTGGCGACTGCCCGTCGCCGACGCGGAGGGCGTCCCGGTCACCCTGGAGCAACTGGCCGCCTCGCCCCGGCTGCACCGCCTGATGGACGTCCTGCGCGCCCCGCACGAGCCCGGGGAGGTCCGCCTGCCCTGACCGGGGCCCCGTACGGCACCCCCGGGCGCGCGGCCCGCGCGGGCGTTCGCTACGTTTGCACCGTGGACAAGAAGAACGCTATGCGCGCCGGCGCCGTCGCCGCCGGAACGACGCTGATGATGCTGCTGATGTCGTCCCCCGCGCTCGCGCTCACCCGCGACGACGGCGACGACCCGGGTACCGGCCTGAGCGTGCTCGACACGCTCGGCCTGTTCGTCCTGGCGCCCCTCGTCCTCTTCGGGGTCATCGCGGGTCTGGTCATGGTGCTCGACAAGTCCAAGAAGCAGGCCTGACCCAGCGGCCCTGCGGCCGGGGCCCCCGCCCCGGTCCCGCCCCGCACGGCACGGGTGCGCCGCACGGTGAGCACGACCGCGCGGCGCACACGCATGTCCGGACCCGGACGCGCCGGTAGGTTGCGCCCATGACCGAGTGGGACGTCAAGAAGCTCCGCATCCTGCGCACCCTGCGCGACCGGGGCACGGTCACCGCGACCGCCGACGCCCTGCTGATGACCCCGTCGGCGGTCTCCCAGCAGCTCTCCAACCTGGCCAAGCAGCTCGGCGTGCCGCTCCTGGAGGCCCAGGGCCGGCGCGTCCGCCTCACCGACGCCGCCCATCTCGTCCTGCGCCACGCCGAGGCGGTCTTCGCCCAACTGGAGCGCGCCGACGCCGAACTGACCGGCTATCTGCGCGGCGAGGCGGGCGAGGTCAGGGTCGCCGCGTTCGCCACCGCCGTGCCCGCCCTCGTCGTCCCGGCCGTGCAGCGGCTGCGCGCCGACCCCCGCCCAGGGCCCGAGGTCCGGGTGCGCGAGGCGGAGGCCGCCCAGGCGTACGAACTGCTCGCCGCCGCCGAGGTCGACCTCGCGCTGTCGCTGGCGGCCGACGCCCCGACGGCCCGCGACCCCCGGTTCGCCGTCCTGCCGCTGCTCGCCGACCCGCTCGACGTGGCCCTGCCGGCCGGCCACCGCCTCGCGGACGCGCCCGGGCTGCGCCTCGCCGACCTGTCCGCCGAGCCCTGGATCTACGGCGGCTCGGGCCCCTGGTCGGAGATCACCGTCTCCGCGTGCCGGGCGGCGGGCTTCGTACCCGAGCAGGCGCACAGCGCGTCCGGCTGGACGGCGATCCTCGCCATGGTCGCCGCAGGCCTCGGGGTCGCGCTCGTCCCGCGCATGGCCTCGGCCGAACGGCACGGCCGGGAGGGCGTGGTGATGCGGGTCCTCGACGCGGACCGGCCGCGCCGCCATGTGGTCGCCGCCGTCCGGCGCGGGGGAGAGGACGCCCCCGCGGTGGCCCGGGTCCTCGCGGCGCTGCGCGAGGCGGCGGAACCGTACGGTGACGGTGCGACCGTTAAGTCCACCTGAACAGTTCGTACGAAAACTTTCGATGGACCTACCGACTTCCGGCGTACGACAGTGGACGCATGACCACCGAACAGAATGAGATCCGGAACGACGACCCCCACGCCAACGACGCGGCCCCGTACGGCGGCGGTGACCCGTACGCCGACTACCGCACCACCGACCTCCCCTTCACCGACCTCGTGGACCTCGCCGACCGGCGGCTCGGCGCGGGCGTGATCGCGGCCAACGACGAGTTCTTCGCCCAGCGCGAGAACCTGCTCGTCCGGGAGCGCGCGGTCTTCGACCCCGAGCACTTCGGCCACAAGGGCAAGATCATGGACGGCTGGGAGACCCGCCGCCGGCGCGGCGCGGACGCCGAGCACCCCTTCCCGGCCCCCGACGAGCACGACTGGGCGCTGATCCGGCTCGGCGCCCCCGGCATCATCCGCGGCATCGTCGTGGACACCGCCCACTTCCGCGGCAACTACCCGCAGCGCGTTTCCGTCCAGGCCACCTGCGTCGAGGGCGCGCCCGGCCCGGAGCAGCTGCTCGCCGACGACGTGAAGTGGGAGGAGATCGTCCCCCCGACGCCCGTGCGCGGCCACGCCGCCAACGGCTTCGAGATCACCGGCGGCCGCCGCTACACCCACATCCGCCTCTGCCAGCACCCCGACGGCGGCATCGCCCGCCTCCGGGTGCACGGCGAGGTGGTCCCGGACCCGTCCTGGCTGGCCACGCTCGGTACGTTCGACCTGATCTCGGTCCTGAACGGCGGCAGTTACGAAGACGCGTCGGACCGGTTCTACTCCTCGCCGACCCAGATCATCCTGCCCGGCACCTCGCGCAAGATGGACGACGGCTGGGAGAACCGCCGCCGCCGGGTCCGCGACACCAACGACTGGGTCCGCTTCCGGCTGCCCGCCCAGGGCATCGTCCGCGCGGTCGAGATCGACACCGCGTACCTCAAGGGCAACGCGGCCGGCTGGATCGCCCTGCACGGCCGGGACGGCGAGAGCGGCGAGTGGTTCGAGATCATCCCGCGCACCCGCCTCCAGCCCGATACCCCGCACCGCTTCCCGCTCCCGGCGGAGGCCGTCGTCACCCACGTACGGCTCGACGCCTTCCCCGACGGCGGAGTCGCCCGGATGCGCCTGCACGGCTCCCTGACGGAGTCCGGCGCGGCCGACCTCAAGGCCCGCTACGAGGCGTCGGCCTCGTAGCCCCCGCCCCCGCCCGGCGGACGGCTGCGCTCCAGCGCCCGTCCGCCGGGCGGTTTCCAGGAGTGTCACCGCATCCGCCCGGGAAATGCCGGGTGTGAAGGCCCGGTGAACGGGCAGAGGGGTCTTCGTGCCTTCCTGCTTCCGCTTCTCCGGCCCCCCTCGCCCGGCCCGGAACGCCCCTCGTGGCGCCTCCTGCCGCCTTCCGTATACCGCGCGGGGAGCAATCAGCTGATGGCATACGCTGCGACTGATCACAGCCAAGGGCCTGACGCAGAGGGAGCCAACCCGGTGACTGAACAAAACATCTCGGCCAGGCTGGCCGACCTGCTGTCGACGCAGCAGGAAACGCTCGGCGGGGCCTGGGTGGAGGCGGTCGCGCGCACCCTGCGCGGACGCATCTCGCTCGCCGAGCTCGACCGGGAGCTGCGCGAGCTCTACACAGCGCTCATCCAGGGCCTGCGCGGGGACGGGCTGGACTGGCACGGGGACGCCTACGGCGAGCTGCGCGCGCTGCTCGCGGAGCTGTCCCGGGCGCGGGCCCGCCAGGGGTTCACCCCCACCGAGACCGCCACCAGCGTCCTCGCGGCCAAGGACGTCCTCGCGCCCACCGAGGACACCCCGGCCGACGACGTCAGGTCGTACCTCCAGCTCAGCAAGGTGATCGACGCCCTCGGGCTCTTCACGCTGGAGGTCTATGCGAAGACCCGCGAAGAGGTCATCAGCGCGCAGGCCGAACAGCTGATGGAGCTCTCCACCCCGGTGGTGAAGCTCTGGGACGGCGTGGTCGCCGTGCCGCTGGTCGGCACCCTGGACTCGGCCCGCACCCAGGTGGTGATGGAGAAGCTGCTCCAGGCCCTCGTCGACACCGGCTCCGACCAGGCCATCATCGACATCACCGGCGTTCCCGCCGTGGACACCGAGGTGGCCCAGCACCTGCTCAAGACGGTGGTCGCCGCCCGGCTGATGGGCGCCGACTGCATCATCTCCGGCATCAGCCCGCAGATCGCCCAGACCATCGTGGCCCTCGGCATCCAGTTCGGCGACATCGTCACCAAGTCGTCGCTGGCCGACGCCCTCAAGCACGCTCTGCGCCGGACCGGCACGGACATCGCACCGCGCGGCGGCACGGCGTGAGCGAGCGCGTACCGGTACTGAAGATCGGAGACGTCCTCCTCGTCTCCATCCAGGTCGAGCTCGAGGACCAGGTCGTTCTGGAGCTCCAGGACGACCTGGCCGCCCGGATCGTGGAGTCCGGCGCCACCGGTGTGATCATCGACATCACCGCCGTGGAGATCGTCGACTCCTTCGTCGGCCGCATGCTGGCGACCACCGCCTCCATCTCCCGCCTGCTCGACGCGCAGACCGTCGTCGTCGGCATGCGGCCCGCCGTCGCCATCACCCTGGTGGAACTGGGACTCTCCCTGGGCGGTGTACGCACGGCGCTCACCCTGGAGAAGGGTCTGGAGATCCTGGCCCGGCGCGACGACGCCAGACCGGCTGGACGATGAACGGCTTCGCGCCCGCCCCCGACGCCGAGCACGAGACCGTCCCGATCGTCACCAACGACGACGTGGTCCGGGCCCGGCAGCTGGTGCGCACACTCGCCCAGCGCTGCAAGCTCTCCCTGGTCGACCAGACCAAGCTCGTCACCGCGGCGAGCGAACTGGCCCGCAACACCCTGGTGTACGGCGGCGGCGGAGTCATGCGCGCGGGAGTCGTGAGCCAGAACGGCAGGACCGGCGTGACCGCGGTCTTCGAGGACTCCGGCCCCGGCATCCCCGACATCGAACAGGCGCTGGTCGACGGATGGACCTCCGGTGGCGGTCTGGGCCTCGGGCTGAGCGGGGCCCGTCGGCTGGTGGACCACTTCACCCTGGACACCGAGCCCGGCCGCGGCACCCAGGTCGCGGTGACCAAATGGGCGCGCTGATCCTGCCTCTCCCGGACGCCGAGGACGTCGTCTGGCTCCGGGACCAGGAAGCGCTCCCGGCGGCGGCCCGGGTCGCCGCCGTGGCGCTGGCCCGGCGCATCGGCCTCGACGAGCAGCGATGCGCCGAGGCCGCGCTCGCGGTGAGCGAAGCGGCCACCAATCTGCGCAAGCACGCGGTGGACGGCTCCTTCCTGCTGCGCGCCGTACGCACGCCCAGCGACGCGGGGCTCGAATTCGTCACCCTGGACGAAGGGCCCGGCATGGCGGACCTCGCGCACGCCCTCTCCGACGGCAACTCCACCGCGGGCACCCTCGGCATCGGGCTCGGCACCATCTCCCGCCTCGCCGACTCCTTCGACCTGCACTCCCTGCCCGGCCGGGGGACCGTGCTGACCGCCCGGTTCTGGCGGCGCGAGGCGGCCGACCGGATGGCCGCCCTGGGCCGTCCCGTGGTGGAGGGGCTCACCAGGACGATCACCGGGGAAGAGGTGTGCGGCGACGCGTGGGCCGCCCGTCCCACGTCCGGCGGCCTGCCCCCGGAGCCCGGCCGCGCGCCGGCCCCCGCGGCGACCCGCCCGGCCCCGGACGAGCGCTTCGGCTGGGCCCAGCTCACCGGCTACCGCAGGCCGGTACCCACGGGCCCGGAACCCGAGAACGGCGGGGCCGGGCAGCAGGGCCCGGACGACCGGGCGCTGCTGGTGCTCCTCTGCGACGGCCTGGGCCACGGCCCCCTCGCCGGGCGCGCCGCGCAGGCGGCGGTGACCGAGTTCCGGGACACCCGCGCCGACGCGCCCGAAGCGATCATGCGGGAGATCCACAAGGCCCTGCGCGGGAGCCGGGGCGGCGCCGTGGCCGTCGTCCGCGTCGAACCGGACGCCGGGACCCTGACCTTCTGCGGCGTCGGCAACGTCAGCACCTTCGTGGTGGACCCCGCCACCGGCACCCGCCGCTCGCTGCCGTCGGCGCCCGGCATCGTGGGCCACCAGCTGCCGACCCTGCGGACCGTGCGCCAGAGTCTGCCCCGGAACAGTGCGGTGATCATGCACTCCGACGGCCTGACGGAACGCTGGCGGGCGGACGCCATGCCCGGCTTCCTCGACCGGTCCCCGCTGGTCGCGGCCGCCCAGCTGCTGCGCGAGGCAGGCGTACGCAGGGACGACGCCGGCGTCGTGGTGGCGAAAGGACTCTGGTGAACAGCTTCACTGCCCTCGGTGCCGACCCCCTCGTGTCCTTCCCCCTCAGCACGGAGCAGGACGTCTTCCTGCTGCGCCGCAGCGGCAAGTCGGCAGCCGAGGCGCTCGGGGTGGAGAAACAGGACCAGATCCGGCTGGCGACCGCGCTGAGCGAGCTCGGCCGGGACCTGCTGGGCTCCGCCGGGCTCACCGTCGTCTTCGGGGTGGCCCGCCGCCCGCTTCCGCTGCTGCTCGTCGGCATGGACTGGACGGAGGACCGGGACCTCGGCGGCGAGGCGGTCCAGGCCGCGTCCCGGCTCGTGTCCGTGCACTACAGCCCGCCCGAGCACGCGGTGACCGTCGAGCAGCCGCTCACCGCGGACGGCAGGACGGCCGAGGCGATCGAGCAGGCACGCGAAGCCGTGCTCGCCCACACGGCGTCCGGCGAACCGGACGACACCAGGGCCCAGACCAGCGACCTGATCGCCGCGCTGGTCGAGTCCCGGGCACAGCGCGAGGAAATGCGCCGCCTGAACGCGGAACTGGAGGAGACCAACCGCGGCGTCGTGGCGCTCTACTCCGAGCTGTCCGAGGAGCTGGAGGAGACCAACCGGGGCGTCGTGGCGCTCTACGCGGAGCTGGAGGAGAAGTCCCGCCTGCTGCGCGAGGCCAGCGAGGCCAAGACCAGGTTCTGGGCCAACGTCAGCCACGAGCTGCGCACCCCGGTCAACTCCGTCGTCGGCCTGGCCCGCCTGCTGCTCGAATGCGACGAAGGCGGACTGGACGAGGAGCAGCGCCGCCAGATCGGGCTCATCTCCGCGTCGGGCGCGACCCTGCTCGCCCTGGTCGACGAGCTCCTGGACAACGCCAAGGCGGAGTCCGGCCGCCTGGAACCCCACTGGGCCCCCGTGGACCTGCGCGCCGCCCTCGGCCAGCTGCGCGGCACCCTGCGCGGCTACGAGTCCCCGGGCGCCGCCGAACTGATCGTGGCGGAGTCCGGGCTGAGCATCGTCAGCGACGAGGTCATGCTCACCCGCGTCCTGCGCAACCTGCTGTCCAACGCCCTGAAGTTCACGCCCTCGGGGACGGTGCGCCTCGACGTGGCGGCGGACCGGGCGGACGGCCGTGACCAGGTCGTCTTCACCGTGTCGGACACCGGGATCGGCATCCCGGAGGCGGAGCAGCAGCAGATCTTCGAGGAGTTCTACCAGGTACGCGGCACCCACCAGCGCGGCCGCAGCGGCACCGGCCTCGGCCTGCCCTACGCGCGCCGGCTCACCGAACTGCTCGGCGGCGGCCTCACGCTGAGAAGCGAGCCGGGGACCGGGACCGTGGTCACCGTGACGCTGCCCGCCGACGGCCGGCCCGCCGTGCAGGCCGGGCCGGGCGAGCCGGTCGCGCCCGCCGTGGCCGTCCTGGTCACCGTGGACGACGACGACGCCTTCCGCGCGTCGGTCCGCCCGCTCCTGGAGCGGATCGCCGGGCGCGTGATCGAGGTGGCCGAGGGCGGACGGGCGAGCGCCACGGTGCGCCGCGAACGCCCGGACGCGGTCCTCCTCGACCTGCACCTGCCCGACCTCGACGGGTACGCCGTACTGGCGGAACTCGCGGCGGACCCGGCGCTCGCCGCCGTACCCGTCGTCGTCCTCACCTCGACGCCCGCCGCGGAGCTGGACCGGAACCGGCTCACGCACGCGCGGGCGGTGCTGGACAAGTCCGCGCTGGACCCGACGGCGCTGGCCGCCGCGCTCTCCGGCTCCGGGCCGTCCGCCCCCTCACGGGCGAGTGGGAAGGGAGACACCGCATGACCTCGCACCTGCACCGGGACAGCGCCGCGGCGACCGTACTGGTGCTCGATGACAACGAGACGAACCGCTACATCGTCGGCAGCTGGCTGCGCCGGGCGGGCCACACCGTGGTGGAGGCCGCCGACGGCACCGAAGGACTCGCCCTGCTGGCCGCGGCCCCCGACGGGCAGCTGCCCGAACTCGCCGTCGTGGACGTCAAACTGCCCGACATGAGCGGCTTCGAGGTGTGCGAGCAGATCAAGGCCGACCCGCGCACCGCCTCGCTTCCCGTCATCCACGTCTCGGCGACCGCCATCGAACTGAGCGACCGCACGCAGGGCCTCCACCGGGGCGCCGACGCCTACCTCACCGAACCGATCGCCCCGGACGAACTGCTGGCCACCGTCACCGCCGCACTGCGCTACGCCCGCGCCCGCCGCCGCGCCGAGCGGCTCGCCACCCGCGTGGCCGCCCTCAACAGGAGCACCCTGGCCGTCTACGCGGCGAAGGACGGGGAGACGTTCACCTCGGCCGCGGCGGCCGGGGCCGCGACGCTGATGGAGTCGCCCGCCGTCACCATCGGCCTCAGCCCCGACAACCGGGTGCTGCACCTGGCCGCCGCGCCGGATCCCAGCGGCGCCCGGACCGGCACGGCCCAGCCGGACGAGCGGCTGATGGACTTCCTCACCGAGAAGGCCCTCGGCGACCGGACCGGGACGGAGCCCGCCGTCCTGACCGGCGCCGAGTGGCGCGCCCTCACCTGCCGCGAGGACGACTGCGCGGACGTCTTCCCCGGAGACGTCGCCCTGGTGCTCGCCCGCACCAAGCGGGGGCGGCCGCCCGTCGCCTTCGCGGTCGGGGCCGAGGCGCTCACCGGTGCCGACGACCGCGAACTGCTCTCGCAGCTGGCCCAGGCGGGCGCGCTGGCCCTCGAAGCGCTGCGCACCCGCAGCGAGGAGCACGCGCTCGTGCTCACCCTCCAGCGCACCTTCCTGCCGGACCGGCTGCCCGAGGTACCCGGCGTCGGCCTCGCCGTGCGTTACGAACCGGCCGCCGCCGACGCCGAGATCGGCGGCGACTTCTACGAGGCCATCCGGACCCCGGACGGCCTGCTGCTCGCCATCGGGGACGTGGCGGGGCACTCGCTCAAGGCCGCCATGATCATGGGCGAGGTGCGGCACGCCCTGCGCGCGTACGCCATCGAGGGCCACGATCCGCAGTCCCTGCTGAAGAACCTCGACGCGCTGCTGGTGCGGGTACGCCCGTCGATGACGGTCACCGTCTGTCTCGTCCTCGTCGAGCCGGGGGCACGCCGCATCCAGGTGGCCAACGCCGGCCACATCCCGCCCCTGCTCCGGCACCCGGACGGGACCACCCGCTATCTCACCGAGCACGGGCCCCTTCTGGGGCTCAACCTCCCGCATCCGCCGGCCGTCACCCACGACGTACCGGAGGGCTCCACACTGCTGCTGGTCACGGACGGCCTGATCGAGGTGGTCGGCGAGGACCTGGACACCAGCCTGCGGTCGCTGAGCGACACCCTCTCCCGGGCACCGGACGGGATCGAGGAGCTGTGCGACCGGCTGCTGGCGTCCTTCGGCCAGGGCAAGACGGACGACATCGCCCTCCTCGCCGCCCGCCTCGACTGAAGCGGCCGGGCGCCGTCACGGAGGGGGCGCCCCGCGGCGGGACGCCCCCTCGGTGCCGGTCACATCACGCGGTCGCGGCCGCCGCGTCCGCCGTGCGGGCCCGCAGGGCGCGCTCCACGCCCGAGCGGGACTCCGACATCAGCCGGCGCAGACCCGCGCCCGGCTCGGCCGAGGCCAGCCAGGCGTCCGTGGCGTCCAGGGTCTCCTGCGAGACCTGGAGTGCCGGATACAGGCCGATCGCGACCTGCTGGGCCATCTCGTGGCTCCGCGAGTCCCAGACGTCCTTCACCGAGGCGAAGAACTTCTCCGTGTACGGGGCCAGCAGCTCGCGCTGGTCCGTCTGCACGAAGCCGGCGATGACCGCCTCCTGGAGGGAGTTCGGCAGCTTGTCGGACTCGACGACCGACGCCCACGCCTCGGCCTTCGCCTCCTCCGTCGGCCGCGCGGCCCGGGCCGAAGCGGCGTGCCGCTCGCCCGCGGCGGTGCGGTCCCGCTCGTACTCGGCGTCGATCTCCTCCTCGTCGATCAGCCCGGTGGCGGCGAGCCGCTGGACGAACGCCCAGCGCAGCTCGGTGTCCACGGCCAGGCCCTCGACCGCCTCCGTGCCGTCGAGCAGCGAGCGGAGCAGGTCCAGCTGCTGCGGGGTACGGGCGGTGGCCGCGAAGGCGCGCGCCCAGGCCAGCTGGTGGTCGCTGCCCGGCTCCGCCGCGCGCAGGTGCGCGAGCGTCGCATCGGTCCACTGCGTCAGGCCCGCCTCGCGCCACTCGGGCGTCGCGTACAGGTCGATCGCCGTCTTGACCTGGCGGTGCAGCGACTGCACGACGCCGATGTCCGACTCCTTGCCGATCCCCGACAGGACCAGGGCGAGGTAGTCACGGGTGGCCAGCTCGCCGTCGCGGGTCATGTCCCAGGCGGACGCCCAGCACAGCGCGCGCGGCAGCGACTCGGTGAAGTCGCCCAGGTGCTCGGTGACGACCCGCAGCGACTCCTCGTCCAGCCGGACCTTCGCGTACGACAGGTCGTCGTCGTTGAGCAGGATGACGGCCGGGCGGGCGGTGCCGGCCGGGAACGGCACGGTGGTGCGCTCGCCGTCGACGTCCAGCTCGATCCGGTCCGTGCGCACCAGCTTGCCCTCGGCATCGAGGTCGTAGCAGCCGATGGCGATCCGGTGCGGGCGCAGCGTCGGCTCGCCCTTGGCACCGGCGGGCAGCGCGGGCGCCTCCTGGAGCACGGTGAACGAGGTGACGTGACCGTTCCCGTCGGTCTCGATCTCCGGGCGCAGGATGTTGATCCCGGCCGTCTCCAGCCACGCCTTCGACCAGGTCTTCAGATCACGGCCGGAGGTCTCCTCCAGCGCGCCCAGCAGGTCGGCCAGCCGGGTGTTGCCGAAGGCGTGCGCCTTGAAGTACGCCTGGACGCCCTTGAAGAACTCGTCCATGCCGACGTACGCCACCAGCTGCTTCAGGACCGAGGCGCCCTTGGCGTACGTGATGCCGTCGAAGTTGACCAGGACGTCGTCCAGGTCGCGGATGTCGGCCATGATCGGGTGGGTCGAGGGCAGCTGGTCCTGCCGGTAGGCCCACGTCTTCATGGAGTTGGCGAACGTGGTCCAGGAGTGCGGCCAGCCCGAGCCCTCGGCGTACGCCAGGCAGGCGATCGAGGTGTACGTGGCGAACGACTCGTTCAACCAGAGGTCGTTCCACCACTCCATCGTGACGAGGTCGCCGAACCACATGTGGGCCAGCTCGTGCAGGATGGTCTCGGCGCGCGTCTCGTACGCCGCGTCCGTCACCTTCGACCGGAAGACGTACTGGTCGCGGATGGTGACCGCGCCCGCGTTCTCCATCGCGCCCGCGTTGAACTCCGGCACGAAGAGCTGGTCGTACTTGGCGAACGGGTACGCGTAGTCGAACTTCTCCTGGAACCAGTCGAAGCCCAGCCGGGTCACGTCGAAGATCGCGTCCGCGTCCAGGTACTCGGCGAGCGAGGGCCGGCAGTAGATGCCCAGCGGGACGGTCACGCCGTCCTTCTCGTAGCTGCTGTGCACCGAGTGATACGGACCGACGATCAGCGCGGTGATGTACGAGGAGATGCGCGGCGTCGGCTCGAACGACCAGACGTCGTCCTTGGGCTCCGGCGTCGGCGAGTTGGAGATCACGGTCCAGCCGGACGGGGCCTTCACGGTGAACCGGAAGGTCGCCTTCAGGTCGGGCTGCTCGAAGCTCGCGAAGACGCGGCGCGCGTCCGGCACCTCGAACTGGGTGTACAGATACGCCTGCTGGTCGACCGGGTCGACGAACCGGTGCAGTCCCTCACCGGTGTTGGTGTACGCGCAGTCCGCGACGACCTTCAGCTCGTTGGAGCCGGCCCGGAGGTGCGGAAGCGCGATGCGCGAGTCGCGGAACACCGCCGCGACGTCCAGCGCCCTGCCGTTCAGCTCGACCTCGTGCACCGCGGGGGCGACCAGGTCGATGAAGGTCTCCGCGCCGGCTTCGGCGGAGTCGAAGCGCACGACGGTGACGGACCGGTAGGTCCCGCCCTCCTGCGCCCCGGAGAGGTCGAGATCGATCTCGTACGCGTCCACGGTCAGCAGGCGCGCCCGCTCCTGTGCCTCTTCGCGGGTCAGATTCGTGCCAGGCACGCGGTCATCTCCTAGTTTCTGTGATGTTTCCCGCCATCCTTCCACGGGACCCGCACCCAGGGCGATGTCCGTTTTCCGCCGGACCGGGGCGTTCCGACGCGGCAGGCTCGGACCATGACCACTTACGAGGCACGCGCGATCGAACCGGACGCGCTGAAGGAACTCCGGGAGACCGACGACGCCGGCCGCCCCTGCGTCCCGTACACCGCCACCGAGGCCGGTGACCCGCTCCGGTGCTGCCTGCGCGGCAGCGAACCGGGGGAGCGCATGGCCCTCGTCTCCTACGCCCCGCTGCGCCGCTGGGCCGCGGCGGCCTGGGCCCGCCCGGGGGCGTACGACGAGCAGGGCCCGGTCTTCATCCACGCCGAGGAGTGCGAGGGCCCGGACCCCGCCCGGACGGGCTATCCGTTCTCGCGGGCGGGCGCGCTGCGGACCGTACGGCGTTACGACGCGGACGGCCACATCGTCGGCGGCCGCCTCCTGGAGATCCCCGAGGACGAGGAGCGCGGGTACGACGAGGCGTTCAGGGAGGCGTTCGCGGACCCGGACGTGGCGCTGGTGCACGTACGCGCGGTGGAGTACGGCTGCTGGCACTTCGAGGTGCGCAGATCAAGCCCCTCCACCGATTGAGGAGCGGGGGTCCGGGGGCAGCGCCTCCGGACCCCCGCGGCGCTCCGGCTTCAGCCGGCGAGCTCCGCCGCGACGAGCTCCGCGATCTGGACCGCGTTCAGCGCCGCCCCCTTGCGCAGGTTGTCGTTGGAGACGAACAGCGCGAGACCGTGCTCCACGGTCTCGTCGTCCCGGATGCGCCCCACGTAGGACGCGTCCTTCCCCGCGGCCTGGAGCGGCGTCGGGATCTCGGACAGCTCGACGCCCGGCGCGTCCTTCAGCAGCTCGTACGCGCGCTCCACGGAGACCGGCCGGGCGAAGCGTGCGTTGACCTGGAGGGAGTGGCCGGAGAAGACCGGGACGCGGACGCAGGTGCCGGAGACCTTCAGCTCCGGGATCTCCAGGATCTTGCGGGACTCGTTGCGGAGCTTCTGCTCCTCGTCCGTCTCGAAGGACCCGTCGTCCACGATGGACCCGGCCAGCGGCAGCACGTTGAAGGCGATGGGGCGCTTGTAGACGCCCGGCTCCGGGAAGTCCACGGCCGAGCCGTCGTGCGTGAGCTTGTCCGCGTCGGCGACGACCTTGGACGCCTGGCCGTGCAGCTCGGCGACGCCGGCGAGCCCGGACCCGGAGACCGCCTGGTACGTGGCGACGGTCAGCGCTTCGAGCCCCGCCTCCTCGTGCAGCGGACGCAGCACGGGCATGGCGGCCATCGTGGTGCAGTTCGGGTTGGCGATGATGCCCTTGGGGCGGTCCGCGATCGCGTGCGGGTTGACCTCGGAGACGACCAGCGGGACCTGGGGGTCCTTGCGCCAGGCGGAGGAGTTGTCGATCACGACGGCGCCCTGCGAGGCGACCTTCTCGGCGAGCGCCTTCGAGGTCGCGCCGCCGGCCGAGAACAGCACGATGTCCAGGCCCGTGTAGTCGGCCGTGGCGGCGTCCTCGACGGTGATCTCGCGGCCCTGCCACTCGATGACGGAGCCCGCCGAGCGCGCGGAGGCGAACAGCCGCAGCTCGTCGGCCGGGAACTTCCGCTCGGCCAGGATGCTGCGCATGACTGTGCCGACCTGACCGGTGGCGCCGACGATTCCGACCTTCACAGGAACTCCCTCAGACGTACGAACGGGCACGGTTGCCGCTTCATGATGCGTCTCTCCACGGCCTCCTTGTCCAATCCATTGTCCGGCCTGCGGACGAGTGGCGCGCAGCACAGTGGGGCGGGTGCCCGGTGAGCACCCGCCCCACTGCCGTACGGATCACATGGTCAGCACCGTGTGGCTACGGCGTGACCTTCTCGATCACGACGCTGCCGGTGCCCGCCGCGGTGCCCCGGGCGTTCACGAGGCTGACCTCGCCGAAGAACTGCCGGCCCTCGGGGGCCGCACCGGCCACCTTCACCTCGGCGCCGACCTGGGCGGACGCGCCGGCGGCCAGGTTCACGGCCTTCGACTCGTCCACGGAGATGGTGCCGAGCGACGCGGAGTAGTACACGTCGCGGTAGTCGTACTCGGTGGTCCCGGCCGGGACGTCGTAGCCGTCGACGACGACGGTGTACGTGCCGGCGGCCGGCTTCACCAGGCTGACGGACTCCTCGGAACCGGCCGTGGTGGAGGAGCCGACCTCGGTGCTCCCCTTGTACACGTACAGGTCGAGGTCGGCGTTGGCGTCGCTGGTGCCGCCGATGGCGACGTCCAGCTTCTCGACACCCTCACCGATGGTGACCTCCTTGGTGTACGAGCCACCGGTGGAGATCGACGGGCGCTCGACGGCGGCCGAGCCCAGCGAGCCGCCCTTGAGCCTGCCCTCCAGGGGACCGGCGTTGTTGGTGACCTTCCAGCTGACCGCGGCCGGGGTGCCGATCTTCGCCTCGGCGATGGTCTGCACCGCCGGGTCGAAGGTCGCGCCGAGCAGCGCCACGTCCAGCTTGTACGGGTTGTCCAGCAGCGGCGACGTGCGCCGGGCCTCGACCTCGATCTCCCAGACGCCGGGCTGCGGGTCCGGGTAGGAGCGCGCGTCCGGGCGGCAGGTGTTGGCCGGGTTCTCGTAGTTCGGGTAGCAGAACGGCGTACCGCTGTCGTCCACCGGCACCCCGTACGGGTGGATGGAGATGAAGCGGGTCTGGCTGCCCGAGCGCAGGGCGCTCATCGCGACCTCAAGGGTCTTGGCGCCCTCCGGCACGGTCACGAAGTACGACGTGGTGCCGTTGCGCTGCACCGAGCCGGACGCCTTGAACGCGTAGGACGGCTTCGCCAGCGCCTTGGAGACGACGACCGTCGTCAGGATCTGCTGGTCGGTGCCGGCGGTCTTCTTGTCATCCAGCTGGAGGATCGCGCTGTGCACGCCCGCGCTGCCCGGCTTCGCCTGGACCTTGACCGTCACCGGCTTGCCCAGCGGCAGCGCGACCTTGTCGGAGCCGGTGAGCTCGAAGGTGCCGTCGTTGTACTTCCAGGAGAGCTTGTGCTCGACCTTCTTGTCCGGGCCCGTGGTGCGGGTGACCGTGACGTCGTAGGTCTTCTTCTGGCCGGCCTGGAGGCCGCCCTCGCGGTCGTAGAGGCCGGTGCCGAAGCCCGGGGTCTTCAGGGCGAAGTCGATCGCGGTGTCGACGGGCGCCTTGACCGTGTACTCGTGCGCCGGGGCGCCCTGCTTCGCGATCAGCTTCCAGGCGTCCACGATGTTGATCAGACCGGCGCCCTGGGCGTGCGCGGGCACGTCCTTGATCTTCGTGGCGGTGCTGGTCAGCGCGGTGCGCAGGTCGGCCGGGGGCAGCTCGATGTGCTTCTGCTTCGCGGCGGACAGCAGCAGCGCGGTGGCGCCGGCGGCCTGCGGGGAGGCCATCGACGTGCCCTGGAGCATGGAGTAGCCGGCCGGCAGGGAGTAGCCCGCCTCGGCGACCGGTGAACCGGGCAGCCAGGTCTGCGTCGAGTTGATCGACGCTCCGGGCGCCGTCAGGGTCGGCGCGAAGCCGCCGTCCTCACGCGGGCCGCGCGAGGAGAAGGGCAGCATGTCGTACTTCTTGGTGACGTTCGAGCCGTAGTTGGCGGCCCAGGTCTCCTTGGAGATGGACGCGCCGACCGAGATGACGTGGTCGGCGAGGCCGGGGTCACCGATGGTGTTGACGCCGGGGCCGTCGTTGCCGGCCGAGATGACCAGCTGGACGCCGTAGATGTCCACCAGCCGCTTGTACAGCTCGGAGCGGGCGTTGTTGCCGTCGTTGAGCGGCGGCAGGCCGCCGATCGACATGTTGACGACGTCGACGCCGCGGTTCACGACGAGGTCGATCATGCCCTCGGTGAGCGCGATGTTGGTGCAGCCGCCGGACCAGGTGCAGGCGCGCGAGGAGACGATCTTCGCGCCGGGCGCGGCACCGTTCATCCGGCCGCCGAACAGGCCGTTGGCGGCGGTGATGCCGGCGACGTGCGTCCCGTGCTCGGACTCGATGACCCCGATGGAGACGTAGTCGGAGGTGTCGCCGGCGGCGTTGTAGACGACGCTCTTGCGGTTCTCCACGACGAACGGGATGCGCTCGACGACGTCAGTGCGCGGATTGTCCTTGCCGAAGTAGGAGACCTGGTGCTTCTCCTTGTACGGCTTGAGGGCGGTGTCGTCGCGGAAGTCGCCGTTGTTGTTCAGGTCGACCCGGGAGGCGCCGGTGACCGGGTCGTAGAGCACGGCCCAGGTGTCGGTGGTGTCGCCGTCGCGGTTCAGGTCGCCCGCCATGTCGCCGCCCTTGGTGGCGGCCTCGGCGAACAGGCTGATCCGGTACGAGCCCTTGGGGGCGTTGTACGTACGCCCCTTGTACGTGAACACCGGGCCGGAGACGGCGTCCGTCATCCGCAGCCAGGTGCCGTCGCCGTCGCTCACCGGGTCGGTGGCGGTCACCCAGTCGGTGATCTTGCGCTCACCGGTGGTGGTCTTCTGGAGCGCGGGGTGCGCGATGTCGACGCCCGCGTCCAGGACGCCGATGGTGATCCCGCGCCCGTCCGCCTTCGGGTGCTGCTTCACGAAGTCGACCGCGCCCGTCTCGAAGGACGGGTTGTACGGGTTCTTCGCCGGCGTCTTCTTCCCGGGGGCCGGGTAGCTGCCGGTGGACTTCGCCCTGGTCCTGGCACCGGTCGCCCGGTCGGCGGCGGGCGTCGGGTCGTCCAGCACGATCTCCTGCTTGAGATCGATGCCGTGGACGGAGCTCAGCTTCGACGCCGCCTTGATGGTGGCCTCGGCGGTCGCGGTCGGCACGGTCGCCCGTACGTAGCCCAGCTTGTCGTACGCACGCCCGAGCACGGAGCCCTTGACGGCGTCCAGCTGCTTGGTGACCTGCTCGGTCGCGCCGGGGGCGGTCGCGACCATCATCGTGACGTTCTTCTCGCCCTTGGCCTTGGCCTTGGTCAGGACCTCGGCGTCGGCGGTGCCCAGCTTGTCCGCCGGAGCGGTGCCGGCGGCCTTGACGGGGGCGGAGGCCGGATCGTCGGCGGCGAAGACGGGGGCGACGCCGGTGGCGACGCCGGTGGCGGCCAGCGCGGCCACCAGACCGGCGGCGGCCGCCACCCGGGCCGCTCGTCTCGCTCCGGGTATGGAACCGGGGGATTCGGAGGTCATCAGCATCCCTGTATGTGAAAGAGAGAGTCCGGAAATCGGTACCGGATGACCGCTCACCCTTTCGTAAATGACAGGGGTTTGTGGAGAGTTGTGGGGGGCTTGTTGAGTACATGGCGGGATCCCGCCACTGGGGCGGAAGCGTCAGCAGGGACGAACAGGCGGATACGGGACGCGCATTCGGCCATGTGACGCGAGGCTGCGGGATGTGAGGTGTGGCGCCCCGGTTCAGCGGGGAAGGACCATCACGTACGCCGCCGGCTCCCGGTCCGCCGCGGCCATCAGCGCTGTCCGGACCACGGTCGCCTGCTGCCCGGGCGCGTCCCGCAGCTTCTGCGGCGTGAGGTGCACGACGGTGACGCCGAGCCGTTCCAGGTGCTCGCGCCGCGCCGCGTACGCGGACCACTCGGCCTCGTGCCGCTCGTCCTGGCGGCTGTGGCGCGGCGCCCTCGTGTCCAGCTCCACGGCGACCGCCTCGCCGGGCCAGTAGGCGTCCACGCGGCCGAGGTGCGGGCCGCCGGGCAGCCGCAGGTCCACGTTCCACAGCGGCTCGTCGAGCCCATGGGTGCGCACCATGGCGTACAGCCGCTCCTCCGCGAGCGCCCGGCCCTCGGCGAGCAGCGAGTCGACCGCGTCGACCACCTGGGGCCGGCCGAGCACCTTGGCCCGGCTCAGCTCGTCCACCAGCACGGCCGGTTCGCAGTGGCCGCCGCGCACCGCCTCGGTGAGCAGCCGGCGCACCGTGACCGCGTCCCCGAGCCCGGACACCGCGTCCGCCAGCGCCCGCGCCACCGGGGCCACCGGCAGCCCGTCCACGCACTCCGGGCCCGGCGGTTCGGCGGTCCGCAGCAGCCGGGCGTACCCGGCCGAGCGCAGCCTCCGCACCCGGGGCACCAGGACGTCGACCCGGTCCACGGAGGCGGCGGGCGGCGCGGCGGCGAAGCCGTACAGCCAGAGGGCGGCGAGCCCGGTGAGCACCGCGTCGCCGTACGCCGGGTCCACGGTCCGCGCGGGGGCCGGGCGCCGCCCGGAGGCCGGCGGGCGCCCCGCGTACAGCAGGGCGGACTGCAGCCGCTCCCGGCCGGTGAGCGGACCGGGGTGCAGGACGAAGACCCCGGGCAACGGCTGCTGCCACGGACCGCCGTCCCGGCACCGCTCGGAGGCCCGCCCGACGGGCACGCCCATCGCCTTCAACTGGGCTGCCGAGACGACGCGTTGACGCCCACGCGTGGGAGCGGAGGGGCCGGAGTGAAGCGGGGTGTTCTGGGTCATGCTCCGGTGTATCCCGCCAACGGCCGCGACCTTAACCCCTGTTACAGGGCCGTCGACATACCCGGACAACGCCGTCCTAAAGTACGGACGTTCGAGGTCCGCAAGCCCGGATCCATCCTGCGTCACCACCCGGCCCGTCCGGCGCTCGAAAACGGAACCCCTGCCCGGGACCGGGGCCACCGGGCAGGGGCCGAAGGCCGGACGCCCTACGCCACCGAATCCGCCGCCTGGGCCCGCAACGCGCGGGCCAGGTCGTCCCGGGCCTCAAGCACCAGCCGCCGCAGCGCCGGCGCCGCGTCCGCCCGGGCCGCCAGCCACGCGTCGGTCGCCTCCAGCGTCGCCGGGTCGTCCTGGAGGGACGGGAACAGCCCCCTGACCACGGCCATCCCGATCTGGATCGACCGCTCGGCCCAGACCCGCTCGATCGCCTCGAAGTACCGCGCGGTGTACGGCGCCAGCAGCTCCCGCTGGGAGGACTGCGCGAAGCCCGCGATCGTCGCCTCGACCAGCGCGTTGGACAGCGCGTCCGACTCCACGACGTCCGCCCACGCCCGGGCCTTCACCCCGGCGGACGGCCGTGAGGCCAGGCACCGTACGTGGTGCCGCTTGCCGGAGGCCGTGTCGTCCCGGGCCAGCTCCGCGTCGACCGCCGCCTCGTCGGCCGCGCTGTGGGCGACCAGCGGGGACAGGAACGCCCAGCGCAGTTCCTGGTCGACGTCGAGCCCGTCGATCCGGGCGGTGGAGTCGAGCAGCCCGGCCAGCAGCTGGAAGTCGGAGTCCGACGCCGCGACCGACGCGAAGAACCGGGCCCAGGCGAGCTGGTGCTCGCTGCCCGGCTCGGCGAGCCGCAGTTCGCCGAGCGCGCCCTCGGCCAGCGCCCGGCCGCCCTCCTCGCGCCACGCGGGAGCCGCGTAGTTCACGAGCGCGCCGCGCGTCCAGGCGTGCAGCATCTGGAGGACGCCGATGTCCGTCTCGCGCCCGGCGAATGCCAGGACCAGCGAGACGAAGTCGCGGGCCGGCATGAGCCCGTCACGGGTCAGGTTCCACAGCGCGGACCAGCACAGCGCCCGCGCCAGCGGGTCCGTGATGTCGCCCAGGTGCGCGCGCAGGGTGGCGAGCGACACCTCGTCGAAGCGGACCTTGCAGTACGTCAGGTCGTCGTCGTTGACGAGGATCAGCTCGGGCCGCTCGGCCCCCGCCAGCTCCCCGATCACGGTGCGCGGACCCGACACATCCGCCTCGGCACGCGCGTAACGCACCAGCCGGCCCTCCGTGTCGCGGCTGTACAGGCCGACGGCGACGCGGTGCGGCCGCAGCTCCGGGTGGGACTCGGCGGCTTCCTGGAGGACGGCCAGCTCGGTGATCCGGCCGGCCGCGTCGTACGTGGCGGCCGGGGTCAGCGAGTTGACGCCCGCGGTCTGGAGCCAGGAGCGCGACCAGGCGGTCATATCGCGCCCGGACGTCTCGGACAGCACCGACAGCAGGTCCCCGAGCCGGGTGTTCCCGTACGCGTGCTTCTTGAAGTAGCGCCGGGCGCCCTCCAGGAACGCGTCCCGTCCCACGTACGCCACCAGCTGCTTGAGCACGGAGGCGCCCTTGGCGTACGTGATGCCGTCGAAGTTCAGCTTGGCGTCCTCCAGGTCACGGATGTCGGCCGTGATCGGGTGCGTGGACGGCAGCTGGTCGGCGCGGTAAGCCCAGGACTTGCGGTTGTTGGCGAAGGTGATCCAGCCGTCCTCGAAGCGGGTCGCGCCGGTCATCGCGAAGACGCCCATGAAGTCCGCGAAGGACTCCTTCAGCCACAGGTCGTCCCACCACTGCATGGTGACGAGGTCCCCGAACCACATGTGCGCCATCTCGTGCAGGATGACGTTGGCCCGGCCCTCGTACGCCGCCCGGGTCACCTTGCCGCGGAAGATGTACTCCTCGCGGAACGTGACACAGCCCGGGTTCTCCATCGCGCCGAGGTTGTACTCCGGCACGAACGCCTGGTCGTACTTCCCGAAGGGGTACGGGTAGTCGAAGTTGTCGTGGAAGAAGTCCAGGCCCTGCTTGGTGATCAGGAAGATGTCGTCGGCGTCGAAGTGCTTGGCGAGCCCCTTGCGGCACATCGCGCCGAGCGGGATCTCCAGCGTCGTGCCGTCCTCGAAGGTCCGGCTGTAGGAGTCGGTCACGTAGTGGTACGGACCGGCGACGACCGCCGTGATGTACGTCGAGATCGGCTGCGTCTCCGCGAACCGCCACACCCCGCCCTCGCGGGACTCCTCCGCGCCGTTGCTCCACACCGTCCACTCGGCGGGCGCCGTCACCCGGAAGCGGTAGGGGGCCTTGAGGTCGGGCTGTTCGAAGTTGGCGAAGACGCGGCGCGCGTCCGCCGGCTCGTACTGGGTGTAGAGGTAGACCTCGCCGTCCTCCGGGTCCACGAAGCGGTGCAGGCCCTCGCCGGTCCGGCTGTACGCGCACTGCGCGTCGACCACCAGGACGTGTTCGCCTGCCGCCAGGTCCGCCAGCGCGATCCGCGCCCCGTCGAACACGGCCGCCGGGTCCAGCGCGGCGCCGTCCAGCGTCACCGAGGTGACCGAGGGGGCGATGAGGTCCGCGAAGGTCGACGCGCCGCCGCGCGCGGCGCGGAAGCGGATCGTCGTCACCGAGCGGAAGGTCAGCGGACCGTCCGCCGCGTCGCCCCGGCCGGGCCCGCCGGTCGCGGAGCGGACGTCGAGTTCGACGTCGTAACCGTCGACGGTCAGCAGCTCGGCCCGCTCACGGGCCTCGTCTCGGGACAGGTTCTCGCCGGGCACGGCACACTCCTTTGTGTCACGTTCGAATAGTTTGATCCTCCCATGCCGCCCTCCGGACCTGCGGCCGGGAATGGCCGGAGCGTCGTCCGGTGTTCTCGCGCACAGACTTGTCCACCGACGCGATCCGTCCGTTCGAGGAGAGAGATGTCAGACAACAGCACGGCGACCGGCAGGACCCCCGTCGACTTCTGGTTCGACCCGCTCTGCCCCTGGGCCTGGATGACCTCCCGCTGGATGCTGGAGGTGGAGAAGGTCCGCGACGTCGAGGTCCGCTGGCACGTCATGAGCCTGGCCGTACTCAACGAGGACCGGCTCGACGAGCTGCCCGCCGAGTACCGCGACATGCTGGAGAACAAGGCGTGGGGCCCGGTCCGCGTCGTGGTCGCCGCCCAGCAACTGCACGGCGACGAGGTCGTCGGCCCGCTCTACACCGCGCTCGGCACCCGCTTCCACAATCGCGGCGAGGGCCCGACCCGCGAGGCCGTCGAGAACGCCCTCAAGGACGTCGGCCTCCCCGTCGAGCTCGCCGGCCACGCGGACTCCGACACCTACGACACCGAACTGCGCGCCTCCCACAAGGAGGGCATCGAGAAGGTGGGCCAGGAGGTCGGCACCCCGGTCATCGCCGTCCCCGGCGCCGACGGCGAACAGATCGCCTTCTTCGGCCCGGTCGTCACCCCGGCCCCCAAGGGCGAGGAGGCCGCGAAGCTCTGGGACGGCACCCTGATGGTCGCCTCGATCCCCGGCTTCTACGAGATCAAGCGCACCCGCACCCAGGGCCCGGTCTTCGACTGACCCCCTCGGCGGGGAACGGTCCAGGCCGGTCCCCGCCGAAGGCTGTGACGCCACCGTGACGCGATATGTGACCTGGCGCACAGCCCGCCCCGGGCGCTCTTTGATCTTCTGGGAGGATGCGCCCCGCCACCGCCCTCGTCCTGTGTGCCGCCCTCGCGAGCACCGCGCTGCTCAGCGGATGCGGGAAGGAGACCGCCGGGACCGCCGCCTCGCCCGGAGCGACCTGCGCCTCCCTCGCGCCGCTCCCCGACCCCGCCGGGCGCACCTGGGACGACGTCCGGGTGATCAGCGGCAAGTGTGGTCCGTCCGGCGCCCCGTCCACCGGGTTCGAGGTCACCAACACGGACCAGGAACCGCTCACCTTCACCGTCACGTTCAGCCTGGTCAACGGCTTCGGCGAGGCCATGGACACGATCACGCGCACCGTCGAGGCGGTCGAGCCCGGCCAGACCGTGCGGCGGCCCCTGGACGCGGCGGACGGACCGGGCTCGGCCCGCTCGTACCGGGCCCGGATCATGAAGGTGCGGGCCGTCCCGGCCGACGGGGCCCCGACCGGGGATGGCGCCTGCCCGTCCTCCGGGGTCCGCATCACCAACGACCGGGGCGACGCCGCGATGGGGCTGCGCGTCGTGGGCATCCACCTCACCAACTGCTCCACCGCCGACTACGAGCTGAACGGCTATCCGGCGCTCCGGCTCCTCGGCGAGGACCGCAAGCCGGTCAGCGGGGTCAGGATCCTGCGCGGCACCACCGCGATCTCCACCGGCATTGGCGGCGACGCCGAACCCCGCCCCGTCACGCTGCGCCCCGGCGAGAGCGCGTACGCCAACCTCGCCTGGCGCAACACCACCACGGACGGCGACCCGGTCGACGCGCCCTACGCCGAGGTCACCGCGAAGCCCGGCGCCGCGCCCGTGACGGTCACCCCGGAACTGGACCTCGGCACCACGGGCCGGCTCGGCGTAGGCCCGTGGACGAAGGCCCCGGCGGGCGAGGGCGCCCCTCAGGAGTAGAAGTTGCGCGGCCAGCTGTGCTTGGCCAGCACCGCCAACTGCTCTGCGGTGAGGGGCTGTCCGTCGCTCAGCGCGGTGTTGCGCTCCACGTTCCGGACGCTGCGCATCCCCGGGATCACCGTGGAGACCGCCGGGTGGCTCAGGACGAACCGCAGCGCGTGCTCCGCGATCGCGTCCGGCTCGATGCCGAGGTCCGCCACGATCGCCGCGACGCGCCGCTCGACCCGGGCCGGGCGGTCACCCTTGAAGTAGCGGTTGCGGAAGTCGCCCTCGGGGAACGTCGTGTCCGCGGTGATCCGGCCGGTCAGCCCGCCCTCGTCCAGCGCGACCCGGACGACGACTCCGACCCCGTGCTCCGCGCAGGCCGGGAACAGCTCGTCGGCGGGGGCCTGGTCGAACACGTTGTAGATGACCTGCACACTGTCCACGAGCCCGCTGCGCACGAGCGCGACCGCGCTCTGCGGGGAGTGGTCGTTGACGGAGACGCCGAACAGGCGGATCTTGCCCTCCTGCTTCAGCGCCGCGACCGTCTCCAGCCAGTCCCCGCGCCCCAGCCACTCGTCGTTCCAGACATGGAACTGGAGCACGTCGAAGTGGTCCAGGCCGGACGCGGCGAGGCTGGTCTCCAGGCTGTCGCGGATGTGCTCGCCGGGGAACGTCTCCGCCGGGTCCAGGCCGTCCGCCGCCGGCCACACCCCGTTCTTCGGCGGCACCTTGGTCGCCACCAGCACCTCGTCACCGGCCCGTTCGCGGACCAGCTGCCCGACGATGCGCTCGCTCTCGCCGTAGCCGCGCGCGGTGTCGATGAGGTTGACCCCGAGGTCGACGGCGCGGTGCAGGGCCCGCAGCGACTCGTCCCGCGTCGCCCCCACCCAGCTGGACTCCCCGATGCCCCAGGCCCCGTAGCCGATCTCGGACACCGAAAGTCCGCTGCGTCCCAGCTCGCGGTAGCGCACAGTCATCCTCCACGTCGTCGTCCCGTTCCGGGCAAATCAGCACGACGATAGGGGAGTCGACCCGCCGGGTCAGCTGGTTTTACGGGTGTTCAGCCGCCCACCGGGCTGTGGACGGAGACCGGGTCTCCGACGCGCACCACGCCCTCGCGGACCACCGCGTTCTTCGCGCCGAAGCTGAGCTTGTTGCCGAACTCCGGCTCCCTGCGGTACGTGGCCAGGGTGCGCACCGGCTCGGGCCCCGCACGGCGCCCGGTGCGCTGGTCGATGAGCGGGACGTTGCACCGGATCGCCTTGACCGAGTGGGCGAGTTCGGCGGTGCCCACGGTCATCCGCGCCACCCGGTCCTCGAAGTGCGGCTCGTCGTCACCGGTCAGCACGATGTTGGCCCGGAAGCGGTCCATGGGCACGGGCGCGGCGTCGCCCCGGTCCGCGATGCGGGCGTTCAGACCGGCCAGCGAGGCGGTCGAGGTGACCAGGACCGCGTGCGCGTCACCGAAGTTGACCTTGCCGGGGGTCTCCCCCCAGCCGTCGCGGTCGAAGCCGGGGACCACCCGGACCAGCCGGCACGCGGCCCCGAGCGCGTCGGAGAACCACTGCGCGGCCTCCTCGCCCTGGTCGACGGCTTCGCCGAGGTCCCGGCCGAACATGCTGACCTCGCGACGCGGCCCGTCCGGCGCCACCTCCAGGCGCAGCGGCCCGACCGCCTCGGCGGACAGGTCGAGGGCCGCCCCGGCGTCGAGGACCCGGACCCCGACCGCCGCCATCGCGGGGTGGGTGCGCTGGCTGCGGAACGCGCCGTCGGCCGCGTCGACCACCATGAACGTGCGGTCGTGCTCCAGGCCGGTGACGGCGACCCGCGCGGAGTCGACCCGGGTCCCGGCGCAGCCCTTGACCGGGTAGTACACCAGCTCGTGGACGGTGATCGTCATGACGTGCTCCTCATGCCGGACATCATGGCAGCCGCGGCCGGACCACGGAGAGGCCCCCGCCTGTCACGTCCAGGCGGGGGCCTCCCCTTCATCCGCCTGCCAGGTGAAGGGTGAGAAGACGATCACGAGGCAGGACGTCCGGTGTGTCCCGCGCGCGGGACCTCGGCTCAGGGGGCGAGCAGCAGCACGTCCGCGCGCTCCTTGGCGGCGGCGTAGCGCTTGGCCACGTCCTGCCAGTTGACGACGGCCCACATGGCCTCGATGAAGTCGACCTTCTGGTTCTTGTACTGGAGGTAGAAGGCGTGCTCCCAGGCGTCGAAGACCAGGACCGGCGTGGAGCCCTGGCCCACGTTGCCCTGGTGGTCGTAGACCTGCTCGACGATCAGCTTGCCGCTGACCGGCTCGTACGCGAGGACGCCCCAGCCGGAGCCCTGGGTGGTGGCCGCGGCCTTCGTCAGCTGGGACTTGAAGCCGGCGAAGGAGCCGAAGGACTCGGTGATCGCGTCCGCGAGGTCGCCGACACCGTCCGCGGCCAGCGGCTCGCCGCCGCCGTCACCGGTCATGTTGTGCCAGTAGATCGAGTGCAGGATGTGGCCGGACAGGTGGAAGGCGAGGTTCTTCTGGAGACCGTTGATCGCTCCCCACGCCTCCTTGTCCCGCGCTTCCTCCAACTGCTCCAGGGTCTCGTTGGCGCCCTTCACGTACGCGGCGTGGTGCTTGTCGTGGTGGAGCTCGATGATCTGCGGATTGATGACCGGTTCGAGCGCGGCGTAGTCGTACGGGAGTTCCGGGAGCGTGTACGTGGCCATTGGTTTCGAACCCTCCAACTGCTGACAAGTTGTTATTGCGACCTCTATGCAACAGCAGGCTAACAGCAGCAACGCGAAACACCGGGTCAGCCCTTCGGCTTAGGACCCGGTGTTTCGTACGGTTTTACGGGGTTACGGCTCAGACTCCGGCGCGCCTGCGCCGGCGTACGGCCCCGATGGCCGCCAGGACCACCGTCAGCGCGCCCGACGCCAGGAGCTGGTCGCGGGTCGAGGGCTGGCGGAGCATCAGCACGAAGATGCCGGCCATGGCGAGGAGCGCCACCACCGTCAGCCCCGGGAACAGCCACATCCGCACCACCAGCTTCTCGGGCGCCTCCCGCTCCAGGCGGGCGCGCAGGATCAGCTGGGAGACGGCGATGAAGATCCAGACGACGAGGATCACCGCACCGGTCATGTTCAGCAGCCAGGGGAAGACGTCGTCCGGCCGCCAGTAGCTCAGCAGCACGCAGAGGAAGCCGAAGACGGACGAGACCAGGACCGCCGTGCGCGGCACCCCGCCGGAGACCCGGCCCAGCCGCTTCGGGCCCTGCCCGCGCGCCACCAGTGAACAGGCCATGCGCGAGGCGCCGTAGATGTTGGCGTTCATCGCGGAGAGCAGGGCGACCAGGATGACGACGTTCATGATCTGCGCCGCCTGACCGATGCCGAGGTGGTCGAGCGCCGCGTAGAACGGCCCCACCTCGACGACCTTCGGGTCGTCCCAGGGCACCAGCGTGACGACGACCGCCATCGAGCCCACGTAGAACAGCGCGATCCGCCACATCGCCGTCCGCACCGCCTTCGCGACGCCCCGCACCGGGTCCTCGGACTCCGCGGCGGCGATGGTGACCGTCTCCAGACCGCCGTACGCGAAGACGGAGGCGAGCAGCCCGATCACCAGGCCGTCCGGGCCGTTCGGCAGGAAACCGCCCTCACCGCTGAGGTTGGCGGTGCCCGGCGCGTCCGTGCCCGGCAGGACGCCCAGGGCCGCCAGCACGCCGAGGGCCAGGAACAGCGTGATCGCGGTGACCTTGAGCGCGGCGAACCAGAACTCGAACTCGCCGAACTTCGTCACCGAGGCCAGGTTCGTGCCCAGGAACACCACCATGAACAGCGCCACCCAGGCCCACTCCGGGGTCCCCGGCAGCCAGCCCGTCACGATCTTGGCCGCGCCGATCCCCTCCAGGCCCACGGCCGTGCACAGCAGCACCCAGAACGCCCAGCCCGCCGTGAAGCCCGCCCACGGTCCGATCGCCCGCTCGGCGTGCACCGAGAAGGAGCCGGAGGCCGGGTTGGCCGCGGACATCTCGCCGAGCATCCGCATCACGAGCATCACCAGCAGCCCCGACACGGCGTACGCGATGACGATCGACGGGCCCGCCGCCGCGATGCCCGCGCCGGAGCCGACGAAGAGCCCGGCGCCGATGACACCGCCCAGGGCGATCATCGAGAGGTGGCGCTGCTTCAGGCCGTGCGACAGGGACGATTCGGGGCCGGTGTCCGGCGCGGTGGCCGGGGAGCCGGTGGGGGAGGGCGCGGAGGTCCGGGACATGGACGGGCTCTGTTCGGTCGGTGAGACGGGGGACGTCCGCCCAGTCTGGACACGTGATCCGCTCGCCGGTAACCACCGTCCGCTATACGGTCACCGCCTCCACACCGGGCGCGCACGCGGCGGCGGACGGTGGGTCACCGTCACGTACCGCGCTTTTAGAGGGAGTTCACAGTCCCGCTCCCGCGCGCCTTCCCGGCCGGCCCCCGACGCATCCGCGCTCACCTCCGTGACAAGCATCACGCTCCGCGATGATTGCGCCACCTTCCTTGTGTGAACCCCACCAACGCCCCGATCACCGCTTTGTGGGCCGCTGACGGTGATCGGGCACGGCCCGGTCGGATAGCGTCACGGTCAGTCCCTCTCCACCCTCACCCCCGCGGAGTCCCGATGAGCACTGCTGCCGCCCCCGCCCGCACCGGAGCGGTCCTCGCCGACCTGCTCCCCGCCGCCCGGCACCGCTACGCCGTGGACACCGCCCTGGTGCTCGGCGGCGCCGCGCTCACCGGCATAGCCGCCCAGATCGCCGTGCCGGTCCCGGGCTCCCCGGTCCCGGTCACCGGCCAGACCTTCGCGGCCCTCCTCGTCGGCACCGCGCTCGGCGCCCGCCGCGGCTTCCTCTCCCTCGCCGTGTACGCCCTCGTCGGCATGGCGGGCATGCCGTGGTTCTCGGCCGGCAGCTCCGGCGCGGGCGGCGCCTCCTTCGGCTACGTCCTCGGCATGCTCCTCGCCGCCACCGTCGTCGGCGGCCTGGCCCGGCGCGGCGGCGACCGCTCGGTGCTGCGCACGGCCGGGACCATGGTCCTCGGCTCGGCGATCATCTACGCGGTCGGCGTGCCGTACCTGGCACTGTCCACCGGCATGTCGGCGAGCGCGGCCGTCGCCGCGGGCCTGACGCACTTCCTGCTCGGCGACGCGCTGAAGGCCGCGCTGGCCATGGGCGCGCTGCCCGCCTCCTGGAAGCTCCTGGGCCGCCGGGGCTGACACCGCGACACCTCTTCAGGAGGCCCGCCGACCGCACCGCGGACGGCGGGCCTCCGCGCGTCTGCCCGCCACCGGGCACACCGCACCCCTTCCTCCGCGTCCGGGTGCCGCACGTGCCACACTCCTCCCATGCGCGTGTACCTCGGATCCGACCATGCCGGTTACGAACTCAAGAACCACCTCGTCGAGTGGCTCAAGGCCCAGGGCCACGAGGCCGTCGACTGCGGTCCCCACATCTACGACGCCCAGGACGACTACCCGCCGTTCTGCCTCCGCGCCGCCGAGAAGACGGCCGCCGACCCGGACAGCCTCGGCATCGTGATCGGCGGCTCCGGCAACGGCGAGCAGATCGCCGCCAACAAGGTGAAGGGCGTCCGCGCCGCGCTGGCCTGGAGCGAGCAGACCGCAGCGCTCGGCCGCGAGCACAACAACGCCAACGTGATCTCCATCGGCGGCCGGATGCACACGGCCGAGGAGTCCACCAAGTTCGTGGAGATCTTCCTCTCCACCCCGTACTCCGGCGAGGAGCGGCACACCCGCCGCATCGACATGCTCACGGCGTACGAGAACACCGGCGAGCTCCCCCCGATCCCGGCCCACCACCCGCAGCAGGGCTGACCGCTTCCTGTGCCGCCGGTCCTTCCGGCGGCACAGCCATGTCCGGACCCGCACCACCCAGGAGACCCGCCACCGTGCCCGAGGGACACACGATCCACCGCCTCGCCGACGACCACCGCGAGCGCTTCGCCGGCCGGCCGGCGCGGGTGAGCAGCCCGCAGGGCAAGTTCTCCGACAGCGCCGCCCTGCTCGACGGCCACATCCTGGACACGGCCGACGCCCACGGCAAGCACCTCTTCCTCGGCTTCGGCGACACCGGCTGGATCCACATCCACCTCGGCCTCTTCGGCAAGCTGGGCTTCGGTACGGTGCCGGCCCCGCCGCCCACCGACACCGTCCGGCTGCGCCTGGTCAACGAGGCGCACCACGCGGACCTGCGCGGCCCGACCGCCTGCGCCCTGATCACGGACGCCGAGAAGCGCGCGATACACGACCGCCTCGGCCCCGACCCGCTGCGCGACGGCGAGGACGGCGAACGCGCCTGGCAGCGGATCTCGCGCAGCCGGATCACCGTCGCCGCCCTGCTGATGGACCAGAAGGTCATCGCGGGCGTCGGCAACGTCTACCGCGCCGAGGTGCTGTTCCGGCACGGCATCGACCCGTACCGGGCGGGCAGGGACCTCACCCGGCGCGAGTGGGACGCGGTCTGGGCGGACCTGCGCGCGCTGATGCGCGAGGGCGTACGGAACAACCGGATCGACACCGTCCGCCCCGAGCACCTGCCCGAGGCGATGGGCCGCCCGCCCCGCGTCGACGACCACGGCGGTGAGGTCTACGTCTACCGGCGTGCCCGCCAGGGCTGCCACATCTGCGGCACCGAGATCCGCACCGCCGACCTGGCCGCCCGCAACCTCTTCTGGTGCCCCGGCTGCCAGTCCGCGTAATCCGCACGCCTTACCCATCAGTACAGCACCACGCGCACCGATTTCGAACACATTGTCACGGGGTCCCCCTGCACCGGAGGCCGTCGGGTGGATAAGGTCCCCGCAATGGCCCGACGCGCAGGAGCAGAGACGTACCCGGCCCGATGGCGGAAATCGGCGCACCGGGTCTACACCTCGCTGCGCCGGTCCGGGGTCGACTACTTCCGCGGCGACGGCTCCGACTGGATCGCCCTGGCCGGCCTCTTCCTGGTCATCCCGGTCATCACCTGCCTCACCCTGGTCGACCCGGTCTGGTGCGCCCCCACCATGCTCGTCCTGCCGATCGTCGCGGGCGGCCTGCTGCTGCGCCCCGCCAGCCTCCTCGGCCTGTACGCCGGGGTCGCCGTCGCCCTCATCGTGGAGTCGATGCGGCTCGGCCCCTACCAGGACGGCCCCGCCGGGGTCACCCCCGGCACCGTGCTCACGGTCGCCGCCTGCGGGTTCCTCGGGCTGATCCTCGCCCAGTTCCGCGCCCGGGTCGGGGTGCCCTGGCGGCGCGGCGGCACCATGCTCTTCGACCTGCGCGAACGCATCCGCGTCCAGAGCTCGCTGCCCCGCCTCCCGCAGGGCTGGCACCGCGAGATGGCGCTGCGCCCGGCGGGCGGGCAGTCCTTCTCCGGAGACTTCGTCGTCGCGGCCCGCACCCACGGCGGCCGCACCCTGGAAGCCGTCCTGACCGACGTCTCCGGCAAGGGCATGGACGCCGGCTCCCGCGCCCTGCTGCTGTCCGGCGCCTTCGGCGGGCTCCTCGGCTCACTGCCCCCGCACGGCTTCCTGCCCGCCGCCAACGGCTATCTGCTGCGCCAGGACTGGGACGAGGGCTTCGCCACCTCGATCCACCTGGTCCTCGACCTGGAGACCGGCGACTACGAACTCCTCTCGGCGGGCCACCCGCCGGCCCTCCAGCTCCACGCCGGCAGCGGCCAGTGGGAGGAGAAGGCGGCGGAGGGCCCCCTGCTCGGGGTGTACGACGGCGCCGAGTTCGACCCGGTCAAGGGCCATCTCGCCCCCGGTGACGTGCTGATGCTGTTCACCGACGGACTGGTGGAGGCGTCCGACCGGGACATCGCGGAGGGCATCGACCGGCTCACGGGCGAGGCCGACCGCTATGTCAGCACCGGCTTCGAGGGCGCGGCCTGGCATCTGATCGAGGCGTGCGCGAAGGACGTCAACGACGACCGGGCCCTGCTGCTCCTGTCACGGAAGTCCTGAACTCACGCAAGTCCTGAGCCGGCCCCGACCGGTTCGGGGAGCGCCTGCTCCGGCCTGCCCGGCAGGAAGCGGGCCAGCCAGTGCGAGCGCCCGGCCGCCAGCGGCGCGAGGACCGCGAGGACCAGCACGTAGCCCGCGATGAACGGGGAGAGCCGTTCGTCGAGACCGGCGCCCGCCGCCATCGTGGCGAGGATCAGGGCGAACTCCCCCCGCGCCACCAGGGTGGTGGAGATGTTGGCGGTGGCCTGCGGGCCGAAACCGTAGACCCGGGCGGCGGCGATCCCGGCGCACACGTTCATCGCGAGGGTGACCGCGACGGCGGCCAGCACCGGCCAGAGCACGACCGGCAGGTCGCCCGGGTCGATGGAGAGCCCGAAGGCGAAGAAGAAGATCGCGCCGAACGCGTCGCGCAGCGGGTGCACCAGCTTGAGGATGCGCTCGCCCGACGACGTACTGCCGAGCATCAGCCCGACCATGAAGGCGCCGATCGCGTCCGCGACGCCGAACCACTCCGAGATCCCGGCCACCAGGACGGCGGCGCCGAGGAACGAGATCACCAGCAGCTCGTCGTCCTTGGTCCGGATCAGCTTGCCGACGACGCGGGTGCCGAAGCGGGCGGCCAGGGCCAGGAGCAGCAGGAAGCCGAACGCCTTGCCGCCGTCGGTCACCGCCGCGGCGAGACTGTCGGCGCCGGAGAGGATGGGCTGGAGGGCCGCCAGATACAGGGCGAGGAAGACGTCCTCCACGACGATGATGCCGAGGACGGGCCGGGTCTCCGGATTGCCGATCCGGCCCAGGTCCACCAGCACCTTGGTGACGATGGCCGACGAGGAGATCCCGAGCACCCCGGCGAGCACCAGCGCCTCGGAGGTGCCCCAGCCGAGGGCGAAGCCGAAGCCGAGCCCGGCGCCGACGTTCAGGGCGAGATAGGTGCCCCCGGCGACCGCCATCTTCCGGCCGCCCGCCTTGAGGTCGTCCAGATGGAATTCCAGGCCCAGGTAGAAGAGGAGCAGCACCAGGCCGAGCGCGGAGAGCATCTCCAGGTCGTGCGGGTCGGCGACGAGGACGATGCCGGGGGTGTGCGGGCCGAGGAGGATTCCGGCCAGGATGAACAGGGGGATCGTGGGCAGTCCGATGCGGCGCCCCGCGCGGGCGAGAACCGCGGCGGCGAGGAAGGCGCCGCCCATGGCGATGAGCGTGTCTGCGTGTCCGATGAGCCCGGCCTTTCGAAAAGTCAAGAGATCGTCAAGGAATGGTTATCGGTTAGTTTACCGAACGATTGACCTTGCAATTCTCCGGACCGGGGAGCGGGGGTCCGCCGGGCACCCCCTAGGGTCCTCGCCATGAACGCATCACACGCTCACCTGACCCTCGCCGAGGTCGAGGCCCTGGCCCGCGAGGTTCACGCCGCCCAGCGGGACAAGGCCGGCCGCCCGTACGTGGAACACCTCGCGGCCGTGGCGGAGGGCGTACGGAGCAGGGGTGGCAGTGACGAGCAGATCGCCGCGGCCTGGCTGCACGACGCCGTGGAGGACGACGCGCTGTCGGCCGAGTGGCTGGCCGGTGCCGCGCTGCCGCAGGCGGTCAAGGACATGGTGCTCGCCGTCACCAAGCGGGCGGGCGAAGGGCCGGAGGCGTACACCCGGCGCATCCTGGCCACCCCCGGCGCCCTGCTGGTCAAGGAGGCCGACCTCGCCCACAACGCCGACCCGGCCCGCCTCGCGGTGCTGGAGCCGGCCACCCGTACCCGGCTGACCGCGAAGTATGCGCGGGCACGGGAGCTGCTGGGGCTCACCACACCGAACACGCCCCCGGAGCGTCGGGATTGAGCCAACACCGCCCGCCGACGCCGTCCGTCGGCACCGCTCCATGACACGACGAAGCCCGGCCGCCGGGGCCGGGCTTCGGGAGGTGCGCGGTGCGGTCAGATCCTGGCGGAGTCCCGGCGGAACGCCCAGTTCATGTCCGGCTCGGTCACGCAGCGCAGGACGCGCCGCACGGGCGGCGTGCACAGCAGGGTGACGGCCGTGGAGGCGACCACGGTCACGATCACCAGGCCCGCCGGACCGACCAGCCAGTCGTGGTCGTCGAAGATCCCCGCGTAGTCGGCGCCCTTCACCAGGAAGCCGTGCAGCAGGTAGCCGCAGATGGTGCCGGCGCCGAGCACCGTGAACCACATGTGCCGGCGCGGGACCAGCGCGAGGAACCCGGCGGTCAGCAGTACCGCGCAGCCGAACATCGCCAGGGTCATCACCGCGCCCGACCACCACGGCGCCCCCATGTCCTGGGCGCTGGAGTCCCGCAGGAACCAGCCCAGCTGCATCCGGGGCGCCGCCCAGTACGCGAAGACCAGCGCGCCCGCGAAGAGGGGCAGCGCGAGCAGCCGGGCCTCACGGCGGCGGACCAGCTCGAAGTGCTCCGGCTTCAGCTGGAGTCCGAGCACGAAGAACGGCAGGAACTGCAGGACGCGCGGCAGGTCGAGGTCGTCCCCGATGCTGGGCGCGAGCGAGGCGAGGACGGCGATCACGAGCGAAACGGCCATCGGGTGGCGGAGGTTGCGCCAGATCGGGGTGGTGAGCCGCCAGATGAACAGGGCGGCCAGGAACCAGGTCAGGTACCAGGGCTCCAGCAGGCTGACGGCCGCGTCCGGCTGGTCGTTCGCGTACCGCCGGAACAGCGAGTACGCCGTCTCGAACACCACGTACGGCACGGCGACACCGGTGACGAGCCGCTTCACCTTCTTCGGGCTCAGGTCGAACGACCGTGAGAAATAGCCCGAGATGAGGATGAAAGCGGGCATGTGGAACGTGTAGACCACCATGTACAGCGCCCGCGCGGTCCGGCTCCCGTCCATGACCGGCACCCAGGAGTGCGCCACCGCGACGAGCACGATGGCGAGGTACTTGGCGTTGTCGAAGAAGGCGTCACGCTGCTTGGCCCCGCCGCTCGGAGCGGGCCGCTCCGCTGCCGGTGAGGGGACCTCCCGGGTCGCCGTCGGCGCAGCGCGTCTGGGCTCCGCCTCCTCGGTCGCCGGGGGGAGTGTGGCCCTCTGCATTGCGTTCGGAGCGTGGAACATCTCAGGCACCCTAGACGTGTCGATTGCCATCCGTAAAACCGCCGTTGAATAGCGCGTCTTCCCTGCATATCAAATGGCAAACCAGCGAAATGTGTCCGCTATGACCTGTTTAATCCTGATCAAATGGGGCAATCTGTCAGGCAGTTGACCGAAGTGAATTACCTCGCTTTCCGCGTCGAATTCGCCTGTGAATGAAGTGTGTGGATACAGAAACGATCACCGTCGCACATTCCCGGAGATCGCGGGGTCCCGCCGGCCGGGACCGGCCCGGAGTCCGGACCGCCCGGCCGGGCGCACGGGGGGCGCAAGGGGCGCAGGATGGCGCGATATCGACAGGTCGATACGTCACCCGGCAACACCGCGGCGGGAGTTGGTGGCACGATGGGGGCGACGGAGGGTGCAGGGCCGCACATCTCCGGGCCGGCAAGGCGGACCGACCGAGGGTGTGAGCAGTCGTGGCCATTTCGCTGTCTGTGGTGCTTCTGTTGGGGATCGTCCTGGTCGTCATGATCCGGAGCGGTTCCATAAAGGCGGGGCCCGCGATCGTCGCGGCGCTCTTCGGCTTCTTCCTGGCGCCGACGGGCATGGGACCGTCGATCAACCGCTTCATGCACTCGATCATCGAATCGGTCGGCCAGATCAACTTCTGAGCCGCCCGGACACGACGCGAAGGGCCCGGCACGACGCGAAGGGCCCGGTCCGTCGGACCGGGCCCTTCGTCGGCTGGAGCGGGCGACGGGAATCGAACCCGCGTAGCTAGTTTGGAAGACTAGGGCTCTACCATTGAGCTACGCCCGCATGCACGGCACCGCAGGTCACACGGACCGCGGCACGAGAAGCATCGTAGCGGGTCACGGACACTGCCCGCACACCCCTTGACGACCCCTGTCGAAAGCGGCCGGCGCGGTGCCTCACTGCATGTACCCTACGTGTCGCACCGACGGGGTGTGGCGCAGCTTGGTAGCGCGTCCGCTTTGGGAGCGGAAGGTCGTCGGTTCGAATCCGGCCACCCCGACCACCGGCAAGATCGCGCGGACAAGATCGCGTTGCGGGAGTTCTCCCCCTTGCCGTTACTATGCAAAATGCGTGCCCGTGTGTCTGATGTACCGGGCTCGGTCCGCGAAGCCGCCACCCCGTGCGGCGGAGCAGAACCCCAAGAAGTCAGCCACCAAGGAGACCGAACCGTGAAGAGCGCCGTGGAGACCCTGAACCCGACCCGGGTTCGGCTCAGCATCGAGGTGCCCTTCGAGGAGCTCAAGGACAGCCTCGACGCGGCGTACAAGAAGATCAACCAGCAGGTCACGGTGAAGGGGTTCCGCAAGGGCAAGATCCCCAGCCGGGTCATCGACCAGCGGTTCGGCCGTGGTGCTGTGCTGGAGGAGGCCGTCAACGACGCGCTCCCGAAGTTCTACACCGAGGCCGTCAACGAGGGTGAGCTGAACGTCCTCGGCCAGCCCGAGGTCGACATCACGGAGCTGAAGGACGGCGAGCTGCTGGCCTTCACCGCCGAGGTGGACGTGCGCCCCGAGATCGAGATCCCGGACTACTCCGGCATCGAGGTCACCGTCGACGCCGTCGAGGTCACCGACGAGGACGTCGAGAAGGCCGTCGAGCAGCTGCGCGGCCGCTTCGCCTCCACCAACCCGGTCGAGCGCGCCGCCGCCGAGGGCGACGTCGTCACGATCGACCTGGAGGCCAAGGTCGACGGCGAGGTCCTGGAGGACGGCGTGGCCGACGGTGTCTCGTACACCATCGGTTCCGGCGAGCTCCTCGACGGCATCGACGAGGCCGTGACCGGCCTGGAGGCCGGTGGCGAGGCCACCTTCACCTCGCAGCTGAAGGGCGGCTCCGCCGAGGGCAAGGACGCCGAGGTCACCGTCAAGGTCACCGCCGTCGCCGCCCGTGAGCTCCCCGAGCTGGACGACGACTTCGCCCAGATGGCCAGCGAGTTCGACACGCTGGAGGAGCTGAAGGCCGACAGCCGCAAGCGCCTGGAGAACACCAAGCAGTACGACCAGGCCACCCAGGCCCAGGAGCGCGTCCTGGAGGAGCTGCTGAAGCTCGCCGAGGTCCCGATCCCGGAGAAGCTGCTCGCGGACGAGGTCCAGACCCGCAAGCACAACCTGGAGCACCACCAGCTCGGCCAGATGGGGCTCACCCTCGACAAGTACCTGGAGATCCAGGGCAAGACCGCCGAGGAGTTCGAGGCCGAGACCTCCGAGCAGGCCGTCAAGGGCATCAAGACCCAGTTCATCCTGGACGAGCTCGTCAACAAGGAGAAGCTGAACGTCAACCAGGAGGAGCTCACCGAGCACCTCATGCGGCGTGCGGCCTCCTCCGGCATGAGCCCGGACCAGTTCGCCCAGGCCGTCGTCGAGGGCGGCCAGGTGCCGATGCTCGTCGGCGAGGTCGCCCGCGGCAAGGCGCTCGCCGTCGTGGTCGAGGCCGCCAAGGTCGTGGACACCAACGGTGAGGTCGTCGAGCTGGAGGACGACGAGGAGACCACGGAGGCCGAGGCCACCGAGGCCGCCGCCGACTCCGAGGAGAAGACCGAGGCCTGAGCCTCGCGCTGACCCCGCACGACGGGCCCCGGACGCCACCGCGTCCGGGGCCCGTCGTCGTACCGGCGGACGTTTCGCCACAACCCTTGTGCCAGCTGCGGACCTTGCGCTCCCAGCGAACAGTCGCGGAAGCGGGATGGCGTTGTTCCACCTGCGCGTTAGGGTCCATGAAGAGGAAGGGTCGGGTAGTCCCGGCCCACCCGGTACGAAGACGCTGAGACGGCCGGAGCCGTCAGAGACGAGCAGGTGGATACGTGACGAATCTGATGCCCTACGCCGCCGGAGAGCCGTCCCTCGGTGGTGGCCTCGGTGACCAGGTCTACAGCCGGCTGCTCGGCGAGCGCATCATCTTCCTCGGCCAGCAGGTGGACGATGAGATCGCCAACAAGATCACCGCGCAGCTGCTCCTCCTTGCCGCCGAGCCGGACAAGGACATCTACCTCTACATCAACAGCCCCGGCGGTTCGGTGACGGCCGGCATGGCGGTCTACGACACCATGCAGTACATCCCGAACGACGTCGTCACCATCGGTATGGGCATGGCGGCCTCGATGGGCCAGTTCCTGCTCACCGGCGGCACCGCCGGCAAGCGCTTCGCGCTCCCGAACACCGACATCCTCATGCACCAGGGATCGGCCGGCATCGGCGGTACGGCCTCGGACATCAAGATCCAGGCCCAGTACCTGCTGCGCACCAAGCAGCGCATGGCGGAGATCACCGCCCGCCACTCCGGCCAGACCGTGGAGACGATCATCCGCGACGGCGACCGCGACCGCTGGTACACCGCGGAGGAGGCCAAGGAGTACGGCCTCATTGACGAGATCATCTCGATCGCGTCGGGCGTTCCGGGCGGCGGCGGCACCGGCGCCTGATCCGGACCCCCCGGACAGCGCCCGTACCGCACCGCATCTCTCGTACGCCGAGACACCCAGCCACAGAACGCCACCAGGATGGTGAACACCCACATGAACAACTTCCCCGGCGCCTCCGCGAGCGGCCTCTACACGGGCCCGCAGGTGGACAACCGCTACATCGTCCCGCGCTTCGTGGAGCGCACCTCGCAGGGCGTGCGCGAGTACGACCCGTACGCGAAGCTCTTCGAGGAGCGCGTGATCTTCCTCGGCGTGCAGATCGACGACGCGTCCGCCAACGACGTCATGGCACAGCTGCTGTGCCTGGAGTCGATGGACCCGGACCGGGACATCTCCATCTACATCAACAGCCCCGGCGGCTCGTTCACCGCGCTCACCGCGATCTACGACACGATGCAGTTCGTGAAGCCGGACATCCAGACGGTCTGCATGGGCCAGGCGGCCTCCGCCGCCGCGGTCCTGCTCGCCGCCGGCACCCCGGGCAAGCGCATGGCGCTGCCGAACGCCCGGGTGCTGATCCACCAGCCGTCCTCGCAGACCGGCCGTGAGCAGCTCTCCGACCTGGAGATCGCGGCCAACGAGATCCTGCGCATGCGGACCCAGCTGGAGGAACTGCTCGCCAAGCACTCCACCACGCCGATCGAGAAGATCCGCGACGACATCGAGCGCGACAAGATCCTCACCGCCGAGGACTCCCTGGCCTACGGCCTTGTCGACCAGATCGTGTCGACCCGCAAGAGCGCGGCCGGCGCGCTCGCCTGACCTGCGCCCGAACCCCTTGGCACGGTTGCGGCACCCGGCTCCGGCCGTGTGAACCGTGCCAAGGGGGGCCCGAATGGGGGGCCAGGCAAGGTACCGTCGGATAGAGGCACAGGAGCCGCTGAACCAGGCGTCTCCCAGGCGAAGGGGAAGCACCTCGTGGCACGCATCGGTGATGGCGGCGATCTGCTCAAGTGCTCGTTCTGCGGAAAGAGCCAGAAGCAGGTGAAGAAGCTCATCGCGGGTCCCGGTGTGTACATCTGCGACGAGTGCATCGATCTCTGCAACGAGATCATCGAGGAGGAGCTCGCCGAGACGAGCGAGGTCCGCTGGGAAGAGCTTCCCAAGCCCCGCGAGATCTACGAGTTCCTCGAGGGGTACGTCGTCGGGCAGGAGCCCGCGAAGAAGGCCCTCTCGGTCGCTGTGTACAACCACTACAAGCGGGTCCAGGCCGGCGAGAACGGCGGCGGGGCGGGCCGCGACGACGCGATCGAGCTCGCCAAGTCCAACATCCTGCTGCTGGGCCCCACGGGCTCCGGCAAGACGCTGCTCGCGCAGACGCTGGCCCGCATGCTCAACGTCCCGTTCGCCATCGCGGACGCGACGGCGCTGACGGAGGCCGGCTATGTCGGCGAGGACGTCGAGAACATCCTGCTGAAGCTGATCCAGGCCGCCGACTACGACGTCAAGAAGGCCGAGACCGGGATCATCTACATCGACGAGATCGACAAGGTCGCCCGCAAGAGCGAGAACCCGTCGATCACCCGTGACGTCTCCGGCGAGGGCGTCCAGCAGGCCCTGCTGAAGATCCTGGAGGGCACCACCGCCTCCGTGCCGCCCCAGGGCGGCCGCAAGCACCCGCACCAGGAGTTCATCCAGATCGACACGACGAACGTGCTGTTCATCGTGGGCGGCGCGTTCTCCGGCCTGGAGAAGATCATCGAGTCCCGGGCCGGCGCCAAGGGCATCGGCTTCGGCGCCACGATCCGCTCCAAGCGGGAGATCCAGGCCAGCGACCAGTTCCAGGAGGTCATGCCGGAGGACCTGGTGAAGTTCGGAATGATCCCGGAGTTCATCGGCCGCCTCCCCGTGCTGACCTCGGTCCACAACCTGGACCGCGAGGCCCTGCTCCAGATCCTCATCGAGCCGCGCAACGCCCTGGTCAAGCAGTACCAGCGGCTGTTCGAACTCGACGGCGTGGAGCTGGACTTCGAGCGTGAGGCGCTGGAGGCCATCGCCGACCAGGCGATCCTGCGCCAGACCGGCGCGCGCGGCCTGCGCGCGATCATGGAAGAGGTCCTCCAGTCGGTGATGTACGAGGTCCCGTCCCGCAAGGACGTCGCCCGCGTGGTCATCACCGCCGACGTGGTCCGCAACAACGTCAACCCGACGCTGGTCCCGCGCGAGCCGCGCACGATCGGCAAGGGCGACGAGGGCCGCCACGAGAAGTCCGCGTAACGCGGTGCGGTAAACGTACGTACGCGAAGGGGCGCCCGGCCGGAGGAACCGGCGGGGCGCCCCTTCGTGCTGCCGCGGTCAGAGCTTGGTGCGGGAGCTGTTGTAGAGCTGGGCGGCCAGATCGGCCACGTCGTCGATCGGCATGCTCTTGTTGGTCATGGCCGCGCCGAGGTCGACGGCGAAGACGATGCCGACGGTGCTGTAGTCCGTCCAGATGCAGACGGGGGTGTTGAACTCCTTCGGACCCTGCTGCACCGAGCCGTCGGACTTCTTGTTGACCGACTTGACGACCTGGCACTTCATCAGGGCGCCGTCGAAGCCCTTGGGGGAGACGCTCTCGGGAGAGCCGACGAGGGTGGTCTCGCTGTCGTCCTCGCCCTGGTCCTTGCTCATCTCCTCCTTGGCGCTCGCGAAGGCCGCGTTCAGCGTCTTCTCCGGGTCGTCGACCTGACCCCAGACGCCCTTCAGCATGAGCATCTTCGCGGTGAGCGGGTTCTTCTCGATGTCCCCGCTGCCGTAGACGGCGCTGGCCTCGACGGGCGACTTGACGCCCATCGCCTCGGTCTCGGTCTTGTCCTTGCCGGTGAGCGGACCGGTCTTGTTGTCCGAGTCGGTCTTGTCCTGCTTGTACTCGCCCACCGACTCCGGCGGCGTCAGCTTGTAGCCCTTGGTGGAGGACGCGACGGAGCTGCTGCCGCCGCCCGAGGTGAAGTAGTAGACGCCGCCCGCGACGACCGCCAGCGCCACGACCGCCGCCGCCACGATCAGGCCCGTCTTCTTCTTCTGCGGGGCCGGCGGGGGGAAGCCCGGCTGCTGCCCGTAGGCCGGCTGGCCGCCGTACGGCGGGGTGGGCGGCTGCTGGCCGTACGGGCCGGGCTGCTGCGCCTGCGGGTAGCCGTAACCCGGCTGGGGCTGCTGCTGGGGCGGGACGCCCTGGGGGGCCTGCTGCGGGTAGCCGTAGCCGGGCTGGCCCTGCGGCGGCTGACCGCCGTAGGGGCCCGGCTGCTGGCCGTACGGTCCGGGCTGGCCCTGCGGCGGCTGGCCACCGTACGGACCCGGCTGGTTGTAGCTCATCTGCGGTGTCCCCTGTTCGTGATACTTACGCGTTGCGAACATCCTGACGGAAGGCTCGCGCGCGCGGACCACCGGGAGGCACACCGTTACGGAACAAACCGGTTTCGGGGCACTCCTGTGACGGCTCTAAACTGTCCGCGTGACCGAGAACCCAGCGCAGCAGCCAGCCAGCAACCCCGAACTGCCGACCCAGTACACGCCGGCCGAGGTAGAGGGGAAGCTGTACGAGCGCTGGGTAGAACGCGGGTACTTCGAGGCGGACGCCAAGAGCGACAAGCCGCCGTTCACGATCGTCATCCCGCCGCCCAACGTCACCGGCTCCCTGCACCTGGGCCACGCCTTCGAGCACACGCTGATCGACGCCCTCGTCCGCCGCAAGCGCATGCAGGGCTTCGAGGCGCTGTACCAGCCGGGCATGGACCACGCCGGCATCGCCACCCAGAACGTCGTCGAGCGCGAGCTCGGCAAGGAGGGCAAGTCCCGCCACGACCTGGGCCGCGAGGCGTTCGTCGAGCGCGTCTGGCAGTGGAAGAACGAGTCCGGCGGCCAGATCTCCGGCCAGATGCGCCGCCTCGGCGAGGGCGTCGACTGGACCCGCGAGCGGTTCACGATGGACGAGGGCCTGTCCAAGGCCGTCCAGACCATCTTCAAGCGGATGTACGACGACGAGCTCATCTACCGCCGTGAGCGCATCGTCAACTGGTGCCCCCGGTGCCTCACCGCGATCTCGGACATCGAGGTCGAGTACCAGGAGGACGACGGCGAGCTCGTCTCCATGACGTACGGCGAGGGCGAGGAGACCATCGTCGTCGCCACCACCCGCGCCGAGACGATGCTCGGCGACACCGCCGTCGCCGTCCACCCCGACGACGAGCGGTACAAGCACCTGGTCGGCAAGCAGATCAAGCTGCCGCTGACCGACCGCACCATCCCGGTCGTCGCCGACCACCACGTCGACCCGTCGTTCGGCACCGGGGCCGTCAAGGTCACCCCCGCCCACGACCCGAACGACTTCGAGATCGGGCAGCGCCACGACCTGCCCTTCCTCACCGTCCTGGACGAGCGGGCGGTCATCACCGTCCCCGGCCCCTTCGAGGGCCTGGACCGGATGGAGGCCCGCTCGGCGATCGTCGCCGCCCTGCGCGAAGAGGGCCGGATCGTCGCCGAGAAGCGGCCGTACGTCCACTCCGTCGGCCACTGCTCGCGCTGCAAGACCACCGTCGAGCCCCGGCTGTCCATGCAGTGGTGGGTCAAGGTCGCCCCGCTCGCCAAGGCGGCCGGTGACGCCGTCCGCGACGGCAAGGTCCAGATCCACCCGCAGGAGATGGAGAAGCGGTACTTCGACTGGGTCGACAACCTCCACGACTGGTGCATCTCGCGCCAGCTCTGGTGGGGCCACCGCATCCCCGTCTGGCACGGCCCCGACGGCGAGATGGTCTGCGTCGGCCCCGACGACGAGCCGCCCACCGGCGAGGGCTGGACCCAGGACAGCGACGTCCTGGACACCTGGTTCTCCTCCGGACTGTGGCCGTTCTCCACGCTCGGCTGGCCCGAACAGACCGAGAGCCTCGCGAAGTTCTACCCGAACTCCGTTCTGGTCACCGGCTACGACATCCTCTTCTTCTGGGTCGCCCGGATGATGATGTTCGGCCTCTACATCAACAAGGACGTCCCGCCGTTCGAGAAGATCGTGCTGCACGGCATGGTCCGCGACGAGCACGGCAAGAAGATGTCGAAGTCCTTCGGGAACGTCGTCAACCCGCTGGACTGGATGGACAAGTACGGCTCCGACGCGCTGCGCTTCACGCTCGCGCGCGGCGCCAACCCGGGCACCGACGTCCCGATCGGCGAGGACTGGGTCCAGGGCTCCGCGAAGTTCTCCAACAAGATCTGGAACGCGACCCGGTTCGCCCTGATGAACGGGGCGACGATCGAGGGCGAGCTGCCGTCCGCCGACGAGATGTCGGTGACCGACCGCTGGATCCTCTCCCGGCTGAACAAGACGGTCGCCGAAGTCGACGCGTACTACGAGGACTTCCAGTTCTCCAAGCTCAGCGAGGCGCTGCGGCACTTCGCCTGGGACGAGGTCTTCGACTGGTACGTCGAGCTGTCCAAGACCACGTTCTTCGGCGGCGGCCGCCCGGCCGAGGTCTCCGGCCGGGTCCTGGGCGAGGTCCTCGACGTGATGCTGCGCCTGCTGCACCCCGTCGTCCCCTTCGTCACCGAGACCCTGTGGACCGCGCTCACCGGCCGCGAGTCGGTCGTCATCGCGGACTGGCCCCAGGACTCCGGCTTCCGCGACGACGCCGCCGAGCGGGAGATCGAGCTCGTCCAGCAGGTCGTCACCGAGGTCCGCCGCTTCCGCTCCGACCAGGGCCTCCAGCCCGGCCAGAAGGTCCCGGCCGAGCTCACCCTGACCGGCACGCCGCTCGCCCCGCACGAGTCGGCCATGCGCCAGCTGCTCCGGCTCCAGCCGGCCGGGGACGGCTTCCACGCCACCGCCTCGCTGCCCGTCGCCGGGGCGACCGTCGCCCTGGACCTGTCGGGCACGATCGACGTCGACGCCGAGCGCAAGCGGCTGACGAAGGACCTGGAGGCGGCGAAGAAGGAGGTCGCCCAGGCCGACGCCAAGCTGGGCAACGAGGCGTTCCTCGCCAAGGCCCCGGACAACGTGGTCGACAAGATCCGCGGCCGGCTCACCAAGGCCGAGGCCGACATCGAGCGGATCAGCGGCCAGCTGGCGGCCCTGCCGCAGAGCTGAGCCCGGCGCCGGAGCCCCCGCACCCCCACCCGGGGGCGCGGGGGCTCCGGCGTGTCCGGCCCCCGGGCGGCTGCGCGCGATGTCCGCGGCCATCCGTAGACTGGGGCCCGTGAGTGAGCCCCGCCCCGACCGGCCCGACGCGTCCGACCCCGACGACACCTTCGCGGAGATCGTGGACGAAGCGACCCAGCGCGACCCCGACCTGGCGGTGATCGAGGCCGGGAGCCGCACCCTGCGCGCCGCCTCCGGGCCGCCCCGCGCCGAAGAGCTTCCCGCCCGCCCCGCCGACCCGGAGATCGACAAGGCGCTGCGCGCGGTCGAGCAGGAGCTCGCCGGCCGCTGGGGCGAGACCAAGCTGGAGCCGTCCGTCACGCGCATCGCCGCCCTGATGGACGTGCTCGGCGAGCCGCAGCGCGCGTACCCGTCGATCCACATCACCGGCACCAACGGCAAGACGAGCACCGCCCGCATGATCGAGGCCCTGCTCGGCGCCTTCGACCTGCGCACCGGGCGCTACACCTCGCCGCACGTCCAGTCGATCACCGAGCGGATCAGCCTGGACGGCGCCCCGGTGGACCCGGAGCGGTTCATCTCCACGTACGAGGACATCAAGCCGTACGTCGAGATGGTCGACGCCCAGCAGCCCTACCGGCTGTCCTTCTTCGAGGTGCTGACCGGCATGGCGTACGCGGCCTTCGCCGACGCGCCCGTCGACGTCGCCGTGGTCGAGGTCGGCATGGGCGGCACCTGGGACGCGACCAACGTCATCGACGCCTCGGTCGCCGTCGTCACCCCCATCTCGCTGGACCACACCGACCGCCTGGGCAACACGCCGGGCGAGATCGCGACCGAGAAGTCCGGGATCATCAAGCAGGGCGCCACGGTCATCCTGGCCCAGCAGCCCGTCGACGCCGCCCAGGTCATGCTGAAGAAGGCCGTCGGGGCCGACGCCACCGTGGCCCGCGAGGGCATGGAGTTCGGCGTGGTCTCCCGCGAGATCGCGGTCGGCGGCCAGCTGCTGACCCTGCGTGGCCTCGGCGGCGAGTACGACAACATCTTCCTCCCGCTGTACGGCGCCCACCAGGCGCACAACGCGGTGGTGGCGCTCTGCGCGGTCGAGGCGTTCTTCGGCGTCGGAGCCGAGCAGCCCGGCGCGCTGGACGCCGACATCGTGCGCGCCGCCTTCGCCTCGGTGATCTCGCCCGGCCGCCTCGAAGTCGTCCGCTCCAGTCCGACCGTCGTCCTGGACGCCGCGCACAACCCGGCGGGCGCCCGCGCCACCGCCGAGGGGCTGTCCGAGGCGTTCGGCTTCTCCCGGCTCATCGGAGTGGTCGGCGCCAGCGGCGACAAGGACGTGCGGGGGCTCCTGGAAGCCTTCGAGCCGATCTTCGCCGAAGTCGTCGTCACCCAGAACTCCACCGAGCGCGCCATGGACGCGGACGCCCTCGCTGCCGTCGCCGTCGAGGTCTTCGGCCACGACCGGGTGCAGGTCGAACCCCGGCTCGACGACGCGCTGGAGGCGGCGATCACCCTCGCCGAGGAAGAGGACGAGTACGCGGGCGCCGGTGTCCTGGTGACCGGCTCCGTGATCACGGTCGGCGAGGCCCGGCTGCTCCTGGGAAGGCGCTGACCATGCGCATGCTCTGTGCGTCCACCCTGATCGGCGAGTTCTTCGTGATCGGGTTCGCCGGACTCGTCGCGATGAAGTCCGACGACCTGTCGAACGCCACGGTGTGGACGGTGTGCGGCATCGGGATGCTCCTCTCCGTGCTGCTCTGCGGCATGCTCACCCGGCCGGGAGGCGTCCAGCTCGGCTGGGCCCTCCAGGTCGCGCTGGTCGCGAGCGGCTTCGTGATCCCGGTCATGTTCATCCTGGGCGTCGCCTTCGGAGCGCTGTGGTGGGCCTCGGTGCACTACGGCCGCCGGATCGACGAGGTGAAGGCCCGCTGGGCGGCCCAGGCAGAGGCCGACGCGGCCTGAGGCGCGCACCACGGCAAACCCGGCGGCGGGCGGCCCGCCGGGCCCCTGTAATGTCGCCTCACCGCACCCGTATGCCTGCAAGGAGCCGCACATGACCCAGCGCACCCTCGTTCTTCTCAAGCCCGACGCCGTCCGTCGCGGTCTGGTCGGCGAGATCGTCGGCCGCATCGAGCGCAAGGCCGGCTGGAAGATCACGGCGCTGGAACTGCGTACCCTGGACCGCGCCACGCTGGAGCAGCACTACGCCGAGCACGTGGGCCGCCCCTTCTACGAGCCGCTGGTCGAGTTCATGCAGTCGGGCCCGATCGTCGCCCTGGTGGCCGAAGGGGAGCGGGTCATCGAGGGCGTCCGCGCCCTGGCCGGGCCCACCGACCCGATCGCCGCCGCGCCCGGCTCGATCCGGGGTGATTTCGGCACGATCACCCGGGAGAACCTCATCCACGCCTCGGACTCCGAGGAGTCCGCGGAGCGGGAAATGAAGCTGTTCTTCCCCGGACTTTCCTGAACCGGGATCAGCCGAACAGCGCTCGCCACCTGGGGCGACCGAATTAATTCGGTCGCCCTTCGGCATAGGGTGTCCGATCGCGGGAACGCATCGTCCCGACGTAACGTCACCATGAGTGGAACGGCCACCCGTTCTGCCCAGCAAGGCGGCGTACCCTCGCGCTGTGCCGGCACATCCGGCACTACGATGGAACCTTCCACGCCCGCAGCGCCCATCCTGCCTACCAAAACAAGCCATTACGGCTTTTACCTGGGAGGCCCGACGCATCCTCATGGGGAACAAGGGGAACTCAATGTCGTTCATCGGCCGTGACATGGCTATCGACCTCGGGACTGCCAACACGCTGGTGTACGTCAGGGGGCGCGGCATCGTTCTGAACGAGCCGTCCGTCGTGGCCATCAACACCAACACCGGCGGCATTCTGGCGGTCGGCGCCGAGGCCAAGAAGATGATCGGCCGTACGCCCGGCAACATCGTCGCCGTACGGCCTCTGAAGGACGGCGTCATCGCCGACTTCGAGATCACGGAGCGGATGCTCCGCTACTTCATCCTGAAGATCCACAAGCGCCGCTACCTGGCCCGCCCCCGGGTCGTCGTCTGCGTGCCCTCCGGCATCACCGGGGTCGAGCGACGCGCCGTGATCGAGGCGTCGACCCAGGCCGGCGCCCGCCAGGTGCACATCATCGAGGAGCCCATGGCGGCGGCCATCGGCTCGGGCCTCCCGGTCCACGAGGCCACCGGCAACATGGTGGTCGACATCGGCGGCGGCACCACCGAGGTCGCGGTGATCTCGCTCGGCGGGATCGTCACCGCCCAGTCCATCCGGGTCGCCGGTGACGAGCTGGACAACGCGATCATCCAGCACATCAAGAAGGAGTACTCGCTCCTCCTGGGTGAGCGCACCGCCGAACAGATCAAGATCACCATCGGCTCGGCGTACGACCTGGAGAAGGACGAGCACACCGAGATCCGCGGCCGCGACCTGGTCTCGGGCCTGCCCAAGACCGTCGTCATCTCGGCCGGCGAGGTCCGCAAGGCCATCGAGGAGCCGGTCAACGCGATCGTGGACGCGGTCAAGACGACGCTCGACAAGTGCCCGCCGGAGCTGTCCGGCGACGTCATGGACCGCGGCATCGTCCTCACCGGCGGCGGCGCGCTGCTGCGCGGCCTGGACGAGCGGCTGCGCAACGAGACGGGCATGCCGATCCACATCGCCGAGGACCCGCTGGACTCGGTGGCGCTCGGCTCCGGCAAGTGCGTCGAGGAGTTTGAGGCGCTCCAGCAGGTCCTGGACGCCCAGCCCCGACGGTAGTAACCCACGGCCCCCCGCGCGGACGCTGCCGCTCCGCGCGGGGGACCGCGTGACATACAGGCACGATCATTCCTACGAGGAAGGCACGGCCGCCGCACTGTGAGGGACACACGAGAGAGCCGGCTGCTCCTGGTGCTGCTGATCGCCATCGCGTTCGCGCTGATCACGGTGGACATCCGCGGCGGTGAGGCGTCACCGGTGGACGGCGCCCGGCAGGCCGCCGCCACGGTCTTCGGACCCGTGGAGAACGGCGTGGCGTCGGCGGTCGACCCGGTGGGCAACGCCATAGGGGCGGTCCGTGCCTCCGGCGCCCGCCACGACAAGATCGCCGCGCTGGAGAAGCAGAACGCCGAGCTGAAGGCGAAGCTCGGCAGCGACGACCGCAACCGCAGCCGGGTCCGCCAGCTGGACGACATGCTGAAGAAGTCGGCCACCGGCCAGTACGGCATCGCGGCCGCCGAGGTCATCGCCATAGGAGCGGCTCAGGGCTTCTCCTGGACGGTCACCATCGACGCGGGGACCAAGGACGGCGTCAAGCGCGACATGACCGTCATCAACGGGGACGGGCTCGTCGGCCGCGTCACCACCGTCGGCCCGGACACCGCGACGGTGCTCCTCGCCAACGACCCCGACTTCACCGTCGGCACCCGGATGGAGTCCACCGACGAGCTGGGCTTCGCCACCGGCCAGGGCTCGCGCCCGCTGGCGGTGCAGTTCCTCAACGGCAAGGCCAAGGTCAAGAAGGGCGACCGGCTCGTCACCTTCGGCTCCAGCAAGGACAAGCCGTTCGTACCAGGCGTCCCGGTCGGCCAGGTCGTCCGCGTCGACCCCTCGGGCGGCGGCCTCACCCGGACCGTCTACGTCCGCCCGTACGTCTCCTTCACCAAGCTCGACATCGTCGGCATCGTCGTCCAGGCCCCGCGCCAGGACCCCCGCGACTCGGTCCTGCCGGAGAAGCCGAAGGCGCCCGCCAAGCCGAAGCCCACGCCGACCGTCACCGTCACCATCTCGCCCAACGGCGACATCGTGGACACCGAGGGCAACGTGGTCGGCAACATCCACGAGAGCCCGAGCCCCAGCGGGAACGCCACTCCGAACGCCGACAACGCGGTCAACGAACAGAGGTAGAGCTGATCCCCATGCACGTCAACCGGACCCTGCTCTCCATCGTTCTGGTCGTCTTCGCCCTCGTCGTCCAGGTCTCCGTGCTCGCCCGCCTCCAGCTCCCCGGCGCCGTGCCCGACCTGCTGCTCATGGTCGTCCTCGGCCTGGCCTTCGTGTACGGGCACGTCAGCGGCGCCCTGATCGGCTTCGGCGCCGGCCTCCTCGCGGACCTGGCGCCCCCGGCCGACCACGCCGCCGGGCGCTACGCCCTCGTCCTCTGCGTCATCGGCTACCTCGCGGGCCTGGCCCGGCCGGAGAACGGCCAGCTCAAGTCCGCGTTCCTGCCGATGGCCGTGGTCGTCGCGGCGGCGATCGGATCGACCCTGCTGTACGCGGGCGTCGGCGCCCTCGTCGGCGACACGGCGGCCCGCCACGTGGGCCTCGGCAGCCTGCTGTTCACGGCCGCGGTGTACGACCTCCTCCTGGCGCCGTTCACCGTGCCGCTGATCATGGCGCTCGCCAGACGCACCGTGAACGACCCCGTCACCGAGTCCTCCTCGGGGCGCGGCGACGTGGCGGCCGGCTGGCTGGCGGCCGGGACCGGGCTGCGGATCGGCAGCCAGCGCGGCGGACTGCGCGTGAAGGCGGCCCGCAACCGGGCGGCACGCGCCGGACGGATCAAGGGAGTCAAGCGACTGTGAGGCAGCACCACGCCGGGCCCCGCCCACGGACCACCACCGGGGGCGCCCCGTGAGCAACATCCCCGAGACGGGCCGCACCCAGCGCGTCCAGATCCGGCTGATCGTCATCCAGGTCCTCGTCTTCTCGCTGCTCCTCACCCTCGGCGGCCGCCTCTGGTACCTCCAGATCCGCAACGGGCAGGAGTACTCGGACGAGGCGAAGAACAACCACGTCCAGCAGGTCGTCCAGCCCGCCGCCCGCGGCTCCATCCTCGACGCGCGGGGCGTCCCGCTCGCCGACAACGAGACCCGCCTCGTGGTCTCCGCCAGCCGCACCGAGCTGCTGAAGATGGCCGACGACGGCAAGGCCGTGCTGACCCGGCTCGCCGACGTCCTCGACATGAAGCCGAAGGACGTCTTCGACAAGGTCCGGCTCTGCGACGCCAAGACCCCGCAGCCCTGCTGGAACGGCTCGCCCTACCAGCCGATCCCGGTCACCGACGAGGCCACCACCCAGCAGGCCCTGACGATCCGCGAGCGCGCCGAGGACTTCCCCGGCATCACCGCGGAGCCCACCGCCGTCCGCCGCTACGCCGCACCCGGCAAGGCGAACACCGCCCAGGTCCTCGGCTACCTCTCGCCCGTCACGGACGAGGAGATCACCAAGGCCCAGGACAGCGACTCGCCGTATCTGCGCTCCGACATGGTCGGCCGCTCCGGACTGGAGCGCACGTACGACAAGGAGCTGCGCGGCAAGGCCGGCGTCACCCGCTACGAGGTCGACAACCTGGGCCGGGTCATCGGCCAGGCCAAGAACGACGAGGCGGAGCCCGGTGCCAGCGTCGTCACCTCGATCGACGCCCGCGTCCAGGCCGTCGCCGAGTACGAACTCAACGACGCCATGAAGGAGGCACGCAAAGCCTTCGACACCAACACCGGTGAGAACTACAAGGCCGACTCCGGAGCGGTCGTCGTCATGGAGGCCAAGACCGGCCGGGTCGTCGCCATGGCGTCCCTGCCCAACTACGACCCGAACTCCTGGGTCGGCGGCATCTCCGCGAAGGACTACGCCAAGCTCACCGGCAAGAAGTCCAACTTCCCGCTGCTGAACCGGGCCATCCAGGGCCAGGCCGCCCCCGGCTCGATCTTCAAGGTGATCTCCTCGACCGCCGCGGTCAACGCCGGATACCCCTTCGACGGGCACTACCCCTGCCCCAGCTCGTACTCCATCGGCGGGCAGACCTTCAAGAACTTCGAGTCCCAGGGCTACGGCGACATCACCATCGGCCGCGCCCTGGAGGTCTCCTGCGACACCGTGTACTACGGCATCGCGCACAAGGAGTGGGCGAAGGACGGCGGCAACAACCCGAAGAAGCACCCCAACGACTGGTTCTACAAGACCGCCCACCAGTTCGGCCTGGGCAAGGAGACCGGCATCGACCTCCCCAACGAGGTCAGCGGCCGCGTCCCGGACCGCGAGTGGAAGAAGAACTTCGCCGAGGCCAACCACGACGCCTGGTGCAAGCAGGGCAAGAAGGACGGCACGTACGTCGAGAAGATCGCCTACGAGAACTGCCTCGAAGGCGACAAGATGCGCGCCGGTGACTCCGTCAACTACTCCATCGGCCAGGGCGACACCCTCGTCACGCCGATCCAGATGGCCACCATCTACGCGGCCATCTCCAACGGCGGCACGCTCTACGACCCCACCGTCGGCAAGGCGATCGTCAGCGGCGACGGCAAAACCGTCCAGGAGATCGAGCCCAAGTCGCACGGCAAGCTGCCGTTCACCAAGAAGACGCGCAACGAGATAGACGAAGCCCTCGCGGGTGTCGCGACCCGCGGTTCGGCCGCCTGGCGATTCGGCGGCTGGCCGCAGGACAAGATCCCGATGCACGCCAAGACGGGTACCGCCGAGGTCTACGGCAAGCAGACGACCTCCTGGTTCGCCACGTACACCAAGGACTACTCGATCGTCATGACGATCTCCCAGGGCGGTACGGGTTCCGGTGCGTCCGGGCCCGCTGTCCGCCGCATCTACAACGCGCTGTACGGGCTCGACCCCTCCGGCAAGCAGGACCTCAAGAAGGCTCTCCTGCCGACGCCGCAGAAGGGCCTGCCGAAGATCCAGACGGACGGCACCATCGACGCCCCGAAGATCAAGCCGTACGACCCCGACTCGCAGAAGCCGCCCGCCGAGCAGACGCTCGCCGCGGTGCTGGGGAGGCGCGACTGATGGCCGGATTCTCCGTCCCGCGCTACGGCCCCGAGCGCTCCGGCTGGGGCCGGCTCATGGCCCGCGACTCCGTCGTGCGCCGGCTCGACTGGCCGCTCCTCGGCTCGGCGGTCGCGCTCTCCTTCATCGGCTCGCTGCTGGTCTGGTCGGCGACCCGGGGACGCGACTCACTGACCCACGGGGACCCGTACTACTTCCTGTTCCGGCACGCGCTGAACACCGGCATCGGCATGGCGCTGATGATCGGCACGATCTGGCTCGGCCACCGCACCCTGCGCGGCGCCGTGCCGATCCTCTACGGGCTGTCCGTGGTCCTCGTCCTGGCGGTCCTCACCCCGCTGGGCGCCACCGTCAACGGCGCCCACGCCTGGATCCTGCTGCCCGGCGGCTTCTCCATCCAGCCGTCCGAGTTCACCAAGATCACCATCATCCTGGGCATGGCGATGATCCTCGCCGCCCGCGTGGACGCGGGCGACCAGGTCCACCCCGACCACCGGACCGTCGCCAAGGCCCTCGGCCTCGCGGCGCTCCCCATGGTCATCGTCATGGGGATGCCGGACCTCGGCTCCGTGATGGTCATGGTCGTCATCGTGCTCGGGGTGCTGCTGGCCTCCGGCGCCTCCAACCGCTGGGTCTTCGGTCTCCTCGGCGCGGGCGTGGCCGGGGCGGTCGCCATCTGGCAGCTCGGGCTGCTGGACGACTACCAGATCGCCCGCTTCGCCGCCTTCGCCAACCCGGCGCTCGACCCGGCCGGTGTCGGCTACAACACCAACCAGGCCCGCATCGCGATCGGCTCCGGCGGACTGCACGGCACCGGCCTCTTCCAGGGCACCCAGACCACCGGGCAGTTCGTCCCCGAGCAGCAGACCGACTTCGTCTTCACGGTCGCCGGCGAGGAGCTGGGCTTCCTCGGCGCCGGGCTCATCCTCGTGCTGCTCGGCGTCGTCCTGTGGCGCGCCTGCCGCATCGCCCGCGAGACGACCGAGCTGTACGGCACGGTGGTCGCCGCCGGGATCATCGCCTGGTTCGCCTTCCAGTCCTTCGAGAACATCGGCATGACGCTCGGCATCATGCCGGTCGCCGGACTCCCGCTGCCGTTCGTCTCCTACGGCGGCTCCTCGATGTTCGCCGTCTGGGTCGCGATCGGTCTGCTCCAGTCGATCCGGGTGCAACGGCCGATAACGGCCTGAGCGGTTTCGCGGGGGCGCGTTAGGTTCGTTACATGGCGGACTCCAAGCGCGAGATCGAGCGGAAGTACGAAGCCACCGACGCCACCCGGCTGCCCGACCTGGGCCGGGTGGCCGGGGTCGGGTCCGTCGCGCACGAGGGCGTCATGGAGCTCGACGCCGTCTACTACGACACCGAGGACCTGCGCCTCGCCGCCGGAAGCATCACCCTTCGCCGCCGCACCGGGGGCTCCGACGCCGGCTGGCACCTGAAGCTCCCCGTCGCCGAGGGCGTCCGTGACGAGATCCGGGCCCCGCTCTCCGACCGCGTACCGGCCCGCCTCACCGCCCTGATCCGCTCCCGGGTCCTCGACACCCCCGTCGTCCCCGTCGTCCGGCTGGTCTCCGTCCGCGACGTCCACGTACTCCTGGACGACGACGGCTCCCCGCTCGCGGAGCTGAGTGTCGACGAGGTCCTCGCGGAGCGGCTCCACGGCGGCGACCGCACCGCCACCTGGACCGAGATCGAGGCCGAGCTCGCCGACGACGGCGACCCCGCCTTCCTCGACACCGTCGGCCGCGCGCTGGAGGAGGCCGGCATCCGGCCCTCCGCCGCCCCCTCCAAACTGGCCCGCGCGCTGACGGAAACGGGACCGGAAGCCACCCGCCCCCGGGAGGACGAACCGCGCACCGCCGGTGACCACGTCCTGCGCTACGTACGCCGCCAGGCCGAGGCGATCGTGGCGCTCGACCCGGCCGTGCGGCGGGGTCAGCCGGACTCCGTGCACCGGATGCGCGTCGCCACCCGCCGGCTGCGCAGCGCCCTGCGCACGTACCGCCGGGTCCTGGACCGCGAGGCCACCCGCCCCCTGGGCACCGAGCTGAAGTGGCTCGCGGGGGAGCTGGGGGTCGACCGGGACCAGGAGGTGCTGGACGCCCGGCTGCGCGCCCGGCTCGGCGAGCTGCCCCGGCCCCTGGTCATCGGACCGGCCGGGGCGCGGCTGCGGCTCTGGTCGGCGGCGGGGCGCAGCGGTTCGCGCCGGCGCACGGCCGCCGTCCTGGACTCCGCGCGCTATCTGGACCTGCTGCGCGCCCTGGATGCGCTGCTCGCCGCCCCGCCGCTGCTGCCCGGGGCCGCCGGGGAGCCGGGCGACGAGCTGGTCCGCGCGGTGCGCAAGGACCACAAGCGCCTCGCCGGCCGGGTGGCGCGGGCCCTGGAACTGCCGCCGGGGGCGGACCGGGACGCCGCGCTGCACAACGCCCGCAAGGCCGCGAAGAGGGCCCGGTACGCGGCGGAGGCCGCCCGCCCCGCACTCGGCGGGCCCGCGAAGAAGGCGGCCAAGCGCCTCAAGGCCGTACAGAGCCTCCTCGGCGACCACCAGGACGGCGTCGTCGCGCGCGAGACCCTGCGTGCCCTCGCCGTACAGGCACACGCGGCGGGGGAGCCCTCGTTCACCTGGGGACTGGTGTACGGGCGGGAGGAGGCGGCCGCCGCCGCGACCGAGCGCGAGCTGCCCGGGGCGTGGCACCGGGCCCACCGGGCCCGTATCCGGCGGGCGCGGGGACACTGAGCAGCGAGGTACGCTGGATGGTCACCCCTGCCGGCTCTCGAAAGTTCGCGATGTCTGTCGATTCGGTCTTCCCACAGCTCGAAGCTCTGCTCCCGCATGTGCAGAAGCCCATCCAGTACGTCGGCGGTGAGCTGAACTCCACCGTCAAGCCGTGGGACGAGTGCGACGTCCGCTGGGCGCTGATGTACCCGGACGCGTACGAGGTCGGGCTGCCCAACCAGGGCGTCATGATCCTGTACGAGGTACTCAACGAGCGCCAGGGCGTCCTCGCCGAGCGCACCTACAGCGTCTGGCCGGACCTCGAAGCGCTGATGCGCGAGCACGAGGTGCCGCAGTTCACCGTGGACAGCCACCGCCCGGTCAAGGCGTTCGACGTCTTCGGGCTCAGCTTCTCCACCGAGCTGGGCTACACCAACATGCTCACCGCCCTGGACCTGGCCGGCATCCCGCTGGCCGCCAAGGACCGGGACATCGACGACCCGATCGTGCTTGCGGGCGGCCACGCCGCGTTCAACCCGGAGCCGATCGCGGAGTTCATCGACTGCGCGGTCATCGGCGACGGCGAGCAGGCGGTCCTGGAGATCACCGAGATCGTCCGCGCCTGGAAGGCCGAGGGCCGCCCCGGGGGCCGCGAGGAGGTGCTGTTCCGCCTGGCGAGGACCGGTGGCGTGTACGTCCCCGGCTTCTACGACGTGGAGTACCTCCCGGACGGCCGCATCGGCCGCGTCGTACCGAACAAGTCGGGCGTGCCGTGGCGGGTGTCCAAGCACACCGTCATGGACCTGGACGAGTGGCCCTACCCGAAGCAGCCCCTGGTCCCGCTCGCCGAGACCGTCCACGAGCGGATGTCCGTGGAGATCTTCCGCGGCTGCACCCGCGGCTGCCGTTTCTGCCAGGCCGGCATGATCACGCGCCCCGTGCGGGAGCGAAGCATCACCGGCATCGGCGAGATGGTGGAGAAGGGCCTCAAGGCGACCGGCTTCGAGGAGGTCGGCCTGCTCTCCCTCTCCTCCGCCGACCACACGGAGATCGGTGAGATCGCCAAGGGCCTCGCGGACCGCTACACCGAGGACAAGATCGGCCTCTCGCTGCCGTCCACCCGCGTCGACGCGTTCAACGTGGACCTGGCCAACGAGCTGACCCGCAACGGCCGCCGTTCCGGTCTCACCTTCGCCCCCGAGGGCGGCTCCGAGCGCATGCGCAAGGTCATCAACAAGATGGTCTCGGAGGAGGACCTGATCCGCACGGTCGCCACCGCGTACGGCAACGGCTGGCGCCAGGTGAAGCTGTACTTCATGTGCGGTCTGCCCACCGAGACCGACGAGGACGTCCTCCAGATCGGCGACATGGCGGTCAACGTGATCGCCAAGGGCCGCGAGGTCTCCGGCCAGAACGACATCCGCTGCACGGTCTCCATCGGCGGCTTCGTGCCCAAGCCGCACACCCCGTTCCAGTGGGCGCCGCAGCTCAGCGCCGAGGAGACCGACGCCCGGCTCGGCAAGCTCCGGGACAAGATCCGCGGCGACAAGAAGTACGGCCGCTCGATCGGTTTCCGCTACCACGACGGCAAGCCGGGCATCGTCGAGGGCCTGCTCTCGCGCGGTGACCGCCGGGTCGGCTCCGTCATCCGCGCGGTCTACGAGGCCGGCGGCCGGTTCGACGGCTGGCGCGAGTACTTCAGCTACGACCTGTGGATGAAGAGCGCCGAGGCGACCCTGCCGGAGTTCGGCGTGGACGTCGACTGGTACACCACCCGCGAGCGGACCTACGAGGAGGTCCTGCCCTGGGACCACCTGGACTCCGGCCTCGACAAGGACTGGCTCTGGGAGGACTGGCAGGACTCGCTGGACGAGACCGAGGTCGAGGACTGCCGCTGGACCCCGTGCTTCGACTGCGGGGTGTGCCCGCAGATGGACACCAGCATCCAGATCGGCCCGACCGGCAAGAAGCTCCTGCCGCTGACGGTCGTGAAGTGAGCCGCGAAGCGATCGCGGGCGTGTGACAGCTCGGTGACGAAGGCCCGGTCCGGGGAAACTCCCGGCCGGGCCTTCGCGTCATGGGGGACATGGAACAGGGAAAGCACCGGGCGCCCGCGGAGTACGGCGCCCACCAGGCGCCCGCGCACTACGAGGGCGGCGACGGCTGCCTCACCACACTCATCCGGATCCCGGTCCGGATCGTGGTCCTCCTCGTCGTCCTGCCGGTACGGATGGTGTGGGACGCCCTCGTCGTCACCGCGAGGGCCGCCGAACGGGTGCTGTTCCGCCCGCTCGGACGCGCCCTGGCCCGGCTCTTCGACGTCCTGGTCGTGATCCCGGCGGGGTGGCTGTGGGGGCACGTCTGCGTCCCGCTCGGGCACGCCCTGTTCTGGCTGGCCCGCGCCGTGTTCGTCTGGCCGTGGGTCGCGCTCTGGCGTTACGTCGTGGTGCCCGTGGCCCGGTACGGGATCGTGCTGCCGCTCCGATGGGCGTACGCGCATCTGCTCACCCCGCTCGGACACGGGCTGCGGTGGCTGTACCGGGAAGTGCTGGTCCCGGCGGCGCGATGGCTCGGGACCGCCCTGAAGTGGCTGCTCACCATGGTGCTCGTCCTGCCGGTGGTGCTGCTGTGGCGGTACGTCCTGGTGCCCGTCGGGCTCGCCGTTGCCCGGCTCGTCCGGTATCTGATCGTGGTCCCGCTCGCCTGGACGTACCGGAACGTGCTCACCCCGGTGGGCCACGGCATCGCCTGGGTGCTGGATCTGGTGATCCGGGGGACCGAGGCGTCCCTCCGGGGCATCGGCATCGCGCTGCGGTGGCTCGTCGTCGTGCTTCTCGTCACGCCCGTCGTCCGGGTCTACCGGCACGTCCTGACTCCGCTCGGGCGCGAGATCGCCGCCGCGCTCGGGATCGCCTGGCGGGTCGCCGGACACCTCTCCCGGGCGGTCGGCCGGGCGCTCGCCTGGCTCGCCCGGAACCTGATCGCCGCGCCGGTGCGCTGGGCGTACCGCACGGTGTGCGTCCCGGTCGGACACTTCGTGCGCGACGCCTTCCTGGCACCCGCCGGGCGGGCCCTGCGCGCGGTGGGCCGCACGGCCCGCCAGACGCTGCGCACGGCCCGGGAAACGGTCCGCCGGGCCAGGCGCGACGCCTGGCGCGCCCTGGTCGGTGCGCCCGCCGAACCCGAGCCCGGGGAACCAGGAAGCCCCCTTGCGCGTACTCTGGGTAGTGCAACGACCGTGCCCAGCGCGGTGCCAGGACCAGAGTTCTCCCCGCTCCCGGAGAAATCCGCACAGCAGGGGTGAGCCGGACCGGGCCCCCGGGCCACCCGTATTTCGAGGGCGGCGCGCCACCGCGCCCGCCCCGCACCGAGGAGAAGAACCACTGGGCAAGCGACAGCCCGAAGGCCCGCCGCCCGCACCGGCGGTGCAGCGCATCCGACTGCGCTACACCAAGCGCGGCCGCCTCCGGTTCACCAGCCACCGCGACTTCCAGCGTGCCTTCGAGCGGGCGCTGCGCCGCTCCCAGGTGCCCATGGCCTACTCGGCGGGCTTCACCCCCCACCCCAAGGTGTCGTACGCCAACGCCGCCCCCACCGGTACGGGCAGCGAGGCCGAGTTCCTGGAGATCGCGCTCACCGAGCCCCGTGACCCGGGCGTCCTGCGTGAGCTGCTCAACGACTCCATGCCGGACGGTCTGGACATCACGGACGCCGTCGAGGCCCGCACCTCGGGTCTCGCCGACCGGCTGACCGCCTCCGTCTGGGAGATCCGCCTCGACGGGGTGACCCGGGAGGACGCGGAGAAGGCCGTGTCCGCCTTCAACGCGGCGGAGACCGTCGAGGTCGAGCGCCGTACGAAGAACGGCATGCGGGCCTTCGACGCCCGTTCCGCCGTGGTGGACCTGCGGACCCTCGATCTTCCGGCCGATAGGCCCGGTGACAGGGCCTGTGCGATACTGCGGCTGGTTGTTCGGCACGTGACACCTGCCGTACGGCCTGACGACGTCCTGTCCGGTCTCCGCGTTGTGGCCGACCTGGCGCCGCCGGTCCCCGCAGCGGTGACCAGGCTGGCGCAGGGGCTCTTCGACGAGGAGTCCGGCACGGTGACCGACCCGCTCGCGCCCGACCGCGAGGCAGCCCCGGCCGCATCAACCACGGCCACCGGGACCGCCGTCGCGACGGCGCCGGAAGGTGCAGGTTCCGCGTAAGGCGGTCGTCGTAGCGCAGCCCTCGTGCTCGGGAGCCACCTGGGCCGGGCCGCGCGCTGACCCATAAGACTTTCGCCAGGCCGTCCGCACACCGCGTACGGAACCGGCGAGCCAAGATTCAGCTCCCGTGCGGCGCCCGCGCCCCGGACGGCGGTGCCGCGGCCACCCGCGGACCGAGCCGGACCGGAATCAGGTGCGGCGCCCGGGAGCGCGACGGGAGAAACGCCCGCATGCCCCAGCCGAACGAACCCGGCACCGCCGGGAACGCCGAAGACAACAACACCCCCGGGGACAAGCTGCCCCCGCGCCGCAGGCGCCGCGCCGCCTCCCGCCCCGCCGGCCCGCCGTCGGCCGGGGCGCAGGCCGCCACCGACGCGTCGGCCATACCGTCCGTTGACGCCGCAGAGTCCCCGAGCACGGAGCCGGCCGCCGAGGCCGCCCCCGCCCGCCCCCGCCGCCGCGCGGTCCGCAAGGCCACCTCCCCGGCCGGTGCGCCGCAGGCCGCCGAGCAGGCCGGGACCGCGGAGCCCGTGACCCCCGAGCCGGCCGCGGCCGAGCCCGTGGCGGAGCCCGCCGCCGAACCGGCCGCCGAGCCCGTCGCCGAGGCCCCCCGCCGCCGCCGTGCCGTCCGCAAGGCCACCTCGCCGAGCGGCGCGCCCAAGGCCGCCGAGCCGGCCGAGACCGTTGAGGAGGCCCCCGTCGTGGAGAGCCCCGAGCCCGCCGCCGAGAGCGCCGCCCCGGCGCGCCCGCGCCGCCGCGCCGTCCGCAAGGCCACCTCGCCGAGCGGCGCGCCCAAGGCCGCCGAGCCGGCCGAGATCGTCGAGGAGGCCCCCGTGGCGGAGCCCGTCGAGGAGCCGGCCGCCGAGCCCGCCGTCGAGGCCCCCCGCCGCCGCCGCGCCGTCCGCAAGGCCACCTCGCCCGCCGGTGCGCCGAAGGCCGCCGAGATCGTGACGGAGGCCGAGGAGGCCCCCGAGGCCGCCGCGCCGGTCGCCGAGGCCGCTCCCGAGCCCGCCGAGGCCCCTCGCGGCCGTACCCGCCGCAGGGCCTCCGCTCCGGCCGGTGCCCCGCAGACCGCTCCGGTGGCGCCCGCCGCCGAGGCCGGGACCGAAGAGGCCGAGGAGACCGACGAGGTCACCGAAACGGCCCAGGCCGCCGAGCCGGTCGCCGAGCCCGCCGAGGCCCCCCGCGGCCGCCGCCGCGCCACCCGTCGGGCCTCGTCCCCGGCCGGTGCGCCGAAGGCCGCCGCCGAGCAGCCCGCCGAGGCCGCCCAGACCGGTGAGAGCCTGCCCGAGGCTGCCGTGGAGGAGCTGGCCGCCGAGCCCGTCGAGGTCGAGGAGGCCGCCCCGCGCGGCCGTCAGCGCCGCCGGGCCACCGCCGCCGCCGGCCGACCCGAGTTCACCGCCGAGCCGGAGGAGCCCGCGCGCCGCGGCCGTCGGGCCACCCGCCCGGCCGTCGCCGTCTTCCAGGCGCCGGTCTTCGCCGAGCCGATGTTCCAGACCCCGGAGACCGCGGCCGCCGCCGCGGCCGCCGCCTCGCACGAGGAGCCCGAGGACGAGGCCGCCCCGGTCCGGGACGAGACGCCCGCGCCCGCCGAGACCGCGTCGCAGGGCGGTTCGCGCCGCCGTCGCCGCCGTCGCGGTGAGGCCGCCGACGCCGAGACCACCGAGGCCGTGCCGGCCGCCCCGGCGCAGGAGCGGGCCGAGGACGAGCAGGAGCCGGAGGCCGCCGCCGAGGCCGAGCAGGACGGCGAGGACACCGACGAGTACGGCGACCGCCCGTCGCGCCGCCGTCGCCGGGGCGGCCGTCGCCGCCGCCGGGGCGAGGCCGCCGAGGACGAGGGCGCCGAGCAGCAGACGGACGACGAGCACGGCGACCGGGCCGAGGACGAGCCCGAGGCCGCCCAGGAGTCCGGGGACGAGGCCGACGAGGAGGACGACGAGCGCGAGTCCGCCGCCTCCGGCACGAGCAGCAGCCGCCGTCGCCGTCGCCGCCGTCGTCGCAGCGGTGACGCGGTGGGCGATGCCGAGAACGGCTCGGACGACCCGGAGCGCACCGTCGTCAAGGTCCGCGAGCCCCGCAAGAAGGAGGAGCGGGAGCCCGGCACCGGCTTCGACGAGGTCCAGTCCATCAAGGGCTCGACCCGCATGGAGGCCAAGAAGCAGCGCCGCCGCGAGGGCCGCGAGCAGGGCCGCCGCCGGGTGCCGATCATCACCGAGGCGGAGTTCCTGGCGCGCCGCGAGGCCGTCGAGCGCGTCATGGTCGTCCGCCAGAGCGGTGAGCGCACCCAGATCGGCGTCCTCGAGGACAACGTGCTCGTCGAGCACTACGTCAACAAGGAGCAGGCCACCAGCTACGTCGGCAACGTCTACCTGGGCAAGGTCCAGAACGTGCTGCCGTCCATGGAGGCCGCGTTCGTGGACATCGGCAAGGGCCGCAACGCCGTCCTGTACGCCGGTGAGGTCAACTTCGAGGCGCTCGGCATGGCCCACGGGCCCCGCCGTATCGAGACCGCGCTCAAGTCCGGCCAGTCCGTCCTGGTGCAGGTCACCAAGGACCCGATCGGCCACAAGGGCGCCCGCCTGACCAGCCAGGTCTCGCTGCCCGGCCGCTACCTCGTCTACGTGCCCGAGGGCTCGATGACCGGGATCAGCCGCAAGCTGCCCGACACCGAGCGCGCCCGGCTCAAGACCATCCTCAAGAAGATCGTCCCCGAGGACGCGGGCGTCATCGTGCGCACCGCCGCCGAGGGCGCGAGCGAGGACGAGCTGCGCCGTGACGTCGAGCGCCTCCAGCAGCAGTGGGAGGACATCCAGAAGAAGGCGAAGGGCACCGGCAACTCCAACGCCCCGACCCTCCTGTACGGCGAGCCGGACATGACCGTCCGGGTCGTCCGGGACATCTTCAACGAGGACTTCTCCAAGGTCATCGTCAGCGGCGACGACGCGTGGGAGACCATCCACGGCTACGTCTCGCACGTGGCGCCCGACCTGACGGACCGGCTGTCGCGGTGGACCTCCGAGGTCGACATCTTCGCGACGTACCGGATCGACGAGCAGCTGATGAAGGCGCTGGACCGCAAGGTCTACCTGCCGAGCGGCGGCTCGCTGGTGATCGACAAGACCGAGGCCATGGTCGTGGTCGACGTCAACACCGGGAAGTTCACCGGCCAGGGCGGCAACCTGGAGGAGACGGTCACCAAGAACAACCTGGAGGCGGCCGAGGAGATCGTGCGCCAGCTGCGGCTGCGCGACCTCGGCGGCATCGTGGTGGTCGACTTCATCGACATGGTGCTGGAGTCCAACCGGGACCTGGTGCTGCGGCGCCTGCTGGAGTGCCTGGGCCGCGACCGTACGAAGCACCAGGTCGCCGAGGTCACCTCGCTGGGCCTGGTCCAGATGACCCGCAAGCGGGTCGGCCAGGGGCTGCTCGAGTCCTTCTCCGAGACCTGCGTCCACTGCAACGGCCGCGGTGTCATCGTCCACATGGAGCAGCCCGCGTCGGCGGGCGGCGGTGGCGGCGGCAAGCGCTCGAAGAAGCGGCGCGGCGGCGGTCAGGACCACGACCACGACCACGGTCACGAGCACGCCCAGGACCACACCGAGGCCGAGACCGAGGCCGAGGTCGCGGCGGAGGTCGCCGCGCCGGTGGCCCTGCCCGAGCCCGAGTTCGTCCCGGACGAGGAGCTGTACAGCAGCGCCGCCGAGGCCGAGGCCGCCGCCACCCGCGGCCGCGGCCGCCGTCGGGCGACCCGCAAGGCATCGGCCCCGGCCGGCGCCCCGAAGACCTCCGCCGCCCCGGTGGAGGAGATCGTGGCGGAGCCGGTCGCGGAGCCCGTCGCGGCCCCGGAGCCGGTGGCCGAGGAGGCTCCCGCCGAGGCCCCGCAGGGCCGGACGCGCCGTCGGGCGACCCGGAAGGCGACCGCCCCGGCGGGCTCGCCGGCCCAGGCCGAGGCGGTCGTGACCGAGGCGGCCCCGGCCGAGCCCGCGCCGGCCGCCGAGCCGGCCGCGGCCCCGGACCCGGTGGCCGCCGAGGACCCGGTGGTCGAGGCGTCGCACGCCGAGGCCCCGGCCGAGGAGGCCGCCGCGCCGCCGCGTGTCCGGCGCCGCGCCACCCGCAAGGTCAGCGCGCCCGCCGGTTCCCCGGCCGGTGCCGAGGACGCCGCGGTCGTCGTGGTGGAGACCCCCGAGGCCCCCGAGACCCCCGAGGCCACGGAGGCTCCCGAGGCGGCGGAGTCCGAGGCCGAGGCGGCTCCGGCCAAGAAGGCGGCCCGCAAGACCGCCAAGAAGGCCACAGCCAAGAAGGCGGCCGTCAAGAAGACCGCGGCGAAGAAGACGGCCGCGAAGAAGACGACGGCCAAGAAGGCGGCGGCGAAGAAGACGGTGGCGGCGGAGCAGCAGACCGCCCCGGCCGTCACGGCCACGGCCGACGAGGACTGATCCGCCTCGCGTGACACGGTCCGGCCGGTCCCCCTCCCGGGACCGGCCGGGCCGCGTCCCGGCGCCGGGCCCTCCCGCCCCCGACACGAAAGCCCCCACATGCGCAAGATCCAGAAGGCCGTCATACCGGCCGCCGGGCTCGGTACCCGGTTCCTGCCGGCGACGAAGGCGACTCCCAAGGAGATGCTGCCGGTCGTGGACAAGCCGGCGATCCAGTACGTCGTGGAGGAGGCCGCCGCCGCGGGGCTGAGCGACGTCCTGATGATCACCGGACGCAACAAGCGCGCGCTGGAGGACCACTTCGACCGGAACTACGAGCTGGAGTCGGCGCTGACCCGCAAGGGCGACGCCGAGCGGCTGGTCCGGGTCCAGGAGTCGAGCGAGCTCGCGACCATGCACTACGTCCGTCAGGGCGACCCGCGCGGCCTCGGCCACGCCGTCCTGTGCGCGGAGCCCCATGTGGGCGACGAGCCCTTCGCGGTGCTCCTCGGCGACGACCTGATCGACCCGCGCGACCCGCTGCTGACCCGGATGACCGGCATCCAGGAGCGGGAGGGCGGCAGCGTCGTCGCGCTGATGGAGGTGGCGCCCGAACAGAGCCACCTCTACGGCTGCGCGGCCGTGGAGCCCACCGCCGAGGAGGGCATCGTCCGGGTCACCGGCCTGGTCGAGAAGCCCGAGCCGGGCGACGCCCCCAGCAACCTCGCGGTCATCGGCCGCTATGTCCTGGACCCCGCCGTCTTCGACGTGCTGCGCGAGACCGAGCCGGGCCGGGGCGGCGAGATCCAGCTGACCGACGCGCTCCAGCAGCTCGCCGCCGACGAGAAGCTCGGCGGCCCGGTGCACGGCGTGGTCTTCCGGGGCCGACGCTACGACACCGGCGACCGCGGCGACTATCTGCGGGCCATCGTCCGCCTCGCCTGCGAGCGCGAGGACCTGGGCCCCGACTTCCGTACCTGGCTGCGCGACTACGTGGCGTCGGAACTCTGACCCGCCCGCCGGGCACCCGCACCCCTGATCCCAGACACCCGCACCACCGCACCGAGGAGAACCCCATGATCGGCATGATTCTGGCCGCCGGCGCCGGCCGCCGTCTGCGCCCCTACACCGACACGCTGCCCAAGGCCCTCGTGCCCGTCGGCCCCGAGGGCGACGAGGAGAGTCTCACCGTCGTCGACCTGACGCTCGGCAACTTCGCCGAGGTCGGCCTGACCGAGGTCGCGATCATCGTGGGCTACCGCAAGGAGGCCCTGTACGAGCGCAAGGCGGCGCTGGAGGCCAAGTACGGCGTCAGCATCACGCTGATCGACAACGACAAGGCCGAGGAGTGGAACAACGCCTACTCCCTGTGGTGCGGCCGGGACGCCCTCAAGAACGGCGTCATCCTCGCCAACGGCGACACCGTGCACCCGGTCTCCGTCGAGAAGACCCTGCTGGCCGCCCGCGGCGACGGCAAGAAGATCATCCTCGCCCTCGACACCGTGAAGTCCCTCGCCGACGAGGAGATGAAGGTCGTCGTGGAGGACGGCAAGGGCGTGCGGCGGATCACCAAGCTGATGGACCCGGCCGAGGCCACCGGTGAGTACATCGGCGTCACCCTCATCGAGGGCGACGCGGCCGAGGAGCTGGCCGACGCGCTGAAGACCACCTTCGAGCGCGACCCGGACCTCTACTACGAGGACGGCTACCAGGAGCTCGTCAACCGCGGCTTCAAGGTCGACGTGGAGCCGATCGGCGACGTCAAGTGGGTCGAGATCGACAACCACGACGACCTCGCCAAGGGCAGGAAGATCGCGTGCCAGTACTGACCCGGCTGATACCCGCGCCGGTCGTCGTCGACATCCGGGCCGGAGCCCTCGCTGATCTGGCGGGCGTCCTCGCCGACCAGCGGATCTCCGGCTCCGGCAAGCTGGCGGTCGCGATCAGTGGGGGTTCCGGCCGGGCCCTGCGGGACCGGCTCTCGGACAGCCTGCCAGGCGCCTCCTGGTTCGAGGTGGGCGGCGGCACCCTGAACGACGCCGTGAAGCTCGCCGAGGCCATGAAGTCCGGGCGCTACGACGCTGTGGTCGGCCTCGGCGGCGGCAAGATCATCGACTGCGCCAAGTTCGCCGCGGCGCGCGTCGGGCTGCCCCTGGTCGCCGTGGCGACGAACCTGTCCCACGACGGGCTGTGCTCCCCGGTCGCGACGCTGGACAACGACGCGGGCCGGGGCTCGTACGGCGTGCCGAACCCGATCGCCGTGGTCATCGACCTCGACGTCATCCGGGAGGCCCCCGCCCGCTTCGTGCGGTCCGGGATCGGGGACGCGCTGTCCAACATCTCGGCCGTGGCCGACTGGGAGCTGGCCCACCGGGTCAACGGCGAGGACATCGACGGCCTGGCCGCCGCGATGGCCCGGCAGGCCGGCGAGGCCGTGCTGCGCCACCCGGGCGGCCTGGGCGACGACGCGTTCCTCCAGGTGCTGGCCGAGGGCCTGGTGCTCACCGGGATCTCGATGTCGGTGGCCGGTGACAGCCGCCCGGCCTCCGGCGCCTGCCACGAGATCAACCACGCCTTCGACCTGCTCTTCCCGCAGCGGGCCGCCAGCCACGGCGAGCAGTGCGGGCTCGGCGCGGCGTTCGCCATGCATCTGCGCGGCGCCGTCCAGGAGTCCGTACGCATGACCCAGGTGCTGCGGCGCCACGGGCTGCCGGTCACCGCCGAGGACATGGGCTTCGACGTGGACGAGTTCGTCCGGGTGGTGGCGTTCGCGCCGAAGACCCGGCCGGGCCGGTACACGATCCTGGAGCACCTGAACCTGTCCGAGGACGGCATCAGGGACGCGTACGCCGAGTACGTCAGAAGCGCCGCGGTCTGAGGGGCCGGTCCCGGTTTGACCGGCTGTGCCGGGCCCCGTAACCTTGACCGTCGGCGTTTGTTCGCCACACCTCTGAGCACCGACCTCCCGCTCGTACGGGAGAGGCCGCTCGTCCACTCCGGATCGTCATGGGTTCCCGGACCCGTGTGAGCGGCTGGCATCAGAGGTTTCCGCTTCGAGTGAGAGTGAGATCCGCGTGTACGCCATCGTGCGCAGCGGTGGTCGCCAGCACAAGGTTGCTGTCGGCGACATCGTTGAGGTTGACAAGATTTCCACTGCCAAGGTTGGCGACACGGTAGAGCTCTCTACCCTGCTCGTTGTCGACGGCGACGCCGTGACCAGCGACCCGTGGGTGCTCGACGGCATCAAGGTCCAGGCCGAGGTCGTGGACCACCACAAGGGCGCGAAGATCGACATCCTTCGCTACAAGAACAAGACCGGCTACCGCCGTCGCCAGGGTCACCGCCAGCAGTACACGGCGATCAAGGTCACCGGTATTCCCGCGGCTGCGAAGTAAGGGACTGAGAACACATGGCACACAAGAAGGGCGCATCGTCCACCCGGAACGGGCGCGATTCCAATGCTCAGCGGCTCGGCGTGAAGCGCTTCGGCGGCCAGGCCGTCAACGCCGGTGAGATCCTCGTCCGCCAGCGCGGCACCCACTTCCACCCGGGCACGGGCGTCGGCCGTGGCGGCGACGACACGCTGTTCGCCCTCGCCGCCGGTGCGGTCGAGTTCGGCACGCACCGTGGCCGCAAGGTCGTGAACATCGTTCCGATCGCCGGCTGAATTCCCGGCGCTCGTAGAGCGGTATGACGTGGAGGCGGACCTCACTTCCCGAGAAGGGAAGTGGGTCCGCCTTTCGCGTGTTGCCCTTACGGGGGCGAGCGAAGTTTTTCCGCAGGTATGCAACTGGAGGTTCCACCCATGACCACCTTCGTGGACCGCGTCGAACTGCATGTCGCCGCGGGTAACGGAGGCCACGGCTGTGCCTCCGTTCACCGTGAGAAGTTCAAGCCGCTCGGCGGCCCGGACGGCGGCAACGGCGGTCGCGGCGGCGATGTGACCCTGGTCGTCGACCAGTCCGTCACCACGCTCCTCGACTACCACCACCACCCCCACCGCAAGGCCACCAACGGCCAGCCCGGCGGCGGCGACCACCGCACCGGCAAGGAGGGCCAGGACCTGGTCCTGCCCGTCCCGGACGGCACCGTCGTCCTCGACCGCCAGGGCAATGTGCTCGCCGACCTGGTCGGCCAGGGCACCGCCTTCGTCGCGGGCCAGGGCGGTCGCGGCGGCCTCGGTAACGCCGCGCTGGCCTCCGCCCGCCGCAAGGCCCCCGGCTTCGCGCTGCTCGGCGAGCCCGGCGAGGCCCGCGACATCGTCCTGGAGCTCAAGACCGTCGCCGACGTGGCCCTCGTGGGCTACCCGAGCGCCGGCAAGTCCTCGCTGATCTCGGTTCTCTCGGCCGCGAAGCCGAAGATCGCGGACTACCCCTTCACCACCCTCGTCCCGAACCTGGGCGTGGTCACCGCGGGCGAGACGGTCTACACCATCGCCGACGTCCCGGGCCTGATCCCGGGCGCCAGCCAGGGCAAGGGCCTCGGCCTGGAGTTCCTGCGCCACGTCGAGCGCTGCTCGGTGCTCGTCCACGTACTGGACACGGCGACGCTGGAGTCCGACCGCGACCCGGTCTCCGACCTCGACATCATCGAGGAGGAGCTGAAGCTGTACGGCGGTCTTGAGGACCGGCCGCGCATCGTCGTCCTCAACAAGATCGACATCCCGGACGGCCAGGACCTGGCGGACATGATCCGCCCCGACCTGGAGGCGCGCGGCTACCGCGTCTTCGAGGCGTCCGCCGTCGCCAGGACCGGGCTCAAGGAGCTGTCGTTCGCCCTCGCCGGCATCATCGCCGAGGCGCGCGCCGCCAAGCCGGTCGAGGAGGCCACCCGCATCGTCATCCGGCCCAAGGCCGTGGACGACGCCGGGTTCACCGTCACCCTGGAGGAGGACGGCATCTACCGGGTGCGCGGCGAGAAGCCGGAGCGCTGGGTGCGCCAGACCGACTTCAACAACGACGAGGCCGTCGGCTACCTCGCGGACCGGCTCGCCCGGCTCGGCGTCGAGGACCAGCTGCGCAAGGCCGGGGCCCGGGCGGGCGACGGCGTGGCGATCGGCGCCGAGGACAACGCGGTCGTCTTCGACTGGGAGCCGACCGTGACCGCCGGTGCGGAGATGCTCGGCCGCCGTGGCGAGGACCACCGCCTGGAGGAGCCGCGTCCGGCCGCCCAGCGCCGCCGCGACCGCGAGGCGGAACGCGACGAGGTCGCCGAGGAGTACCGGGACTTCGACCCGTTCTCGTAGAGCGCGGCAACGGCCGTGGGGGGGGCCCGGCCGCCGCCCCCGGGCCGGGGGGCGGGCCCCCCCCCGCCGCGGGGCCGGCCCCCCCCCGCCCCCCCCGCGGGCGCGGCCGCTACCCTCTGCCCCACCCGTAGGCGGCGCCGCCCCCCCCCCCCCCCCCCCCCGCCCCCCCCCCCCCGCCGCCCCCCCCCCCCCCCCCCCGGCCGTTTCCCGGGAACCTCAGACCTGGGCCAGCGCCTCGGCGGGGGAGGGGGCCGGGGTGCGCTCGGCGAGCGGGAGCACCGGCAGCGGGGTCTCCTCGCCCAGGAACACCTTGCGTACCACGCGCTCGGCGGCCCGCCCGTCGTCGTAGTCGCAGTACCGCTCCCGGAAGGCCGCGCGCAGCGCCGCCGCCTTCTCGTCGCGCCACTCCTTCGAGCCCAGGATCTCGGTCAGCCGCTCCTGGGTCGTGGCGACGGCGCCCGGGGGATCGGCCATCAGGTCGAAGTAGGTGCCGCGCACCACCCGGTAGGTCTCCCAGTCGTCCGCGTGGATGACGATCGGCCGGTCCAGGTTGGCGTAGTCGAACATCGCCGAGGAATAGTCGGTGATCAGGGCGTCGGCGGCGAGGTAGAGCTGTTCGACGTTGCCATGGGCGGAGACGTCGATGATCCGGCCGCCGGCCTGGAGCTCGGCGAGCCGGCCGGTGGGCTTGTAGAAGTAGTGCCCGCGCACCAGCAGGGTGACGTCCGGGCCCAGGTCCTCGGCCAGCTTCGACAGGTCGAGCCGCGGTGCGAACGACTTCTCGTACTCGCGGTGGGTCGGCATGTACAGGAAGGCGGTCGCGCCGTCCGCGAGGCCGAGCTCCCGCCGGGCCGCCACGACGTCCGCCGCGGTGGCGTTGACCAGCACGTCGTTGCGCGGGTAGCCGGTCTCCAGGCTGGTGTACCGGCAGGGGTAGACCCGCTCCCAGACGGTGGTGGAGAAGCGGTTGGCGGAGAGGCTGAAGTCCCAGCGGTCGCACCGGCGGAGCAGCTTCTCCATGTCCATGGAGGTGGACGCCGGGTACTGCGCCTGGTCGAGCCCCATCGTCTTCAGCGGGGTGCCGTGGTGGGTCTGGAGGTGGATCTGCCCCTCGCGCTTGACGATGGTGTCGCCGAAGTTGACGTTGTTCGTCAGGTACTTGGCGCGGGCCATGACCGCCCAGTACTCGCGTGAGCCGACGATCACCTTCTCGACGCCCTTGGGCACCCGGTCACGGTGCTCGGAGCGCACCGCCCAGACCCGGCGCACCTGCGGTGCGAGCCGGCCCAGCTCCGCCTCGATGGCGGCGGGGTTGCAGGAGTAGCCCCGGCCCCAGTACGCGGAGAACACGGCCAGGTTCTCGTCCACCGGCAGCCGCAGCTGGGACCGGTAGAACATGCCGAGGGCCGCCCGCTTGGCCCGGCCGATCCGGGCCTGGCCGCCCAGCCGTGCGCGATGGCGGACGTTGTTGGCGCGGGTCAGGCCGAAGAACGCGGAGTACGAGTCGACGCCGAGCAGCGCGTACTTGTAACCCCGCCCGCCCGGCGGCCGCTCGAAGCCCTCCGGGAGCCGTGCGCGGTAGTCCTTCGCGGCCCGGTGGAAGAACTCGACGCGCGCGTTGCGCGGCAGCCGGCCCGGCTTCTCCAGCACCGTCAGGAAGTGGTCGACCATCTTCCGGAACAGCGCCGGGCGCCAGGAGTCAAGGTCCGGCCTCGCGTCCAGGAAGGCGAACACCCGGTCGTACTGGTCGAAGACGTCGAAGTGCTTCCGGCTGACCGTGCGCAGGATGTTGCCGCCCTCGCGCCGCTGCCGGTACATCACGCAGGAGCGGTCGAGCACCGCGATGCGCTCCGCCGCGATGAGCGAGCTGTACGTCCACGGCGCGTCCTCGTAGTAGCCGGGCGGGAACTGGAAGCCGTGGCGGGTGACGAAATCGCGCCGGTACGCCTTGTTCCACACGATCTGGAGCAGGTCCAGGAGCTGCGGGCGCTCGGCGAGCGAGAAGACGGCCGGGCCGTCCTCGGTCATCAGGTCGGAGCGCTTGTTGCGCAGCAGCCGCCCGTCCCAGTAGGTCCGGGTGTAGTCGTAGATCAGGATGTCCGGGTCGCCGGTCGCGTCGAGCCGGGCCGCGATGGCCGAGAGCGAGCCCGGTGCCAGGGTGTCGTCGCTGTCCAGGAAGAGGACGTAGTCACCGGTCGCCTGTTCGAGCCCGGCGTTGCGCGCACGGCCCAGGCCGACGTTCTCCGTGAGGTGCAGCACACGCAGCCGGTCGTCACGGGCCGCGTATGTGTCGAGGATCGCACCGGAACCGTCCGGGGAGCAGTCGTCGACGCCGATGACCTCGAAGTCGGCGAAGTCCTGCCCGAGCACGGAGTCCAGACACTCCCCGATGTACCCCTGCACGTTGTACGCAGGCACGATGAGTGTCAGTCGAGGCATCGTCCACCAGTTCCAGAGGGCTGTCCGCAGGGGCTTAACGAGGGGTGCGGTCGGACCGTGCGACAGTGGTCGGCGTCCGGCACCCGGACAGCGTAATTGATCGTCCCGGCCGCACCCGGGGGGTGCCTCGGGCCTTCCGCGTAGGGTGGAACGCCGACGGGGCACAGCAGCTGACAGGAGACGCACGAACATGACCTGGATGGTTACGGGTGGGGCGGGGTTCATCGGCGCGCACGTGGTGCGCGCGATGCTCGCCGGTGGTCAGCGGGTGGTCGTGTTCGACGACCTGTCGACCGGCAGCGCCGACAAGGTGCCCGCAGGCGTTCCCCTGGTGACCGGCACGGTCCTCGACCGCGAGGCCCTGGACGCGGCGATCCGCGAGCACGGGGTGACCGGTGTGGTGCACATCGCGGCCAAGAAGCAGGTCGGCGAGTCCGTCGAGCGGCCCCTCCACTACTACAAGGAGAACGTCACCGGCCTGGAGGTCCTGCTGGAGAGCATGGTCGCCGCGGGCGTCGGCCGGCTGGTGTTCTCCTCCTCCGCCGCTGTTTACGGCATGCCCGACGTCGACCTGGTCACCGAGACGACGCCGTGCGCGCCGATGAGCCCGTACGGCGAGACCAAGCTGATCGGCGAGTGGATGATCCACGCCGCCGCCAAGGCCCACGGGCTGCGCGCCGCCTCGATGCGCTACTTCAACGTGGCGGGCGCCGCGTCGCCGGAGCTGGCCGACGCGGGCGTCTTCAACCTGGTGCCGATGGTCTTCGAGCGGCTGGAGGCCGGCGAGGCCCCGCGCATCTTCGGCGACGACTACGACACGCCCGACGGCACCTGCGTCCGCGACTACATCCACGTCGAGGACATCGCCTCCGCCCACCTCGCCGCCGCCCGTCGGCTGGAGGAGGCCGAGGCCGGTACGGACCTCACGCTGAACATCGGCCGCGGCGAGGGCAGCTCGGTGCGCGAGATGGTCGACCGCATCCTCAAGGTCACGGGCAACGAGGGCGCCCCCGTCGAGGTCTCCCCCCGCCGCCCCGGCGACCCGGCCCGGGTCATCGCCTCCGCCGACCGCATCCGCGAGGAGCTGGGCTGGTCGGCGCGGTACGGCGTGGACGAGATGATCGAGTCCGCCTGGCAGGGCTGGCGCCTGCGCCACCCGTAGGCACGGCCGTACGCGAAGGGCCCGGCACCGCTCCACGAGGGCGGCGCCGGGCCCTTCGCGTACGGCAAGGCGGTCCAGGTTACGGGGGAAAGCCACTTTTCCCCCTGATGTAGCGTTAATAGCCGTTTTGTCGCAGAAGATGCGAGGGAAGCTCAGTAAGGTCCCCTAGGTAGCGGCCCCGGCGGCCGCCGTCACATCTCATCGTGGGGGCAGGAAACTGTGAAGGCTCTCGTACTTTCCGGTGGGGCCGGCACCCGGCTTCGTCCCATCACCCATACCTCGGCGAAACAGCTGGTGCCGGTGGCGAACAAGCCGGTGCTGTTCTACGGCCTGGAGGCCATCGCGGAGGCCGGCATCACCGAGGTCGGCATCATCGTGGGCGACACCGAGGAGGAGATCCGCGCGGCGGTCGGCGACGGTTCGCGCTTCGGCATCGATGTCACCTACATCCCGCAGGCCGAGCCGCTCGGCCTCGCCCACGCGGTCCTGGTCGCCCAGCGCTTCCTGGGGAACGACGACTTCGTGATGTACCTGGGGGACAACTTCATCGTCGGCGGGATCGCGGACCTGGTCGAGGAGTTCCGCGCGGACCGGCCCGACGCGCAGATCCTGCTGACCCGGGTGCCCGACCCGACCTCGTTCGGCGTCGCGGAGCTGGACCGGGACGGCAGGGTGGTGGCCCTGGAGGAGAAGCCGGAGCACCCCAAGAGCGATCTCGCGCTCGTCGGCGTCTACCTCTTCACCCCGGCCGTCCACGAGGCCGTGCGCTCGATCCGCCCGTCCTGGCGCGGCGAGCTGGAGATCACCCACGCCATCCAGTGGCTCATCGACCGGGAACGCGATGTGCGCTCCACCATCATCCGGGGCTACTGGAAGGACACCGGCAACGTCACCGACATGCTGGAGGTCAACCGGACCGTGCTGGAGGGCATCGAGCCGTGCACCGACGGCGCGTACGTCGACGGCGAGAGCGAGATCATCGGCCGGGTGCTGATCGAACCGGGCGCCCGGGTCACCCGCAGCCGGATCGTCGGGCCCGCCGTCATCGGAACCGGGTCGGTGATCAGCGACGCCTACGTCGGGCCCTTCACCTCGGTCGCCCAGAACTGCCGCATCGAGGACAGCGAGATCGAGTACTCCATCGTCCTCGGGGGCGCCTCCATCGACGGGGTGAGGCGCGTGGAGGCATCGCTGATCGGCCACGACGTCGAGGTGACGCCCGCACCCCGCAGCCCCTCCGCCCACCGACTCGTCCTCGGCGACCACAGCAAGGTGCAGATCTCCTCATGACCGGTACGCGCATCCTCGTCACCGGAGGCGCCGGCTTCATCGGCTCCCACTACGTCCGTACGCTGCTCGGCCCGGACGGCCCCGGCGACATCTCCGTCACCGTGCTCGACGCCCTCACCTACGCGGGCAACCCGGCCAACCTGGACGAGGTCCGGGGCCACCCGGGCTTCGCCTTCGTGCACGGCGACATCTGCGACCCGGAGCTGGTGGGGCGGCTGATGGCCGGGCACGACCAGGTGGTGCACTTCGCCGCCGAGTCCCACGTGGACCGCTCCATCGACGGCGGCGCCGCCTTCGTCCGTACGAACGTCGTGGGCACCCACACCCTGGTGCACGCCGCGCACGAGGCGGGCGTCCGCACCTTCGTCCACGTCTCCACCGACGAGGTCTACGGCTCCATCGAGGAAGGCTCCTGGACCGAGGACGAACCCCTCGCGCCCAACTCCCCGTACTCCGCCTCCAAGGCGTCCGGCGACCTCATCGCCCTGGCGTACCACCGCACCCACGGCCTCGACGTCCGCGTCACCCGCTGCTCCAACAACTACGGGCACCACCACTTCCCCGAGAAGGTCATCCCGCTCTTCGTGACCAACCTCCTGGAGGGCCTGCCCGTTCCGCTGTACGGCGACGGCGGCCATGTCCGCGACTGGCTGCACATCGACGACCACGTCCGGGGCATCGAACTCGTCCGCACCAAGGGCCGCCCCGGCGAGGTCTACAACATCGGCGGAGGCACCGAACTCTCCAACAAGGAACTCACCCGGCTGCTCCTGGAGGCGTGCGACGCCGACTGGGACACCGACGTGGTGCACGTCGAGGACCGCAAGGGCCACGACCGGCGCTACTCCGTCGACTGCACCAAGATCCGCGAGGAGCTGGGTTACGCGCCCCGCAAGGACTTCGCGGCCGGACTCGCCGAGACCGTCCGCTGGTACCGCGAGAACCGCTCCTGGTGGGAACCGCTCAAGGAGAGGGCCGCCCTGTGAGGCCGCGCTGGCTGGTCACCGGGGCCGGCGGCATGCTCGGCCGTGACCTGACGACCGCGCTGGCCCGCGAGGGCGCCACCGTCGTCGCGGCGGACCGGGCGGCCCTCGACATCGCCGACCCGGCGCAGGTCCGGGCCGTCCTCGACGCCCAGCGGCCCGCCGTCGTCGTGAACTGCGCCGCCTGGACCGCCGTGGACGACGCGGAGAGCCGGGAGGCCGAGGCGCTGCGCGTCAACGGCACCGGACCCGCCGTCCTCGCCGACGCCTGCCGCGCCCGCGGCAGCGTCCTGCTGCACGTCTCCACCGACTACGTGTTCGCGGGCGACGCGGACCGGCCGTACCCGGAGGACGCCCCGACCGCCCCGCGCAGCGCGTACGGCCGCACCAAGCTCGCCGGGGAACGCGCGGTCCTGGAGACCCTGCCGGACACCGGCCACGTCGTGCGGACGGCCTGGCTCTACGGCGCGGGCGGCGCCAACTTCGTCCGTACGATGATCAAACTGGAAGCCGTCAAGGACACCCTCGACGTGGTGGACGACCAGCACGGACAGCCCACCTGGACCGTGGACCTCGCCTCCCGCCTGGTCCTGCTCGGCCGCGCCGCGCTCGACGGCAGCGCCCCGGCGGGCGTCTACCACGGCACCAGCGGCTCCGCGACGACCTGGTACGGCCTGGCCCGCGAGGTGTTCCGGCTGCTGGGCGCGGATCCGGACCGCGTCCGCCCGGTCAGCAGCGCCGCCTTCGCCAGGCCCGCGCCCCGGCCCGCGTACAGCGTCCTCGCGCACGACCGCTTCCGGGCCGCCGGCATCGACCCGGTCCGCCACTGGCGCGCGGCGCTGCACGCGGCCTTCCCCGCGCTCCTCGCCGCCGAACGCCCCGGTCAGCGCCCGGCCGGGCTGATCGACGGCTCACCGGCCCGTACCCCCGGGACCGCAGGAGCGTCCGCGCGCAGCCGCGCGTAGTACGCCTCGCACTCCGCGTACGAGGGCAGCAGCCCGTGCTCCCCGGCCTCGGCGAGCTTGGGGGCCGAGGCGTCCTTGGGAGAGAGCAGCGGCGTGATGTCCGCGGGCCACTCGATGCCCAGGTCCGGGTCGAGCGGGTCGACGCCGTGCTCCCGCTCCGGCGCGTAACCCTCGGAGCAGAGGTACAGCACGCAGGCGTCGTCGGTCAGCGCCATGAAGCCGTGCCCGAGCCCCTCCGCGAGGTAGACCGCCCGGTGGTCGGTGTCGTCCAGCCGGACCGCCTCCCACCGCTTGTATGTGGGCGAGCCGGTGCGTACGTCGACGATCACGTCCAGGACCGCGCCCCGCACGCACTTCACGTACTTCGCCTGGCCCGGCGGCACGTCGGCGAAGTGGATCCCGCGCAGCGTGCCCCGTCGCGAGCTGGAGAAATTGGCCTGCGCGAGCCCCAGCGTGTGCCCGGCCGCCGCACCCAGATCCGCCGCCCGGAACCACTCGTGGAAGCTGCCGCGGCCGTCCGGAAAGACCGTGGGCTCGTGCACCCAGGCCCCGGGAACGGAGAGCCGGCGCATGCGATCACATCCTGTTCGCGCTCCGCGGGGCCGCCTCCCGGCCCCGGTGTCTCTGCCCAACGAGCCCAGGGCCCGAACGGACACGGAACGGGACATAAGCCGACGAAAAGGTTTCCACGTTGCGGAACGCGAAGGCGCCGGATTCCGCTCTCGCGTAGATTGCGGGGTCCAGCGAGCGAATGCGGGGGACCGGGTGTCAGGGGCAAGGCAGGGCGTGACGGAAGCCCGCAGGATCGTGGTCAAGGTCGGTTCCTCCTCCCTCACCACCGCCGCCGGCGGCCTCGACGCCGACCGCGTCGACGCCCTGGTCGACGTGCTGGCCAAGGTCCGCGACGGCGGCGAGCGCGAGGTCGTCCTCGTCTCCTCCGGCGCCATCGCCGCCGGGCTCGCCCCGCTCGGACTGCACCGCAGGCCCAAGGACCTGGCCCGCCAGCAGGCCGCCGCCAGCGTCGGCCAGGGCCTCTTGGTCGCCCGCTACACCGCCTCCTTCGCCCGCTACGGCATCCGCGTCGGCCAGGTCCTGCTCACCAGCAACGACACCAGCCGCCGCGCCCACTACCGCAACGCCTACCGCACCCTCGACCAGCTCCTGGACATGGGCGCGCTGCCGGTCGTCAACGAGAACGACACCGTCGCCACGGACGAGATCCGGTTCGGCGACAACGACCGGCTCGCCGCCCTCGTCGCCCACCTGGTCCGCGCCGACCTGCTGGTCCTCCTCTCCGACGTGGACGGCCTCTACGACGGTGACCCGAGCATCCCCGGTACCACCCGCATCGCCGAGGTCACCGGCCCCGCCGACCTGGCGGGGGTCAGCATCGGCAGCGCGGGCAAGGCGGGGGTCGGCACCGGCGGCATGGTCACCAAGGTCGAGGCCGCCCGGATCGCCACCGCCGCGGGGGTGCCCGTCGTCCTCACCTCCGCCAGCCACGCCGCGGACGCCCTGGCCGGCCGCGACACCGGCACCTACTTCCACCGCACCGGCCGCCGCTCCGCCGACCGCCTCCTCTGGCTCGCCCACGCCTCGACCCCGCGTGGCTCGCTGACCCTGGACGACGGGGCGGTGCGGGCGGTCGTGGAGCGCCACAGCTCGCTGCTGCCGGCCGGGATCGCGGCGGTCGAGGGCGAGTTCACCGCGGGCGACCCGGTGGAGCTGCGCGATCTGCGGGGACGGCCCGTGGCGCGCGGGCTCGTCAACTTCGACGCCAAGGAGATGCCGCAGCTCCTCGGCCGCTCCACCCGCGACCTCGCCCGGGAACTCGGCCCCGCCTACGAACGCGAGGTCGTACACAGGGACGATCTCGTCCTTCTGCACGGCTGACGCCCCCCGAAACGGCTGAAAGTCCAGCCATCGGACCGGGACCTTCACGAAAACCGCCCCAGACCGGGCCGCGGGCTGGTCCACTTTGTAGCAGGGAAACTGCGGGGTACAGCAAAGCAACACATCACAGGAGGCCGCCGGTGAGACGAGCGCGCCCGGGGGCGCCGCCCCGAGGAACGGGTGGCCGCACCCTGACCAGTGTGGGAGCGGGGGCCGGCTTCGAGGGGAGCGGACCCGCGGACCGGAGGGACGAGCGTCCCGGCCGGCCGGAGCCGAGACCGGCCGGCCAGGAGCGCACCCCTTCCAAGCTGTGGCACGTCACCCTCTGCGTCTCCGGGAACGAATTCCCGCTGAAGGAGGTCAGACGCGGGCTCGAACAGCTCGCGCACGACCACCCGTTCCTGCTGACCAGCCGTTACGCCAACGACCACGCGGAGATCCGCTACTGGGAGGAGGCCCGCGACCTGCACGACGCGGCGGCCGTTGCCCTGCGGCTGTGGGGCGAGCACCGCTCCACGGCCGGACTGCCGCCCTGGGCGATCGTCGGCCTCGAAGTCATCGACCGCGAGACCTACCACCAGCGCGTCGCCGAGGGATACGGGCCGCCTCCGGCCGCCCCGGTCGGCGTCCACCCGTACTGACCGGCCGCCGCCCGTGAAACGGCCGTCTCGCATCACGGGATGCGTGCGGAATGCCCGCAGGGCGCGCACTACTCTGCGGGCATGACCACGCTCTCGCCGTACGACAACATGTCTCCCGTGGCCCAGGCCGCCTACCGGGCCCGCTCCGCCGCCGCCGACATCGCGCCACTTCCGCGCTCGGCCAAGGACGACGCGCTCCTGGCGATCGCCGACGCGCTGGAAGTACGGACGAGCGACATCCTCGCGGCCAACGCCGAGGACGTGGCGCGCGCCCGTGAGGCGGGGACCAGCGAATCAGTCGTGGACCGGCTCACCCTCACCCCGGAGCGCATCCGCGCCATCGCCGCCGACGTACGGCACGTCGCCGCCCTGCCCGACCCGGTCGGCGAGGTCGTCCGCGGCTCGACCCTGCCCAACGGCATCGACCTGCGCCAGGTCCGGGTGCCGCTCGGCGTCGTCGGGATCATCTACGAGGCCCGGCCCAATGTGACCGTGGACGCCGCCGCCCTCTGCCTGAAGTCGGGCAACGCCGTCCTGCTGCGCGGCTCGTCCTCCGCCTTCGCGTCGAACACCGCCCTGGTGCGGGTGCTGCGCGACGCCGTGGGCGGCTCCGGCCTGCCGGCCGACGCGGTGCAGCTGGTCCCGGGCGAGAGCCGTGACTCGGTGCGCGAGCTGATGCGCGCCCGGGGCCTCGTGGACGTGCTCATCCCGCGCGGCGGCGCCTCGCTGATCCGCACGGTGGTCGAGGAGTCCACCGTCCCCGTCATCGAGACCGGCACCGGCAACTGCCATGTGTACGTCGACGCGCAGACCGACCTGGACATGGCCGTGGAGATCCTGGTCAACTCCAAGGCCCAGCGCCCCAGCGTCTGCAACGCCGCCGAGACCCTGCTCGTCCACAAGGACATCGCCGACGCCTTCCTGCCGCGTGCCCTGGACGCCCTGGCCGAGGCGGGCGTGACCGTGCACGGCGACGAACGGGTGTTGGAGTACGCCGAGGGCTCCAAGGCCACGGTGGTGGCGGCGACCCCGGAGGACTGGGAGACCGAATACCTCTCGTACGACATCGCGGCGGCCGTCGTGGAGTCGCTGGACGCGGCCGTGGCGCACATCCGGCTCTGGTCCTCCGGCCACACCGAGGCCATCGTGACCACTTCGCAGGCCGCCGCCCGCCGCTTCACCCAGCTGGTCGACTCCACCACGGTGGCCGTCAACGCCTCGACCCGGTTCACCGACGGAGGCCAGTTCGGTTTCGGCGCCGAGATCGGCATCTCCACGCAGAAGCTGCACGCCAGGGGCCCCATGGGCCTGCCGGAACTGACCTCGACCAAGTACATCGTCACCGGCGACGGTCATGTGAGGTGACCCCCACGACAGGCGAATGCCCCGTCTCCCTGCCCAAAGCGGTGCGCCGGGGCTAGTCTGAAACCGTGGCGGACGACGTGGGGGGCAGGCCGTATCCGAGCGGCTGGGAGCCCGACGACGACCGCGGGGGCGCGGACGAGGACTTCGCCTCCGTGGTGTTCGACGAGGCCTTCGTGCGGGCCGCCGAATTCCACGAACCGACCGCCGTCGAGCGGCTGTTGGCGGCGGCCGAGGCCCGCGCGGAGGCCGATGCCCGGCATCCCGGTGGCCGCGGCGGCCCCTATGACGACGAGCTGTCCGACGAGGGCTACGGTCCGGGCGGCTACCGCGGCCCGGACGGCTACGACCCGCTCGACGCGGACGACTTCCACGAGCACGGGCCCTACGGACGCCACGGCGGCGCGCTCCGCCCGTACCGGGGGGCCGCCCGCTGGCACCGGCCGGTCGCCTGGATGCTGGCCGTCCTGATGGGCGTCGGCATGGTCGCCCTGGCCTTCAGCGCCGTCTACCGCAACAGCTCGGGGGACCGGCAGGACCAGGTCCCGCCGCCGGCCTCGACCGGTGTGGACAGCGCGCCAGGACCCGGCCCCGGCTCGGCCCCTTCGGACGCGGACGACTACTCCCGCCCGAAGGTCTCCGCAGTCCCGCGCACCCCCTGATCTCCGGCGCCCCGGCCTGCCCCGCCCCCGCCCGGGTCCTCCGTCCGGCGGGTCCGGTGGAACTCCCCGGTGGTTGCCGGGCGTCACCGCGTTTACCGTCGTCGTGATCGACCCACCCTGAAGGTATGACCCCTCCTCCGCCCGAAGAGGGGACTTCTCACGGAGTCGGGAGAAGTCATGGCACACCGCGGAGATCCACCCGACGGCCCGGCGGAGAACGGCGCGCACGGTCCGGACGACGAGTACGGCTCACTCGTCTTCGACGAGTCCTTCGTACGGGCCGCCCGGCTGCAGGAGTTCTCCGCCCAGGAGCGCATGGGGGAGCACGCCCGGGCCGTCCGCAGCCTGCCCGGGCGTGCCTACCGCAACGGCTCCCGGATCGCCCTCGCCCTGATGATCCTCATCGCCCTGGCCTTCGGCACCGCCGTCTTCATGGGCCTGAGCCACCCCTACGAAACCCCGGCCGCCGCCCGGAAGCCCGAGCCGCTGCGGATGACCCTCGTCCCCCTCGCCCCGCGCGGCCCCGTCCCCTCGGGCACCCCCGCCGCCCTCTTCGCGAGCAGCCCCGCCGCGCACTACCCGAAGGGCCGGGACGGCATCAGCCCGCCGCCCGCCCGGCACACCGCCGACTTCTCGGAGAGCGAGGTCAGCGCGGCCCTGGCCACCGTCAAGGACTACCTGGCCGCCTCCTCGCTCGACCCCGACGTGCTCAGCGGGAACGCCGTGCGCCCCGTCGAGGCGCTGCTCGACCCGGACCAGATGGAGCAGTTCGACCGCAGCGTGGACGAGCCCTACGACGACGGGCAGCATGCCGCGACCGGCTGGCTCGTCCGCTTCGACCCGTCCCGGGTCACCCCGGACCCGGAGGTCCGGGTCCGGGGCACCCTGCGCTACACCCAGACGGGCTCCGACGCCCTGGAGGTCGTCTCGGACCACACCTTCACCTACGCGCTGCGCCCCGCCGTGGCGGGCCCCCAGCCGAAGGGCGGCGCCTCCCTGTTCACCGTGCGGCGGGAGATGCGCTTCCGGTTCGACCGGGAGGACCTGCGGCTGCACCGGCTGGAGGTGCAGACCAGCTATCTCCAGGCGGGTCCGCAGTCCTGCCCGGCGGACGCCTCGGGCGCCCTGCGGCCGCTGCTCGCCGGGCAGCGGGCGGTCTCGCGCGCACCGGCGGGCACCGACCCGTATGCCACGGGCCGGCCCGTCGCCGCGCTCTGCGGGACGCTGGAGGTCAGCTCCCTTCCGCCGACGGCCCCTGCGAGTCCTCGGGGTTCTCCGTAGCACCGCCCTTGGCGCCGCTGCCCGCGCCGGTGAACTTGTCGCGCAGCTTGCCGCCCAGGTCCCCGGCGCCGCCCGCTATGTCGCCGACGAGCTTCATCAGCGGATCCTTGCTGTTGCGCACCGAATCGGCGTAATGCGAGGCGGACTCCTTGAACGAGTCCGTCACCGAGGTGTCCTTGTCCTCGTCCCGGCGCGGGTAGTGGCCGTCCATGATCCGCTGGTAGTCGCGGGTCTCCGACCACTTCTTGAGCTCGGCGGCGCGGACCGTGGTGAACGGGTGCGAGCGGGGCAGCACGTTGAGGATCTTGAGCACCGAGTCGCGCAGGTCACCGGACTTCTCGTACTCGTCGGCCTGGGCGAGGAACGCGTCCACGTTCATCTCGTGGAGGTGGTTGCCGCCGGCGATCTTCATCAGGCCGCGCATCGACGCCTGTATGTCCTGGCCGGCCAGGAGCCCGGCCCGGTCCGCCGACAGCTCCGACTTGCGGAACCACTCGCGCAGCGCCGTCACGATCGCCATGATCGCGACGTTGCCCAGCGGGATCCAGGCGACCTTGAGCGCCAGGTTGGTGAGGAAGAGGAGGATCGTGCGGTACACCGCGTGACCCGACAGGGCGTGTCCGACCTCGTGGCCGACGACCGCCCTCATCTCCTCCTCGTCCAGGAGTTCCACCAAGCCCGTGGTCAGCACGATGATGGGCTCGTCCAGCCCGATGCACATGGCGTTGGGCTTGGGATCCTGGGTGACGTACATCGGCGGGACCTTCTCCAGGTCCAGGATGTAACAGGCGTCCCGGAGCATGTCGTTGAGGTGGGCGAACTGGGCGTCGCTCACCCGGACGGAGTCCGACAGGAAGAGGAGCCGCAGGCTGCGCTCCGGCAGCAGCCCGCTCAGTGCCTTGAAGACGGTGTCGAAGCCGCTCAGCTTGCGCAGCGCGACCAGCGCGGAGCGGTCGGCGGGGTGCTCGTAGGCCCGGGAGGAGATCCCCGGGAAACGCTTGCGCTGCCTGCTCGGTACGCGGTCCTGGCTCTCGTGGCTGCTGGTCATGACATGGGCCCCCTGTGTTCGTACGAGACGTCGCTCGCCCCCTGACGCCGCCCAGCCTAGGTGCTGGGGCTACGGTGTGCGGGGGGCTGTGGATAACTGAGGAGACGCCCGACATGCCGCACACCGTTGCTCTGTTCGCCGCCGCATCCGGGGACCAGGGGCCGGGCAACACGATCCGCATCGTGCTGGTCGCCTCCCTGCTGGGAGCCGCCCTGCTGGCCTGGTTCCTGCTCCGCGGATACCGCAACGACGACAACAACGACTGAGTCGGCGTGAGCGTGCCCGGGGCACCCGCATACGATGTCCGCGACGTCTTCCCCCGACTCCCGATCGATAGGTCCTGCCGAAGATGAGCCTCACGAGCACCGCACACCAGCTGGTCACCGTCGCCGCCGAGGGCGAGCACGGCGGCAATCACGAAAGCCTCAGCCCCTACCTCACCGGTGGCGGTGCCTTTGTCGTGCTTCTCCTCCTTCTGTGGATCACCACGCGCTTCAACCGCGACCGCTGAGACAGAGGCGTACAGCTGTGCCAGTAGGCTCTGCACGCATGGGAGAGCAGGAAGTGCCTACCGGCCGCGGAAAACGCCGACTCGGCGTGATGGGCGGGACGTTTGACCCGATTCATCATGGACACCTGGTGGCGGCCAGTGAAGTGGCCGCCCAGTTCCACCTCGACGAGGTGATCTTCGTACCGACCGGGCAGCCGTGGCAGAAGAGCCACAAGCAGGTCTCCCCGGCCGAGGACCGTTATCTGATGACGGTCATCGCGACGGCGTCCAACCCGCAGTTCTCGGTCAGCCGGAGCGACATCGACCGCAAGGGCCCCACGTACACGATCGACACCCTGCGGGACCTGCGTGAGGCCCACGGCGAAGCGGACCTCTTCTTCATCACCGGTGCCGACGCGCTCGCCCAGATCCTCACCTGGCGCGACGCCGACGAGCTGTTCTCGCTCTCCCACTTCATCGGCGTGACCCGGCCGGGCCATGTGCTCACGGACGACGGGCTGCCGAAGGGGGGCGTCTCCCTGGTGGAGGTCCCCGCGCTCGCGATCTCCTCGACGGACTGCCGCGCGAGGGTCGCCCAGGGCGAACCGGTCTGGTACCTCGTGCCCGACGGCGTGGTCCGCTACATCGACAAGCGCCAGCTGTACCGCGGCGAGTGAGCCACGGAAAGGGGCACCGGTGAACGACCGACAGAACCCGTACGACCCGTACTACCAGCAGCCGCAGATCATCGGCTACGACGAGTACGGGCAGCCGGTGTACCAGCAGCCGGGGCAGCAGCAGCACGACCCGTACGCGCAGCAGCAGCCGCAGCAGCCCGACCCGTACGGCGGCCAGGCGCCCCAGGACGGCGGACAGGGGTACGGCTACGACCCGTACGCCCAGCAGTCGCCCCCCGCGCCGCAGCAGCCGTACGACCCCTACGCCGCCCAGCCCCAGCAGACCCCGCAGCAGGACTACGGCTACGACCGGTACGGGTACGACACCGGGCAGCAGCAGCCGGTCCACGACACCGGCCGGCAGCAGCCGGTCCACGACACCGGGCAGCACGCCGCGGTCGACACGACCCAGCAGTGGAACATTCCGCAGCAGACCCCGGCCCCGGCTCCGGCACCCGCGCCCGCCCCGCCCCGCGAGCCCGCGTCGCGTCCGGGGCCGGAGGCGGCCGTGCCCGGGCAGCGCCGTGGCGACGACGACTACCGCACCGAGCAGTTCGCCTTCATCGAGGAGCCCGACGAGGACTCCGAGGACGTCATCGACTGGCTCAAGTTCACCGAGAGCCGCAGCGAACGCCGCGAGGAGGCGCGCCGCCGGGGCCGCAACCGGATCGTCGCGCTGCTCGTCGTCGGCGTCCTGGCCGTGCTCGGCGGCGTCGGGTACCTGTGGTCGGCGGACAAGATCCCCGGCCTGTCCGACGGGGAGAAGGAGAACACCGCGACGACCGGTCCGCAGCGACGGGACGTCATCGTGGTCCACCTCCACAACACCAAGACCGGCGGCACGTCCACCGCGCTGCTCGTCGACAACGTCACCACCAAGCAGGGCACCACGGTCCTGCTCCCCAACTCCCTCGCCGTCTCCGACGAGGACGGCACCACCACCACGCTCGGCAAGTCGGTCGAGGACGACGGCACGTCCGGGACCCGGGACTCCCTGGACACCCTGCTCGGCACCGACATCACCGGGACCTGGCGGCTCGACACCCCGTACCTGGAGAACCTGGTCGACCTCGTCGGCAACATCGAGGTCGACACCGACACCGCGGTGCCGGGCGCCAAGAAGGGCTCCGGCGACCTGGTGAAGAAGGGCGAGGCGCAGACCCTCAGCGGTCAGATGGCCGTCGCGTACGCCACGTACCGGGGGCCCGGCGAGGCCGAGGCCAAGCAGCTGATGCGGTTCGGGCAGGTGATGCGCGGGGTGCTGCGCAAGATGTCCGACGATCCGCGGGCGGCCACGGTCACCGTTCAGACGCTGGCCCAGATCCTCGACCCGTCGCTGCCCGAGAAGGACCTCGGCGCCTCGCTGGCGAAGCTGGCCGAGCACGCCAAGATCGGCGATTACAAGACGGCGCTGCTGCCCGTGCAGGACGACGGCACCCTCACCGACGCGGCCACCGAGAGCGTGGTCAAGGACATCCTCGGCGGCACGGTCAAGGCGCCGTCGGCGGACGGGGTGATCCGGGTCGGTATCAAGAACGCCACCGGTGACACCGGCTCCACCGAGTCCGCCCGGGGCAAGCTGGTCAACGGCGGTTTCGCCTTCGTCAACAGCGGGAAGGCCGACGCGGCGGCCTCCTCGCAGGTGGTGTACGCCGAGGCGGCCGACAAGGAGAAGGCGACCCAGGTCGCCAAGACCCTCGGACTGCCGACGAGCACGGTCAAGCGGGGCAAGCCGGCCGGGAACGCGGACGTGTCCGTCCTCCTCGGCCAGGACTACAAGCCCGAGTAGCCGCGGAGCGGTCGCGGGAGGTCCGGAGCCGAGCGGTCCGGGCCTCCACGCGCGGCCCGCGGAATATGGCTGCGTGGCCGGGCGGTTCCCCGTGAGACCCTAGAGGTCTATCCGACCGACGACGAAAGCCTGCTTGTGACCGCCACTGACCGCTCCATCGAGCTCATCAACGCCGCCGCCCAGGCGGCCGCCGACCGGCTCGCGCACGACATCATCGCCTACGACGTCAGCGACGTGCTGTCGATCACCGACGCCTTCCTGCTGGCCTCGGCCCCCAACGACCGCCAGGTCAAGTCGATCGTCGACGAGATCGAGGAGCGGCTGCAGAAGGAACTCGGCGCGAAGCCGGTCCGCCGCGAGGGCGACCGCGACGCCCGTTGGATCCTCCTCGACTACGTCGACATCGTCATCCACGTCCAGCACAGCGAGGAGCGCGTCTTCTACGCGCTGGAGCGCCTGTGGAAGGACTGCCCCGAGCTCGACCTGCCCGAGGACGCGGTGAAGACCCGCGGCAAGGCCGCCGAGCACGCGCAGCTCAACGGCGGTACGGAAGGTGAGCAGAGCTGAACGGCAGCAGGAGCGGCAGGGGCCGCAGGATCGTCCTCTGGCGCCACGGCCAGACGGCCTGGAATCTGGAACGCCGCTTCCAGGGCTCCACGGACATCGAGCTGACCGAGACCGGCGTCGCGCAGGCCCACCGGGCCGCCCGGCTGCTCGCCTCGCTGAAGCCGGACGCGATCGTCGCATCCGACCTGCGGCGCGCCGCGGCCACGGCCGCCGAGCTCTCCGCGATCACCGGGCTCGACGTGGTGCACGACGCGGGTCTGCGTGAGACCTACGCGGGCGCCTGGCAGGGCCTCACCCACGAGGAGATCGTGGAGCGGTACGGCGAGCAGTACGCCGCGTGGAAGCGCGGCGAGCCCGTACGGCGCGGCGGCGGCGAGCTGGAGACCGAGGTCGCCGACCGGGCGGCCCCCGTGGTCCTCGGCCATGCCGAGAAGCTGCCCGACGGCGGCACCCTGGTCGTCGTCAGCCACGGCGGCACCATCCGGACCACCATCGGACGTCTGCTGGGCCTGGAGGCGCACCACTGGGAAGGGCTCGGCGGGCTGACCAACTGCTGCTGGTCGGTGCTCGGCGAGGGCGCCCGCGGCTGGCGGCTGCTGGAGCACAACGCCGGCACCCTGCCCGAACCGGTGCTCGGCGACGACACCTGACCGGGCCGTCGCCGGCCGCCCCTCGGGGCGGCAGGGGCCGGATTTCACTTTCCGGCTGGTCACAGGCTAAAGTTCTTCTTGTTCGCAGCGCGGAAGCGCAGAGAAACACAGCGGACAGCGGGGCTATAGCTCAGTTGGTAGAGCGCTTGCATGGCATGCAAGAGGTCAGGAGTTCAATTCTCCTTAGCTCCACAATCGGAAATCCCGTCCTCACCAGGGGGCGGGATTTCCGCGTATGCGGTCACTGGCCCCGAGCGCCCCGGCGATGTGCCCGCAGCGCGGCGAGCAGTTGCCTGCTCTCCTCGTCGGCCGGGGTGTACGTGACGATCCGGCACTCGGGCAGCCCGTTGATGGTCAGGGACACCGAGGTCATCCGTATCTCACCGGCCACCGCCCAGTGCCGGAAGGTCTTCACGCGCCGACCCGGCGGGACGACGTCCCCGCTGCGCCACAGCTTCGCGAAGTAGGGGCTGGCCTCCGACAGCTCCGCGATGAACGACTCCCACGCGGGCTCGCCCACATGGCGTCCGTAGCCGCTGCGCAGGGTCGCCGCCATCAGGGGCAGCTCCTGGTCGCGGTGCACGACCGGACAGTCCTCCTCGGCCGCCGTGAACAGCGACCACAGCGCGTTGCGGACCTTGGTGCCCCGCATGACGGGGATGCCGAAGAGGTCCCGGTAGCCCGGATTGGTCGCCAGCACGTCGTAGCGCGCGTTGTAGACGACGGCGGGGAGCGGGTCGAGCGCGTCGATGACGCCCTGGACCTCCTCGCCGACCTCGAAGGTGTCGGACTCCCTCCCCGGCAGGAAGGCGACGCCCGCCAGCTCGTACAGGTGCTCGCGCTCCGGGGGGTCCAGCCGCAGCGTCCTCGCCACCGCGTCCAGGACCTGCGGGGAGGCGTTGATCGGGCGGCCCTGCTCCAGCCAGGTGTACCAGGTCACGCCGACGCCGGAGAGCTGAGCGACCTCCTCGCGCCGCAGCCCGGGGGTGCGCCGCCGTAAGCCCGGGGCCATGCCCACGTCGGCCGGGGTCACCCGGGCCCGGCGGCCGCGCAGGAAGGCGGCGAGCTCCGGCCGCCTGCCCGGCGCCGCTCCGCTCCGCCCCGCGTGCTGTCGTGCCGTCGCCGCCTGCTGTGTCGTCACCGTCACACCCCCATCGTCGGTGCTGCGCCCGGCTGTTGCCAGGTGCTGCCAGTACCAGCATCAGCGGGCTCTCGTTACCCGTATGCGTACGGCACCAGCCTGGAACCCATGACCGCGATATCCGAAACGACGGCCTCACGCTCCGTCACCAGTAAAACCCCCACCACTGACAAGACCCCCGCCCGGCTGCTCGCCGTGGTGCTCACGGCCCAATTCATGGCGCTGCTCGACATCTTCATCGTGAACGTCGCCGCCCCGACGATCCGTACCGAACTCCACGCTTCAGGTGCCCAGTTGCAACTGGTGGTGGCCGGATACACCATTTCGTACGCCGTCCTCCTCGTCGCCGGCGCCCGGCTCGGCGGCGTCTTCGGCCACGGCCGCGCACATCTGGCGGGGCTCGCCGTCTTCACGGCGGCCTCGCTCGCCTGCGGACTGGCCGCGGACTCGGGGCAGCTGATCGCCTTCCGGGTGATCCAGGGGGCGGGCGCGGCGGTGATGATCCCGCAGGTCCTCAGCCTGATCCAGCAGCACTTCACCGGGGCGGCGCGGGTGCGCGCGATCGGCGCCTACAGCGCGGTGCTGGCCACGGGGGCCGCCGCGGGGCAGGTCGTGGGCGGGGTGCTGGTGAGCGTCGACCTGTTCGGAGCGGGCTGGCGGCCGGTCTTCCTGGTCAACGTGCCGATCGGGCTCGTCCTGCTGGTGCTCGGCGCGCGTGTGCTGCCGGGCGAGCCGCGCACCGGGGAGGCCCGGCGGCAGGCGCGGGCGCGCGGCTTCGACCCGGTGGGTCTGGTCCTCCTCGCGGGCGCCGTCACGCTGCTGACGGTGCCGTTGGTGCTCGGTCAGGAACTGGGCTGGCCGGACTGGACGTGGGCCTGCCTGCTCGCCTGTGCGGTGGTCCTCGCCGGCTTCGTGACGTACGAGACCCGGCTCGCCGCGCGCGGCGGTGCGCCCCTGATCGCGCCCCGTGTGCTCCGGTTGCCCGGAATCGCCATGGCGGCGGTGCGCATCATGCTGGTGATGGCGGCAAACGCGGGCTTCCTCTTCACGCTGACCCTGCACCTTCAGGGCGGCCTCGGATACTCGGCGCTGCGGGCCGGGCTGATGTGCGCGCCGACCGCGGTGGCCTTCGGCGCGGCCGGGCTGACCTGGCGGCGGTGGCCGGCCCGCCTCCAGCGGTACCTGGTGCCCGGTGGGTTCGCGGTGCTGGCCGCCGGTGTGACGGTGACCGGTCTCGTACTGCGGGACGGGGGCGGCGGGAGCGTCGCGCTGTACGTGGGTTTCGTGCTCATCGGCGCGGGTATGGCTCTCGCGTTCAGCCCCAACCTCGCCGGTGCCCTGGCGGACGTACGGCCCCAGGACGCCGCCGACGCCAGCGGTGTGCTGGTGACCGTGACCCAGCTCGGGCAGGTCATCGGCGTGGCCGTCATCGGCACCCTCTACCTCAACCGCCTCGGTACGCCGGGGCCGCAGGGGTCGGGGCACGCGCTGTGGGTCTGCGAGCTGGCCCTGGTCGCGGTGGCGTGCGCGGGGGGCGCCGCAGGCCTCGTACGACGGCGGCGGCGTGCAGTAACGGCGGTCGGCTGACCCTCTTGCGGGGTCATGGCAGAATCGGACCGCCGGAGGGGGCGACGGACCGAACGGGAGGGTGTGCGCGATGCCTGGGAGCCGCCACGAGGTCCCGCAGTCGCCTTTCGTCCGCCGGGGCCGGAGCTGACCCATGGGTGCACACAGGCGGAAGTGCGACTGGTGCGGCAGCGGTACGCCCATCGTCAGGGACATGGACCCGGTCAACGCGGACTATCAGTACTGGTGCGAGGAGTGCGCACGGGCGCTGATCATAAAAGGCGACCCCATCGAGACCTACCGGGAGCTCGAGGGGGAGCCGATCTACGGCCGGCTCCTTGAGGAGCACTGCACCCTCAAGCGCTTCTACTCCTTCGCCACGGCCTGACCGTTTCCCCTCCTCCGCCGGGGGAAAACCGGGCGGAGCGGAATCGATTTGGTGGACGGCCCGGGTGACCGGTACTGTTCTCGATGTCGCCAGGGAGACCGGGCGGCGCAACGAGGGGCTATAGCTCAGTTGGTAGAGCGCTTGCATGGCATGCAAGAGGTCAGGAGTTCAATTCTCCTTAGCTCCACAGTGAAGAAGGAACGGCGGGTCATCCCAAGCGGATGGCCCGCCGTTCTGCGTGCGGAGGCCGGTCAGCGGGCTATTGCCCCGAGGGGGACCGGCTCGGTGCGGTACCCTGACGCCATGCGTGCCGTAGCCCTTCTGCTTAGCGAGCCGCGCTGATCAGTCCCGACCGGTGAGAACGCCTGGTCGGCATCAGCGCGGCGTCCCCTCCTGTGCGAGGGGATTTTTCGTTTCCCAGGACATGTGTCCGTAGACGTGGATGCCGGCAGATGACGATCGATGGAGCTTTGAGGATCATGAGCGAGACGAATACCGCAGCGGACGCCGCTGCGCCGCACCGCTACACGGCAGTGATGGCCGCCGACATCGAGGCACGCTGGCAGGACTTCTGGGACGCCGAGGGCACGTACGAGGCGCCCAACCCGACCGGTGACCTGGCGGGCGACCCGGAGCTGGCCGCTCGGCCCAAGAAGTTCATCATGGACATGTTCCCGTACCCCTCCGGTGCGGGACTGCACGTCGGTCACCCGCTGGGTTACATCGCCACCGACGTCTTCGCCCGCCACCAGCGGATGACCGGGCACAACGTCCTGCACACCCTGGGCTTCGACGCGTTCGGCCTGCCCGCCGAGCAGTACGCCGTGCAGACCGGCACGCACCCGCGGGTCTCCACCGAGGCCAACATCGAGAACATGACGGCGCAGCTGCGCCGGCTGGGTCTGGGCCACGACAAGCGCCGCTCGTTCGCCACGATCGAGTCCGAGTACTACAAGTGGACCCAGTGGATCTTCCTGCAGATCTTCAACTCCTGGTACGACACCGAGGCGGACCGCGCCCGGCCCATCGCCGAGCTGGTCGCCCAGTTCGAGAGCGGCGAGCGTGCCACCCCCGACGGCCGTGACTGGTCCGCGCTGAGCGCCGCCGAGCGCGCCGACGTCCTGGGCGAGTACCGGCTGGCCTACGCCTCCGACGCGCCGGTCAACTGGTCGCCCGGCCTGGGCACCGTCCTGGCCAACGAGGAGGTCACCGCCGACGGCCGCTCCGAGCGCGGCAACTTCCCCGTCTTCAAGGCGAAGCTGCGCCAGTGGAACATGCGCATCACCGCCTACGCCGACCGGCTGCTGAACGACCTGGACGGGCTGGACTGGCCCGAGGCGATCAAGCTGCAGCAGCGCAACTGGATCGGCCGCTCCGAGGGCGCGCGGGTCGACTTCCCGGTCGACGGCGCGGGCAGCGTCACCGTCTTCACCACCCGCCAGGACACCCTGTTCGGCGCCACCTACATGGTGCTGGCGCCGGAGCACGAGCTGGTCGAACGGATCATCCCCGCCGCCTGGCCCGAGGGCACCCACCCGGTCTGGACGGGCGGCCACGCCTCGCCGGCCGAGGCGGTCACCGCGTACCGCAAGCAGGCCGCCTCGAAGTCGGACGTGGAGCGACAGGCCGAGGCCAAGGACAAGACCGGCGTCTTCACCGGTGCGTACGCCACCAACCCGGTAAGCGGCGAGCAGATCCCCGTCTTCATCGCCGACTACGTCCTGATGGGCTACGGCACCGGCGCGATCATGGCCGTACCGGCGCACGACGCGCGCGACTTCGCGTTCGCGCGCGCCTTCGAGCTGCCGATGCGCTGCGTAGTCGAGCCGTCGGACGACCGCGGCACCGACGCGTCGACGTGGGAGGACGCCTTCGCCTCGTACGACGCGAAGCTGGTCAACTCCGCCAACGACGAGATCTCGCTGAACGGTCTGGGCGTCGCCGACGCCAAGGCCCGCATCACCGAGTGGCTGAGGGAGCACGGCGTCGGCGAGGGCACCGTCAACTTCCGGCTGCGGGACTGGCTGTTCAGCCGCCAGCGCTACTGGGGCGAGCCCTTCCCGATCGTGTACGACGAGGAGGGCATCGCCCACCCGCTGCCCGAGTCGATGCTGCCCCTGGAACTGCCCGAGGTGGACGACTACTCGCCGCGCACCTTCGACCCGGACGACGCCGACACCCAGCCCGAGACCCCGCTGTCGCGCAACGCCGAGTGGGTCAACGTCACGCTGGACCTGGGCGACGGACCGAAGAAGTACCGCCGCGAGACCAACACCATGCCCAACTGGGCCGGTTCCTGCTGGTACGAGCTGCGCTACCTGGACCCGAACAACTCCGAGAAGCTGGTCGACCCGGCCGTCGAGGAGTACTGGATGGGTCCGCGCGAGGGGCAGCCGACCGGCGGCGTCGACCTGTACGTGGGCGGTGCCGAGCACGCCGTGCTGCACCTGCTGTACGCGCGCTTCTGGTCCAAGGTGCTGCACGACCTGGGCCACGTCTCCTCCGCCGAGCCGTTCCACAAGCTGTACAACCAGGGCATGATCCAGGCGTTCGTCTACCGGGACAGCCGCGGCATCGCCGTCCCGGCGGCGGAGGTCGAGGAGCGCGACGGGGCGTTCTACCACCAGGGCGAGAAGGTCTCCCGTGTCCTGGGCAAGATGGGCAAGTCCCTGAAGAACGCCGTGACGCCCGACGACGTCTGCGCCGAATTCGGCGCGGACACGCTGCGCCTGTACGAGATGGCCATGGGCCCCCTGGACGTGTCGCGGCCCTGGGACACGCGGGCGGTCGTCGGTCAGTACCGGCTGCTGCAGCGACTGTGGCGCAACATCGTCGACGAGGAGACCGGTGAGGTCACCGTGGTCGACTCCGAGCCCGGCGAGGACACGCTGCGCGCGCTCCACAAGGCCATCGACGGGGTCGGCGGCGACATGGCCGGCATGCGCTTCAACACGGCGATCGCCAAGGTCACCGAGCTGAACAACCACCTGACCAAGGCGGGCGGCCCGCTGCCCCGCCCGGTCGCCGAGGCCCTGGTACTGCTGGTGGCGCCGCTGGCCCCGCACATCGCCGAGGAGCTGTGGCACCGGCTGGGCCACACGGAGTCGGTCGTGCACCAGGACTTCCCGGTGGCCGACCCCGCGTACGTCGTGGACGAGACCGTGACCTGCGTCGTACAGGTGAAGGGCAAGGTCAAGGCGCGCCTGGAGATCTCCCCGTCGATCACGGACGAGGAGCTGGAGGCCCTGGCCCTGGCCGACCCGGCCGTCGTCGCCGCGCTGGGCGGCGCGGGCATCCGCAAGGTGATCGTCCGCGCGCCGAAGCTGGTGAACATCGTTCCCGCGTAGTCGCGGAGACGGGTGGGGGCTTTCCCCTACGGGCAGGTTGGGGGTTCCGGCGGAACCTCCGGCCTGCCCGTTCCGTTTACGGTGGAGAGGACCGGTGTACGTGTACCGGAGGCCGTCACACCATCCGAGGGGCGCTCATGGAAGCCGTGATCCTGATTCTGGCGCTGCTCGTCGTCGCCTTCATGGCGCTGGGCGTCTACGCGACGGTCAAGGTGGTCGGGGCGGCCAGGCGCGGCGTGGACCGCACGATCACACAGGCGCGCCGCACCGTCGAGGACACCACCCTGCGGGCCAAGAGCTACGGCCAGCCGGGCGTCGGCGGTGAGCTGGCACAGCTGCGCCTCTCGCTGCGCACGTCGATGCGCGCCACCCAGGACGCCCTGCGAGCGGGCGTGGCCGAGGACGCGTCGCTGTCGGAGTCCCTGGGGCTGTTCGACCGGCTCAGCGCGCACGGACTGGAGCTGGACGCGGAGCTGAAGGCGCTGGAGCGCGAGCCCGACAGGGCGACGGTGTCCGCGCGGCTGCCGGACCTGAAGAAGCGCACCGCGGGGATCACCCGCTCCGCCGACTCGCTGCGCTGGGCCGCCCGGGACCGGGCCCGCAAGTTCGCCGACGACGAACTGTCGGCGCTGAACGCGCAGATCGATGTGGAGGCCGGGGCGCTGCGCCACTGGACGACTGCCCCGGGGGAGCCCACGGCGGCCCAGGGCCCCGGCCACGGGCCGGCGGCGCCGGGGGACTGGGGCGGGGAGCCCGACGCGCCCGAGGCCATCACCGCCCGGGATCCCCGGCAGAGCACCGCCTATCCGTGGCAGAAGACGGCCCGGCCGGAATCCACCAACTGAGCGGCGCCCCCGGGGAGCACGCCGCGACCACCCGTGACCGAGGGTGGCAGGATGCGATGCGAAGCGACCGTGACTGATCACTCGCGCGGGGTCGGACTGCCTAGTCGGCGCGCCTGCGGGTAACCTCCGGGGCATGTCCCGCCATGTCGCGATCGTCACCGATTCAACGGCCTACCTGCCGCCCGACACGATGCGGCGGCACGGCATCACGGCGGTTCCGCTGACCGTGGTGCTGGGCGATCAGGCCCTGGAGGAGGGCACCGAGATCTCGGCCCGTTCGCTGGCCCTGGCCCTCCAGAAACGCCGTTCCGTGACGACGTCCCGGCCCAGCCCCGAGGTCTTCGCCGCCACCTACCGTTCCGTCGCGGAGGCCGGTGCCGACGGCATCGTCTCGCTGCATCTGTCGTCGGAGTTCTCCGGTACGTACGACGCGGCGGTGCTCGCTGCGAAGGAAGCCCCGGTGCCGGTGCGCGTGGTCGACACGGGCATGGTCGCGATGGCCCTCGGCTTCTGCGCCCTGTCCGCCGCCGAGACGGCCGAGGCGGGCGGCGGCCTGGACGAGGCGGTGGCGGCGGCCGAGAAGCGCGCGTCGGGCACCTCCGCGTATTTCTACGTCGACACCCTGGACTACCTGCGCCGGGGCGGCCGGATCGGCGCCGCGCAGGCCCTCCTCGGCTCGGCTCTCGCGGTCAAGCCCCTGCTCCAGCTCGACGGCGGCCGGATCGAGCTCCTGGAGAAGGTACGGACGGCCTCGAAGGCCATCGCCCGGCTGGAGGAGATCGTCGCCGAGCGCGCGGGCAGCGGGCCCGTGGACATCGCGGTGCACCACCTCGCGGCGGCCGAGCGCGCGGAGCGGCTGGCCGAGCGGCTGCGGGAACGCGTGCCCGGCCTCGCCGACCTGCACGTCAGCGAGGTCGGCGCGGTGATCGGCGCGCACACCGGGCCGGGACTGCTGGGCGCTGTGGTCTCGCCGCGCTGAGGTGCCGGGTGGCCGGGGCGTGGGGTCCGGCTCCTGGCGTCCGGTGGCCGGGGGCGGGGGCTGGCGTTCGGGGTCCGGCGTTCGGCGTTCGCGGTCCGGCGTTCGCGGTCCGGCGTTCGGCGTTCGCGGTCCGGCTCTAGTGTCACTCTCCGGAGTGGTCGAGTTATGCACAATGGTCCCGTTGTCCACGGAAATCGCCTGTGCTCAGCGGGATTCGGCGGGACTGCCTAGCGTCCTGGTCCATGGCTTCCCGATCACATCGTGCAACCAGCGGACCCGGCGGACCGGGTGCGGGCCCCGGCCGCGCTCCGGATTCCGACGGGCGTCTGCGACGAGCGGCGCGCCCAGGACCGGGCCGCCGACGCCGGACCACGGCCCGCGCGGAGGCGGCCGCGGCGGCGCGCGGCAGGGCCGACGCGCTGATGGCGGGCGGGTCGCAGGGCCGCGTCGCGCGGTGGGGGATCGGTGCGGCGGTGCCCGTTGCCGGGCCGGCTCAGGACACGGTGGGGCCGTTGCCTTCCGCTCCTGCTTCCGTTTCCGCTCCGGTTTCTGCGGCGCCCCGTGTCTCGGGCGGTGATGCGGAGGCGTCTGCGGGTGTGGCGGGCGCGGCGCCCGTGGGGCGGTGGTCGGCGGCCGTGTTCGCGGTGCGGGAGCGGTTGCCGATGTGGGTGCAGCTCCGATGCGGCCTGGAGCCGAAGACGCTTGCCGCGCTCGCCGTGGTCCTGGCCGCCGCCGCCGTTTTCGCCGGGATGCACTTCTGGTCCGCCCGGCCCGAGGGGGTCCGGGCGCCGGACATGGTCGGTGAGGCGGTGCACGCGCCTGCGCCGGAGGACGGGGCGGACGCGGAGCCGGACGGAGGCGGTCGGCCCGAGCCGTCCCCCGGTCCCGCTGCGGGTCCGGGCGGGCAGATCGTGGTGGACGTCAGCGGGAAGGTGCGGGACCCGGGGCTGCGCCGGCTGCCCGCCGGATCGCGGGTGGACGACGCGCTGACGGCGGCGGGCGGGGCGCGGCCCGGGACGGACCTGGCGGGGCTCAATCGGGCCCGGGTGCTCATGGACGGCGAGCAGATCGTGGTGGGCGCGCCGCCGACCCCGGTTCCGGCCCCCGGCGTGAGCGGTCCCGCGGCTGACGGGGGCGGGCCGGTGAGCCTGAACACCGCGACGCCGGAGCAGTTGGAGGGGCTTCCGGGCGTGGGGCCCGTCCTCGCCCAGCACATCGTGGACTACCGCACGCAGCACGGCGGATTCCGGTCCGTGGACGAACTCCGCGAGGTCAACGGGATCGGCGACCGCCGGTTCGCTGATCTGCGGCCCCGGGTGCGGCCGTGAGCGCGGGGGGCGCTATTGGGGCGCCGGGGGTGCGTGCGGAGCCGGGCCGCGGCTCGGCGGCGGAGGACCATGAGGCGGCGGACATTCACGCGGCCTCGGGCAAGCGGCTGGGACTGTCCGACCCCCGGCAGGAGGGCCCGGCCGACCTCCGGTTGCTCGCCCCGGCAGCGGCGGTCTGGGCCGGTGCGGGGCTCGCGCTGGGTGTTCCGGGGCGCTGGGCTGCGATGGGGGTGGTGCTCTGCCTGGGGACGGCGATGGTGCTCCTCGCGGTGGGCCTCCGGCGATCCCGTGCGGAGGGCGGGGGCGACGCGGTGGAGGGCGGGGCGCGGGGCGAAGGCGGCGCGGTGGGGGTGCGAGGTGGGGGAGGTGAGGCCGGTGGCGGTGAGGCAGGGGCCGTGGGCGGTGGGGTTGGTGGCGCCGGGGTGCGAGGTGCCGGCGGTGGGGTTACCGGCGCCGGAGTGAGGGCCGGGGGTGGTGAGGTTGGTGGCGCTACGGCGCGGGGTGTAGCGGTTGCCGTGCCGGGTGTCGGGCGGACGCGGTTGCGGGCGACGGCCGTCGCGGCGGTGTTGCTCTGCGCGGCGGCCGGGGCGGCGTCCGCCGCGTTGCACGGTGCCGACGTGCGCCGGGGCCCCGTGCCCGGACTGGCCCGGCAGTACGCGCGCGTCCAGGCGGAGATCACCCTCACCTCCGACGCCCGGCGCACGTTCCCCCGGGTGAGCGGCGACCACAGCACGCCCGCATCGCTGCTCCTGGACGCGGAGATCACCCGGCTGACGCGGGCCGACGGCACGGCCGTACGGCTGCGGACGCCGGTCCTGGTGATCGTTCCGCCGGGCGGCGCGGCGGCCGCCTGGCAGCGGCTGCTGCCCTCCACCAGCCTGCGGATCGCTGGGCGGCTGGCGCCTCCGCTGCACACGGGAGAACGGGTCGCCGCCGTACTGAGGCCCGACGGCAAGGCCCCGCCCAGGGTGACCGGGCCGCCCAGCCTCCTCCAGCGCACGGCGGGCCGGCTGCGCGCCGGGCTGCGCGAGGCCACCGACAAAATGGGCCCGGACGCACGGGCATTGCTGCCCGGCCTGGTCGTCGGCGACACATCACGGGTCACCCCCGAACTGCACGACGCGTTCAGGGCGACCGACCTCACGCATTTGATGGCGGTATCAGGATCGAACCTGGGCATCCTGCTCGTTCTGCTCATCGGGCCGCCCGGCCGGGCGCTGCGGGCCGAGCGCGGGGGACTGGCGCCCAGGCTCGGGATCTCCCTGCGGATGACCGCACTGCTCGGTGGTGGGCTCACGCTCGCCTTCGTCCTGGTCTGCCGGCCCGAACCGAGTGTGCTGAGGGCCGCCGCGTGCGGGCTGATCACGCTCCTCGCCATCGGCACCGGGCGGCGCCGGACGCTGATCCCCGCGCTGTGCGCCGCCGTGCTGCTGCTGGTGCTCTACGACCCGTGGCTGGCGCGCAGTTACGGCTTCGTGCTGTCGGTGCTGGCCACCGGAGCCCTGCTGACCCTCGCCCCGCGCTGGAGTGAGGCGTTGCGCCGGCGCCGGGTGCCGCCACGGCTCGCGGAGGCGCTGGCCGCCGCGGCCGCCGCGCAGGCGGTGTGCTCGCCCGTGGTGGTGCTGCTCGCCTCCCGGGTGAGCCTGGTGGCGGTCCCGTGCAATCTGCTGGCGGAGTTCGCCGTGGCGCCGGCCACGGTCCTCGGGTTCGCCGCGCTGACCCTGGCGCCGGTGGCGATGCCGGCGGCCGGGCTGCTCGCCGGGGTCGCGGGGTGGCCCGCCGGGTGGATCGCCTCGGTGGCCAGGACCGGGGCCGCTCTCCCCGGGGCGGAGACCGACTGGCCCGACGGCCTGTCAGGGGCCGCGCTGCTGGCCGCCGTGATCCTGGTCCTGGTACCGGCCGCGCGCTGGGCCGGGCGGCGCCCGTGGGTCTGCTCGGCCACCGTGCTGTTGCTGGTCCTCGCGGTGCTCCGGCCCGCGCCGTTGACCCGGGTGCTGACCGGGTGGCCGCCGCCCGGCTGGGCGCTCGCCGTGTGCGACGTCGGACAGGGGGACGCCCTGGTGCTCGCGGCGGGGCGGGGCTCGGGCGTGGTCGTGGACGCCGGCCCCGATCCCCGCCCCGTCGACCGGTGCCTGCGCGAACTGGGCGTCAATCGCGTCCCGTTGCTCCTTCTCACTCACTTCCACGCCGACCATGTGCGGGGCCTCCCCGGCGTGCTGCGCGGCCGGGCGGTGGGCGCGATCCAGACGACGAGCCTGGACGAGCCGCCGGAGCAGGCCGCGTTCGTCCGGAGAACGGCGGCGGGGGCCGGTGTGCCCGTGCTGCGGGCCGCCTCTGGTGAACGGCGGCGGATCGGCGAGCTGGACTGGCAGGTGCTGTGGCCTCCGGGGGCGGCGGACGCGGCCGGTCCCGCCCCGTACGACGTTCCGCAGGACCCGAACGACGCGAGTGTCACCCTCCTCGTGCGGACCGGCGGGCTCACCCTGCTGCTGCCGGGCGATCTGGAACCGCCCGCCCAGCAGGCGCTGCTGCTCAGCCATCCGGACCTTCCCCGGGTGGACGTGCTCAAGGTCGCCCACCACGGCTCCGCGCACCAGGACGACGCCCTGCTGAGGTCCGTCCGGCCCAGGTTCGCGCTGGTGAGCGTGGGCCGGGACAACCCGTACGGGCACCCGGCGCCCCGGACCGTCCACACGCTCGCGGAGCAGGGGGCGGTGGTGCTGCGCACGGACAGGGACGGGGCGATCGCGGTGACCGGTGCGGAAAACGGGCTGCGGGCGGTGGGGCGGTCATGACGAGGTACGCGGCGAGGCGGCGGACGGCGCTCTCCGCCCCGGACCGGACGGGAGGCTCGGAAGCCACCGGGGCGCCCGGAGCCCCGGGAACCACCGGACCGGGAGCCACCGGAGCCTCGGAAGCCACCGGGGCGCCCGTCTCATACCAGCCAGTGCCCGTCGGTCATCAGGTCGCGGCCGGGCTGCTCGTTGGACTCCCGCCAGGCCCGGACCGCGTACGGGGTGAAGCGGAGGTACACCCAGGCGGGGCGCCCCCGCAGGTCCCAGGAGAACTTCGCGGCGAACGCGTCGCCCGACGCCGTCGGAAGGTCCGTGCCCTCGACCACCTCGCCCCTCGCCTCGATCATGACCACGTCGCGGGTGTGGCCCAGGGCGATGTGGGCGCGGCCGTCCGGTGTCAGGTTGACCGCCGTCGGGTTGGCGCGCCGGGTCGCCATCAGCAAGGTCTCCCCGTCCCACACGAACCACAGCGGCACCAGGGTCGGCGCCCCGTCGGCGGAGGCCGTGGACACCCAGGCGTCGGTGTCCTTCTCCAGGCGTTCGAGTACGTCCTGCTTGCGCTGTTCGCGGCTGCGCGCCGGTTCCGGAAGAGGCATGCCGCGCACGCTAACCGGCGCCCCGACCACGTAACACCGTCGTCGGACCTAGGACCTGTCGTCACATTGCGGTCTGCCGGGCGACGCCATGCACGCACTCTCGCCGCACCGGCCCCAGACCCCAGTACATCCAGTACAGGCGTCTGGGGCCGGCACGCCGAGAGCACGCGCCTGACGCCGCCCGGCCCGCCCTCCGGGCGGACGACGGCAATGTCACGACAGGGCCTAGGACCAGTGGCGCATGGCGCGCGGCCGGGGCGGCGGCGGAGACTGGCCCCATGGACCCGCAGTTGCCGCAGACCATCGACGCCTACCTGGACCGTATCGGTGCCGCCAGGCCCGCGCGCCCCGACATCTCGGCGCTGCGCGAGCTGCAACTGCGCCATCTCGTCGCCGTGCCCTTCGAGAACCTCTCCATCCACCTCGGCGAGGACATCGTGCTGGAGGACGGACCGCTCCTGGACAAGATCGTGGCCCGCCGGCGCGGCGGCTTCTGCTACGAACTCAACGGCGCGTTCGCCGTACTGCTGCGGGCACTCGGCTTCCGCGTCACCCTCCTCCAGGCCCGGGTCCACGGCGACGGGGGGCGGCTCGGCATCCCGTACGACCATCTGGCGCTGCGCGTCGAGACGGAGGACGGGACCGGGCCCTGGCTCGCCGACGTCGGCTTCGGTGACCATGCCAGGCGCCCGCTCGCGCTCGACGACCGCGCCGACCAGGAGGACCCCGGCGGCGTCTTCCGGATCGCTCCGGCCCCGGGCGGCGAGAAGTCCGGGGATCTCGACGTCCTCTGCGACGGCACGCCCCGCCTCCGGCTGGAGCGGCGGCCCAGGGAGCTGGCCGACTTCCGGGCCGGCGCCTGGTATCACCGCACCTCGCCCGACTCCCACTTCACCCGTGCCCCGGTCTGCTCGCGCAGTACGGACGACGGCCGGATCACGCTCAGCGGCCGCAAGCTCCTCACGACGGTGGGCGGCGAGCGGCACGAGACGCCACTGGGCAGCGACGACGAGGTGCTGGCGGCCTATCGGGACCACTTCGGCCTGCGCCTGGACCGGCTGCCCGGAAAATCGGACCTTCGGTAACACCTGCGCCCAAGCCGTCGCGACCCGCTCTGTTTGCCTCGAACGCCTCAATGGTGGTCGAATGCATGCTCGTCGGCGGGCCGCTGCTCCGACAACGACGTCTGCCCTCCGGCCCGAGGTGAGCGAGTGCCCGGGAGCGTGTGGAGATGTTCGGCCGTTGGTTCGGAAACAAGGGTGCGACGGGTGCCGCTCGGGGCAACCTCCTCGCCGGACTGGTGGTGCCGGACTCGGCGGGCGTGCTCAGCTGCCGGGTGCTCGACCCGGTCAACGAGCCCGTCGCGCTGGCGGAGTTCGTACTGACGGACCGGGCGGGACGCAAGGTGGTCGGGGGCGAGACCGACCCTTACGGCAGTGTCATGGCCACGGTTCCGGCGGGGGAGTACCGGCTGGCCGTCACGGCGGAGGGTTTCACGCCCTTCCACGGTTCGGCCACGGTCACCGAGGGCGGCCATGCGAGCCTCGGCGATGTGACCCTTCAGATCGCCGCCCCGCCGCAGTTGCCCGAGCCGGGCGACTGGGAGATCGAACCGATGCACTCGCAGATCGGTTTCACCGCCCGGCACATCGGGATGGCCCGCATCCACGGCCGGTTCAACACCTTCGCGGGGGCGGTGCGGATCGCCGACCGCATGGAGGACTCGGCGATGCACGTGGTCATCGACGCCGCGTCGATCGACACGAACGTGCAGATGCGCGACGACCATCTGCGCTCCAGCGACTTCCTGGACGTCGGGCGCTATCCGACGCTGGAGTTCTACAGCGACCGCTTCGTGCACCGGGGCGGGACCCGCTGGGGTGTGAGCGGTGCGCTCACGCTGCACGGGGTGAGCCGTACGGTGGCCCTCGACACCCAGTACCTCGGGCTCGGCAACGGCATGGAGGGCGAGTCCCGGGCGGCCTGCCGTGCCACCACGCAGTTGCACCGCGAGGACTTCACGCTCACCTGGCAGACGATGCTGGCCCGTGGCATCGCGGTCGTCGGCCCGAGCATTTCCATCGAGATGGACGTCCAGATCGTCCCGAAGGGCTGAGTCCCCGCCCCCCGGGGCCGGTCCCGATGGCGCCGGTTCTACGGCGCCTCCAGCCACCCCTCGTACTCCGCCGCGAACGCGTCGAGCGCCGCCGGGTCGAGACGGTGGTCCGGGTCCTCCACGACGACCAGCCACTGGGCGTCCTCGGCGTCGTCCTCGCCGGCCAGCGCGTCCCGCACGAGCTGCGGTTCGTCGGCGACGCCGAAGCGGTCGGCGAGCTCCTCCGCCGCCTCCTCGGCGGCATCGCGGTCGGGCAGCACCAGCACGTGTCTCTCATCGCTCACGTGCTCATTCTCCGGTACGGGGGAGGGGGCGGCGGACCCGGCCGCGACCGGGCTGTCAGTGGCCCGTGGGATGCTGGACGGCGATGGCCACCAGAAGGAATTCCACCGACGATCCGCTCGCCCCGCTCACGCTCGCCGTGGGGCAGGAGGACCTCCTCCTCGACCGCGCCGTGCAGCAGGTGGTGGCGGCCGCGCGCGCCGCCGACGCCGACACCGACGTCCGGGACCTCACCCCCGACCAGCTCCAGCCGGGCACGCTGGCCGAGCTGACCAGCCCCTCGCTGTTCGCCGAGCGCAAGGTCGTGGTGGTGCGCAACGCGCAGGATCTGAGCGCCGACACCGTCAAGGACGTCAAGAAGTATCTGGACGACCCGGTCGAGGAGATCACCCTCGTCCTGCTGCACGCGGGCGGCGCCAAGGGCAAGGGGCTGCTCGACGCGGCCCGTAAGGCGGGGGCCCGCGAGGTGGCGTGCCCGAAGACGACGAAGCCGGCCGAGCGGCTGTCCTTCGTGCGGGGGGAGTTCCGGGCGCTGGGGCGGTCCGCGACGCCCGAGGCGTGCCAGGCGCTGGTCGACTCCATCGGGAGCGACCTGCGGGAGTTGGCGAGCGCGGTGTCGCAGCTCGTCGCGGACATCGAGGGCACGATCGACGAGGCGGTCGTCGGGCGCTATTACACGGGGCGGGCCGAGGCGTCCAGCTTCACGGTCGCCGACCGGGCGGTCGAGGGGCGGGCGGCGGAGGCCCTGGAGGCGTTGCGCTGGTCGCTGTCCACGGGGGTGGCGCCCGTCCTGATCACGAGCGCGCTGGCGCAGGGTGTCCGGGCGATCGGCAAGCTGTCCTCGGCACGCGGGGGGCGGCCGGCGGATCTCGCGCGTGAGCTGGGCATGCCGCCGTGGAAGATCGACCGGGTGCGGCAGCAGATGCGGGGGTGGACGCCGGACGGCGTCGCCGTGGCACTGCGGGCCGTCGCGGAGGCGGACGCGGGGGTGAAGGGGGGCGGGGACGACCCCGAGTACGCGTTGGAGAAGGCGGTGGTGGCCGTGGCGGGGGCCGCGCGGGGCGGGCGTAGCCCGCGGTAGGGGGCGCGCGCGCTCGTCCTCAAGCGCCGGACGGGTTCGAACGTGCCGTTCCGTCGTCTTCAAGCGCCGGACGGGTTCGAACGTGCCGTTCCGTTGTCTTCAAGCGCCGGACGGGTTCGAACGTGCCGTTCCGTCGTCCCCACACCGGACGGGCTGGGTGGTGCCGGGCGGGCGTGGACCCGCGAAATGCCGACGCCGAAGGCCCCGTCGCCCTGGGGAAAGGGCGGCGGGGCCTCGGGTTCAGATGGGTGCGTCGCACCCGCGTGGCGAACGCAGGTTCGGTGTGCGGCGCGGGGGCCGGGGCGGAGCGGGGTAGAGGGCCCGCTTGATCCGTTCCGGCGGTGGGATCAGATCGCTCAGCCCTGGAGGGTGGCAGCCTTGGAGGCCAGCGCCGACTTCTTGTTGGCGGCGGCGTTCTTGTGGATGACACCCTTCGAGACGGCCTTGTCCAGCTGGCGGGACGCGGCGCGCACGGCGACGGTGGCCTTCTCGACGTCGCCGGCGGCGACGGCCTCGCGGGCCTTGCGGATCGCGGTCTTGAGCGACGACTTGACGGCCTTGTTGCGCAGGCGCGCCTTCTCGTTCGTCTTGTTCCGCTTGATCTGGGACTTGATGTTCGCCACGAAAGAGCCTTTTCAGGTTCGTTGGATCTTCGATGTGTGTCCGTGCGGCCCAAGAGCCACATGGCACAGCTGTCCACGGTAGCAGGAGCGGTCCGACCGGCCCAAACCGGTCGCCGCCCCGCAGGCGTGGGACGATGGAGGCTACGTACAGATCCGCCCCGACCCGAACCGACCCGAGACACGGCGTCCGGCGTCTCAAGAATCAGGACCCTGCGTGCCCGCGACTCCTCTCCACGTGCCCGAGCCGAGCCGTACCGACCCGGCGCTGATCCGCAATTTCTGCATCATCGCGCACATCGACCACGGCAAGTCGACCCTTGCCGACCGGATGCTCCAGCTCACCGGGGTGGTCGACCAGCGGCAGATGCGCGCTCAGTACCTCGACCGGATGGACATCGAGCGCGAGCGCGGCATCACCATCAAGTCCCAGGCGGTCCGGCTGCCCTGGGCGCCGACCACCGGTGAGGGCCAGGGCAGCACCCATGTCCTCAACATGATCGACACGCCGGGCCACGTCGACTTCACCTACGAGGTCTCCCGGTCGCTGGCCGCCTGCGAAGGCACGATCCTGCTGGTCGACGCCGCGCAGGGCATCGAGGCCCAGACCCTGGCCAACCTCTACCTGGCGATGGAGAACGACCTCACCATCGTCCCGGTGCTCAACAAGATCGACCTGCCGGCCGCCCAGCCCGAGAAGTTCTCCGAGGAGCTGGCCAGCCTCATCGGCTGCCAGCCGGAGGACGTGCTCAAGGTCTCGGCCAAGACCGGCATGGGCGTGGACGCGCTGCTCGACCGCGTCGTCCGGGACATCCCGGCGCCCGTCGGGAACGCCGACGCGCCCGCCCGCGCGATGATCTTCGACTCGGTCTACGACTCGTACCGGGGCGTCGTCACGTACGTCCGTGTCGTCGACGGCTCGCTCAACAAGCGCGAGCGGATCCGGATGATGTCGACCGGCGCCACCCACGAGCTGCTGGAGATCGGTGTCTCCTCGCCGGAGATGACGCCCTCCGACGGCATCGGCGTCGGCGAGGTCGGCTACATCATCACCGGCGTGAAGGACGTCCGGCAGTCCAAGGTCGGTGACACGATCACCTCGCTGAACAACGGCGCGACCGAGGCGCTGGGCGGCTACAAGGACCCCAAGCCGATGGTGTTCTCCGGGCTCTACCCGCTGGACGGCTCGGACTACCCGGACCTGCGCGAGGCCCTGGACAAGCTCCAGCTCAACGACGCCGCCCTGGTGTACGAGCCGGAGACGTCCGCGGCGCTCGGCTTCGGCTTCCGCGTCGGCTTCCTCGGCCTGCTCCACCTGGACGTGGTCCGCGAGCGGCTGGAGCGCGAGTTCGGCCTCGACCTCATCGCCACCGCGCCCAACGTGGTCTACCGGGTCGAGATGGAGGACGGCACCGAGCACACCGTCACCAACCCGAGTGAATTCCCCGAGGGCAAGATCGACAAGGTGCACGAGCCGGTCGTCCGGGCCACGGTCCTGGCGCCCAGCGAGTTCATCGGCGCGATCATGGAGCTGTGCCAGCAGCGCCGCGGCACCCTCCTCGGCATGGACTACCTCTCCGAGGACCGGGTCGAGATCCGCTACACCCTTCCGCTCGCGGAGATCGTCTTCGACTTCTTCGACCAGCTGAAGTCCAAGACCCGCGGTTACGCCTCCCTCGACTACGAGCCCACCGGCGAGCAGTCGGCCCAGCTCGTCAAGGTCGACATCCTGCTGCACGGCGACAAGGTCGACGCGTTCTCCGCGGTCACGCACAAGGACAAGGCGTACGCGTACGGTGTGCGCCTCGTCGCCAAGCTGCAGAAGCTCATCCCCCGGCAGAACTTCGAGGTGCCCATCCAGGCGGCCATCGGCTCCCGGGTCATCGCCCGCGAGACCGTCCGCGCCATCCGCAAGGACGTCCTCGCCAAGTGCTACGGCGGCGACATCTCCCGTAAGCGCAAGCTGCTGGAGAAGCAGAAGGAAGGCAAGAAGCGGATGAAGATGGTCGGCAACGTGGAGGTGCCGCAGGACGCGTTCATCTCCGTGCTGTCGACCGACGAGTCCGCCGGGGAAGGCAAGACCAAGAAGTAGTCCCGGCAGGACAGGCGGCCCCCGTATCGCAGGCAGCACGCTGCGACGCGGGGGCCCGTTCGTTATCAAGCGGGGTCCGATTGCCTCTTACGCGGGGCGCGCGGGCGCTCTACCCTGATCACGACTTCTTAGTTACTCGCCAGTTAAGCAAGCGGGATCGCAGCACGTAGACGCAGACAGCAGCAAGCACCATCGCCGCAGGCCCGGAGGATGTCGTGAGCGACACACAGACCATGATCGATAACCGTCCGCCCTCCGTGGCGACCCTCTTCATCGACCGGGTGGCGGCCACCCCGGACGGGGAGGCCTACCGCTACCCGGTGCCCGCGGCGGGCGGCGACGGCCCCGACGAGTGGAAGTCGCTCAGCTGGGCGCAGGCCGCCGAACGGGTGTACTCCGTGGCCGCCGGGCTCATCGCGCTCGGCGTGAACCCGGAGGAGCGCGTCGCCCTCGCCTCCTCCACCCGGGTCGAGTGGATCCTCGTCGACCTCGGCGTCATGTGCGCGGGCGCCGCGACCACCACGGTCTACCCCTCGACCAACGCCGAGGAGTCGGCGTTCATCCTCGCCGACTCCGAGAGCCGGGTCCTGATCGCCGAGGACGCCGTCCAGCTGGCCAAGGCCCGCGAGCGCCGCGCCGAGCTCCCGAACCTCGCCCACGTCGTGGTCATCGACCCGGAGGGCGCCGGTCCGGCCGAGGGCGATCCGGAGGGCTGGGTGCTCACCCTGGCCGAGCTGGAGGCCCTGGGCACCGAGCACCTGGCGAAGAACCCGGAGGCGGTCCGCGAGCGCGTCGACGCCATCACCGCCGAGCAGCTGGCGACCCTCATCTACACGTCGGGCACCACCGGCCGCCCCAAGGGCGTACGGCTGCCGCACGACAACTGGTCGTACATGGCCAAGGCGACCGTCTCCACGGGCCTGATCACCAAGGACGACGTCCAGTACCTCTGGCTGCCGCTCGCCCACGTCTTCGGCAAGGTCCTCACCTCCGGACAGATCGAGGTCGGCCACGTCACCGCCGTCGACGGCCGCGTCGACAAGATCATCGAGAACCTGCCGGTCGTCCAGCCGACCTACATGGCCGCCGTGCCACGCATCTTCGAGAAGGTCTACAACGGGGTCGCGGCCAAGGCGCGCGCGGGCGGCGGGGCCAAGTACAAGATCTTCCAGTGGGCGGCCGGCGTCGCCCGCGAGTACGCCCGGGTCTCCCAGGACAACTTCCGGCGCACCGGCAAGGCGTCCGTGCCCTTCGCGCTCGGCAGCAAGCACAAGGTCGCCGACGCACTGGTCTTCGCCAAGATCCGCGAGGCGTTCGGCGGCCGGCTCCGCGCCTGCGTCTCCGGCTCCGCCGCGCTCGCCCCCGACATCGGGCTCTTCTTCTCCGGCGCCGGCATCCACATCCTGGAGGGTTACGGCCTCACCGAGTCGAGCGCCGCCTCCTTCGTCAATCCGGGCGAGAGCTACCGCACCGGCACGGTCGGCAAGCCGCTGCCCGGCACCGAGGTGCGCATCGCCGACGACGGCGAAATCCTGCTGCGCGGCCCCGGCATCATGCAGGGCTACCAGGGCCTGCCGGACAAGACCGCCGAGGTGCTGGAGGCCGATGGTTGGTTCCACACCGGCGACATCGGCGAGCTCTCCGTGGACGGCTACCTCCGGATCACCGACCGCAAGAAGGATCTGATCAAGACGTCCGGCGGCAAGTACATCGCGCCCGCCGAGGTCGAGGGCCAGTTCAAGGCGGTCTGCCCGTTCGTCTCCAACATCCTGGTGCACGGCGCGGACCGTAACTTCTGCACCGCGCTGATCGCCCTGGACGAGCCCACCATCCTCGGCTGGGCCGCCGAGAACGGCATGGAGGGCAAGTCGTACGCGGACGTCGTGGCCTCCCCGAAGACCGTCGAGCTGATCGACGGCTATGTGAAGCGGCTCAACGAGGGCCTTCAGCGCTGGCAGACCATCAAGAAGTTCCGGCTGCTCCCGCGCGACCTCGACATCGAGCACGGCGAGGTCACGCCCAGCCTCAAGCTGAAGCGGCCGGTCGTGGAGCGCACGTACAAGGACCTGATCGAGGAGATGTACGCGGGCTCCCGCGAGGCCTGACCGGCGCCCGCGCCACCTCCGTACGCCTCCCGAAAGCCCCCCGCGCGCTCCGGCGCGGGGGGCCGGCGCGTTCTCGCCGCACCCTCTTCACCACCCACTTCGGTAACTCGGCGCGTATGTGAAGGGCCGATCTGTCACTCTGTCCGTGTCGTCAGCGGCGCACCACGGAGAAACAGGCAGAGCGAGAACAGGTCAGGAGCCGCCCTGTGGGGTCCATTCCCTTGCAGCGGGACATCGTGCAGCGTCCCGGAACCACCGCCGCCACAGGCACACAGCCGGTCGCCCGGACCAGCCTGCCCGGCAACCTCCTCGCGCCCGCCGCGGCCCGGAGGTTCGTCACCGCCGCGCTGGAGGAGTGGACCGGCCTCGGGCTGCCCGCCGCGGTCGGGTTCAGCGAGCGGCTGTCCGATGACGCCGCGATGATCGTCAGCGAGCTGGTGACCAACGCCGTCGTCCACGCGGGCACCGCGGTCGACCTCCTCTTCCGGCTGGAGGAGGCCACCGAGGACGAGCAGTCCGCACTGGTCCTGGAGGTTTCCGACCACCACCCCGGCCGCACCGTGCGCGGCGACCACGCGCACAGCGCCGAGGGCGTGGGCGAGCCCGCCGACTACGGGCGCGGCCTGGACATCGTCGCCGCCCTCGCCGAGCGCTGGGGCATCACCTACCGCACCGGTACGAAGACCGTCTGGGCCCGGCTCCCCGTCGACGACTGGAATCCGTTCCCCGAGGGGCGCGGCGAGACCGGGCTCGACCGCGGGCTGCGCGCCGCCGAACTCCTCGCCCCCTCTGCCCGGCGCACCGGCCGCGACGACGGGGACTGGGCCGGGCGCGGTGCGCTCTCCTTCCTCGCCGAGGCGTCCGACCTGCTGGCCGGGCAGCTGGACGAGGACATCGTGGCGGCCCTCGCCGGACAGTTACTCGTCCCCCGCCTCGCCGACTGGTGCGCGATCTGGCTGGAGCCCGAGAGCGGCGGCCCCGCGGCCGTCCCCCGCCTCGCCAAGGTCTGGCACGTGGACGAGGAGCACATCGGGACGCTGCGCGCCCTCCTGGAGGGCCACCCGCTCCGGCTCCCCGAGCGCGTCGGCACCGGCGCCGTCTCCATGCCGTGGCCCGGCAGCGGGGAGGACGGCGAGCCGCCGGACGGGGAGGAGGGCGTCGCCTTCGCCTACCGGATCACCTCGGGGGGCCGCACCCTCGGGGCCGTGCTCCTGGGCCGCGAGTCCACCGACCGCCTGCCCGACGAGCTGACGGCCCTCATCGAGGACTTCGTGCGCCGGGTCGGCCTCGCCGTGGGAGCCGCCCGCGCCTACACCCGGCAGGCCACCATCAGCCGCATCCTCCAGCGCGGGCTACTGCCCAGCAAGGTCGCCCAAATACCGGGAGTGGCCAGCTCCCTCGTCTACGAGCCGAGCGACGACGGCGTTGTCGGCGGTGACTTCTACGACATCTTCCCCTGCCCCGGCGACCGCTGGTGCTTCGTCCTCGGCGACGTCCAGGGCAGCGGCCCCGAGGCCGCCGTCGTGACCGGCCTGGCCCGCCCCTGGCTGCGGCTGCTGGCCCGCGAGGGCTTCCAGGCCGACGAGGTCCTGGTCCGGCTCAACCGGCTGCTCCTGGACGACGCCATGGAGGCCGCTGAGGCTGCCGCGCTCATGGTCGCCGCCGCCGGGGGCCAGCACTCCGCGGACAACGGCGGGCAGTCCCGCTTCCTGTCCCTGCTGTACGGGGAGCTGGTGCCGCTGCCCGGCGGCGGCGCCCGCTGCACCCTGGCCAGCGCCGGGCACCCGCTGCCGCTGCTGCTGCGCCCGGACGGCACCGTGCGGCCCGCCGCCGAGCCGCAGCTGCTGCTCGGGCTGATGGACGACGCCGTTTACGAGACCCAGAGCTTCGACCTGGCGCCCGGGGACAGCCTGCTCTGCGTCACCGACGGAGTCACGGAGCGCCGCTCGGGCGGGCTGATGTTCGACGACGGGGACGGGCTCGCGCGGGCGCTCTCCGGCTGCGCGGGGCTGAGCGCGGAGGAGATCGCCGAGCGCATCAAGCACGCCGTGCACGACTTCGCCGAGCGGCCGCCGGACGACGACCTGGCGCTGCTGGTCCTCCAGGCCGAGTAGCGCCGGTCCGGGGCATGGCGTCCGTTTGCCGGGCGGCGCGCGACAATGGGCGGTATGCCTTCCGTACTGCCCGATGGTGAACCCGTGCCCGACGACGGGGCGCTGCCCCGCCATGCCCTGGAAGGCGCAGCCGGCCGCCCGCTCGGCTTCTACCTGCACGTGCCGTACTGCGCGACCCGCTGCGGCTACTGCGACTTCAACACCTACACGGCGACCGAGCTGCGCGGCTCCGGCGGCGCGCTGGCCTCCCGCGACAACTACGCCTCCCACCTGACCGGCGAGATCCGCCAGGCGCGCAAGGTCCTCGGCGACGACCCGCGCCCGGTCCGCACGGTCTTCGTCGGCGGCGGCACGCCGACCCTGCTCGCGGCGGCCGACCTGGTCCGGATGCTGGCCGCCGTCCGCGAGGAGTTCGGGCTCGCCGACGACGCCGAGATCACCACCGAGGCCAACCCGGAGTCCGTGGGCCCGGCCTACCTGGCCGAACTGCGCGAGGGCGGCTTCAACCGGATCTCCTTCGGCATGCAGAGCGCCCGGCAGCACGTCCTGAAGATCCTCGACCGCACCCACACCCCGGGCCGGCCCGAGGCGTGTGTGGCCGAGGCGCGCGCGGCCGGCTTCGAGCACATCAACCTGGACCTGATCTACGGCACCCCGGGCGAGTCCGACGACGACTGGCGCGCGTCCCTGGACGCGGCGATCGGCGCCGGGCCCGACCACGTCTCCGCGTACGCGCTGATCGTGGAGGAGGGCACCGGTCTCGCCCGCCGCATCAAGCGCGGCGAGATCCCGATGACCGACGACGACGCGCACGCCGATCGCTACCTCATCGCGGACGAGGCGATGGCCGCCGCCGGCTACTCCTGGTACGAGGTGTCGAACTGGGCCCGCACGCCCGAGGGCCGCTGCCTGCACAACGAGCTGTACTGGCGCGGAGCCGACTGGTGGGGCGCCGGGCCGGGGGCGCACAGCCACGTGGGCGGCGTGCGCTGGTGGAACGTGAAGCACCCGGGGGCGTACGCGCAGGCGCTCGCCGAGGGGCGCTCGCCGGGGGCCGGGCGCGAGATCCTGTCCGCCGAGGACCGCCGCGTCGAGCGCATCCTGCTGGAACTGCGGCTCGTGGACGGCTGCCCGCTCTCCCTGCTGGCCCCCGCCGGCCTCGCGGCGGCCCGCCGGGCGGTCGCCGACGGCCTCCTGGAACCGGCGCCGTTCGAGGACGGCCGGGCCGTGCTGACCCTGCGCGGGCGGCTGCTGGCCGACGCGGTGGTACGCGACCTGGTCGACTGAGCCCGGCGCACGCTCAGGGGCGTACGCACCGGCAAGGCGTACGCCCCCGAGCCCGCCCCGTGCGGGGACTCAGGCATCCGCTCCGAGCCCCCCGCTCACTTCAGCGGGCACTTCGGCGGGTCCAGTTCCACCTTTCCCGCCGCCCGGCCGCAGATGATCCGGGCGTGGCTCCGGCCGTCCGGGTACGTGATCTGCACGACGTCCAGACCGTGCCCCGCCTGCGCCTCGTACGGGATGAAACCGCGGAAGGTGATCGTCCCCGTGGGCATGGACCGCAGGTTCACCGCGTACAGGTTCGCCCAGGTCTCCGCCGCGCTGTTCACGGCGTCGCCGTGGCTCGCCGCGTCGTACAGCGCGGCCGTGGCGCTGTACGACATCACCGACTGGCCGCTCGCGAAGAGCGGGTCCTCGTACGGCTTCGACTCCGGCAGGCGGGGGAGCGTCACGCCCTCGGGCAGCAGCTTCCCCAGGGCCCGGTGCGACTCCTCGTAGAAGCCGCCGGCGCGGCCGCGGCCCATCGGCGCGAGGGCCGTGTGGTACAGCGTGACGTTCTTCGTGGTGTCCGTGCTCGCGTCGAGCCGGGCCTTGGTCAGGTCGTCGCCCGTGAAGACGGTGATGGGGCGGCGGGAACAGCTGTGGGCGAGCCGGCTCATCAGGTTGGCGACATCCTCGACCCGGCCCGCGAAGTACAGCGCGTCCGGTGCCGGGTCCGCCGCGCAGATCTGCTGCACCGGCCGGTCCAGGTCGGCGCTGCTGCGGCGGCCGAGGCCGTATTCGACCGGCTCCGAGAGCGCGAAGCCCGCGTCCTTCAGCATCGCGCCGCCCACCTTGCGCTGCTCCACCGTGTAGCGGTCCTTGTCGTTGTTGCCGAGCTTGCGCGACAGGACCAGGGCCCGGGGCTTGTGCGTGCCGGGCGCCTTTGCCGCCACCTGCTCCGCTATGAGGCCGAGGGTGTCCGCCTGCTCCTGGTCCGTGGCCGCCAGGCCGAAGTAGTTGGAGTAGTCCGTCGCCAGATAGCCGCCGGAGTTGGTGGTGTCCACCACGGGCAGGCCCGCCCGCTGGAGGAGCGCGGTGGCCTCCGGGCTGTCGGTGGTGTCCCGGCCCAGCCCGACCACGCCGACGACCGAGGGATCCCTTTCGGCCACTTCGATGATCTTCTTCACCGCCGGTATCTGCTGGAGCATGTCCTGCCCGCCGTTGGCGGTCAGCACCCGCAGCTTCACGGAGAAGTCCAGCGTGTTGGTGTGGTGCTGGTACAGATAGACGCCGGTCAGCTCCTCCAGGGCCTTGCGGGTGCCCTCTGCGGACGGGGCGGTGAACGGACCCGCGTAGATCAGCGTGACGTACTTGTCGCCCGGCTCGATCGCGGCGTTCTCCTCGGCCACCGCCCGCTCGATCCGGTCGAAGGTGATCCCTGCCCCGGCCCCGTCCAGCTCCAGGTCGTTGCCCTCGGCGAAGCGCACCCGGGTGGACGTCGCGACGCCGATGCACTCCTTGTCCCCGCCGTCCGGACCGAGCCGCACCGAGTCCGTGTCGACGTCCGTGAGCGGCCCGTGGCAGTAACGGTTCGCCAGGTGGTTGCTCAGCAGCATCGTGCCCAGCAGCGCACCGGCCACCAGACAGGCGACCGTCGTCCGCGACATCACCCACCACACCCACGTCCTGCGCACCCGCTGCGTGGACAGCTGGGCGTGCGCGTGCTCATGGGTCAGCTGGGCCGTCGACAGCGGCAGCCGCAGCACCCAGGCGGGCGTGGCCGTGCCCGAGGGCGACTGGCCCACGCTGAGGTGGCCGACCCAGTCGTCGTACCGGGCCCGCGCCGCACCCGTGTGCGCGGGCGGCGGGTCGGGCGGCAGCGGCGGGGTGTGCCGCAGGATCTCGGCCGCCGGGAGCGAGGCCAGCAGGAGCAGCGGATCGACCTCGCTGCGCCGGGAGCGCACGTTGTTGACGGCGTTGATCAGCTGCACGCCGCCGTTGCCCTGGACGGCCCTCGGCAGGAAGACCACCGGCGGCACGGTCCGCTTGCCGCGCCGCCAGTCCGGGGCGTGCGGCCGGTAGTTGTTGCGCAGGTCCTCCAGCAGCGCCTGGACCCTCAGCTCCAGGTGGAACTGGCGGGACCGTTCGTCGCCCGCCGCCGCGTCGGCCACCCGCCCCGCGACCACCGCCGCCCGCGCCCGGATCACCCGCCACGAACCGCTGGGCGAGAGCCGGGACCAGCCGTCCGACGGATAGCCGGTACTGGCGGCGGCCAGCGACGAGGTGGTGGCGAACCACTTGCTGGCCCGGCGCAGCCACAGCAGCGGCGGCGCCGACGTCGTCAGCAGCCGGACCACCGCGAGCCCGAGGACCGCCCCCACGGCCACCAGCACGGTCGGCAGCCAGCCGATCTCGCCGAGCAGCACACCCAGGACCGCGATGACCACGGCCCCCACGAAGGTCTCCGGCCGCACCGACTCCCGGAGCGCCGTCCACCAGGTGCCCCGGCGCCGCCCGGTCCGCCAGCGCAGCGCGCTCAGCTCCGCCAGGATCCGTTCGTCGCGCTGGTCCCGGGAGCAGCCCGGATCCGGGTCCCGCAGCACCGCCTCGGTGGCCTGCTCGATGGCGCCGAGCAGCCGGGAACGGGGGAAGGTGAACGGCTTGTACTGCGATCCGCCCCGGGTCTCCCACGGCTTCTCGGTCAGCGTGCGGACCATGTCGAGCGCCGCTTCGTACGGGGAGTCGCCGCGCCCGCCGAGCAGGCGCAGGGGGACGCGGCGCGGCTGGTTGGCCCGGTGGACCTGGCGCACGATCTGCTCGACCCGGGCGTCCACGTCGGCCGGCACGTCGGCGTCGGCGGCCTGGAGGACCACCAGGGGCATCACGGGCCGGTTGTCGCGGTAGCCGTCGATGAGCTGCTGCACGAAGTGGAAGACGGCGGAGGCCGCCTCGTTCTCCGCAGTGTCCCGCCAAACCTCGCGTGCCATCGCCCCCGTGCCTTCCCTCGCGAAAAGAGCCTGGCCCCCTCAATAACCGATGATGTGTGCGAGGCGCAGGTATTTATCCGGATCGGTGCCGGATCGAGGGGAAGTCGGGCCGGACATCAGTCCGGAAGAGTGACGAAATCGATCAATTCCTCTACCCGGCCCAGGAGTTCGGGCTGAAGGTCCCGGTAGGAGCGGACCGAGGACAGAATGCGCTGCCAGGCCGCTCCGGTGTTCTCCGGCCAGCCCAGCGCCCGGCACACACCCGTCTTCCAGTCCTGCCCGCGCGGCACCGCCGGCCATCCGGCGATCCCCACCGACGCCGGCTTCACGGCTTCCCACACGTCGATGTACGGGTGCCCCACCACCAGCACGTTGCCGTCCGACACCTGGGCCGCGATCCGGGACTCCTTGGAACCGGGCACCAGATGGTCGACCAGCACCCCGAGGCGGGCGTCCGGCGCGGGGGAGAACTCCCGCACGATCGCCGGGAGGTCGTCGATGCCCTCCAGGTACTCCACGACCACGCCCTCGATGCGCAGGTCGTCGCCCCAGACCCGCTCGACCAGCTCCGCGTCGTGCCGCCCCTCCACATAGATCCGCCCGGCCCGCGCCACCCGCGCCCGCGCCCCGGGCACCGCCACCGAACCGGAGGCCGTACGCGTGGGCCGCACCGGGCCCCCGGCCGACGGGCGCACCAGCGTGACGACCCGGCCTTCCAGCAGGAAGCCGCGCGGTGCCATCGGGAAGACCCGGTGCTTGCCGAACCGGTCCTCCAGGGTCACCGTCGGCCCCTCGGCGGTCTTCTCGCACCGGATCACCGCGCCGCAGAAACCGGTGACGGCCTCCTCCACGACCAGATCGGTCTCGGCGGGCACCTCCGGGGCGGGGGCGGACTTCTTCCACGGCGGGGTCAGATCGGGCTGGTAGCTGCGCATCGCACGACGATAAGCGGGGAAGGGCCGCGACACGCCGAGCCGGGAGACCGCCCGCCGGTCCGCCTTCCCTGCCAGGGCGCGGCCGAACCCCCGCGGCCTTCCCCGCCGAGCCGGGGCCGAACCCTGCGGCCTACCCCGCCCCCTACGACACGCCGAACCGCCCCGCCAGCGCCTCCCGCTGGGCCCGGACGAAGGCCGCGTCCACCACCGCCCCGTGCCCCGGCACGTACAGCGCGTCATCGCCGCCCAGCTCCAGCAGCCGGTCCAGCGCGGCGGGCCAGCGCGCCGGGCACGCGTCCGGACCGGCCTGGGGCTCCCCGGACTCCTCGACCAGATCGCCGCAGAACACCAGCGCAGGGGAGCCGGAGGAGCCCGGGACCAGCACCGCGAGGTCGTGGCCGCTGTGCGCGGCGCCCACGTCCACCAGGACCACTTCCCGGCCGCCGCCCAGATCCACCGTCAGCTCCCCGCGCACCTCGTGGCGCGGGGCCACCAGCACATCGGCGGATTCGGCCGCGTCCGCCGCGGGCAGCCCCTGGGCCACCGCGTCCGCGTACAGCTCGCCGGCCCCGCGCCGCAGCAGCTGTGCCGTGCCCTCGGAGCCGTACACCCGTGCCCCGGCGAACGCGGCCGTGCCCAGCACATGATCGAAGTGGGGATGACTGAGTGCGATGTGCGTCACCCTCCGGCCGAGCAGCGCCTCGGCCTGGGTGCGCAGTTCCGCGCCCTCGCGCAGGGACGAGCCGGTGTCGCAGAGCAGCACCCCGTCCGGGCCTGCCACCAGCAGGGCCGTCGCGTCCCAGACCGGAAGGCGCCGGCGGCCCGTTCCGTGACCCAGCCGCTCCCATCCGAACTCTTCCCAGGAGACATCCATGCGGCGACGCTATCGGCAGCGACCTGCGCGGCAGCGAGGTAGCGTGGCCGGTCGCCCTTGCTAGGGCACCACCCCGTCGCCGTACACTGGCCGGGGATCGCTGGCACTCGTACGCACCGAGTGCCAGGAGGAATCCCGGGAACGGCCCGGGAACGCCGACGTGGACAGCTGGAGGTGTGCGCGCGATGCTCAGCGAACGCAGACTCGAAGTGCTGCGCGCGATCGTCCAGGACTACGTCGGGACCGAGGAGCCCGTCGGCTCCAAGGCGCTCACGGAGCGGCACAAGCTGGGGGTCTCCCCGGCGACCGTCCGCAACGACATGGCGGTGCTGGAGGAGGAGGGCTTCATCGCCCAGCCCCACACCAGTGCCGGGCGCATCCCGACGGACAAGGGCTACCGGCTCTTCGTGGACAAGCTGGCGGGCGTCAAGCCCCTCTCCTCGCCCGAGCGCCGCGCCATCCAGAACTTCCTCGACGGCGCGGTCGACCTGGACGACGTCGTGGGCCGTACCGTACGGCTGCTCGCGCAGCTGACCCGGCAGGTCGCCGTCGTGCAGTACCCCTCGCTGACCCGTTCGACGGTGCGGCATGTGGAGCTGCTGTCCCTGGCCCCGGCGCGGCTGATGCTCGTGCTCATCACGGACACCGGCCGGGTCGAACAGCGGCTGGTGGACTGCCCGGCGCCGTTCGGTGAGACCTCGCTCGCCGATCTGCGGGCCCGGCTCAACAGCCGGGTGGTGGGGCGCCGGTTCGCGGACGTCCCGCAGCTGGTGCAGGACCTCCCGGAATCCTTCGAGAGCGAGGACCGGGGAACCGTGTCCACCGTCCTCTCGATCCTGCTCGAAACGCTCGTCGAGGAGACGGAGGAGCGGCTGATGATCGGCGGCACCTCCAACCTCACCCGCTTCGGGCACGACTTCCCCGTGATGATCCGGCCGGTGCTCGAAGCACTGGAGGAACAGGTCGTGCTGCTGAAGCTGCTCGGCGAGGCCAAGGACTCGGGCATGACCGTACGCATCGGGCACGAGAACGCCCACGAGGGCCTCAACTCCACGTCCGTCGTCGCGGTCGGCTACGGTTCGGGCGACGAGGCAGTCGCCAAACTCGGCGTGGTCGGACCGACCCGCATGGACTACCCCGGAACGATGGGAGCGGTACGCGCAGTGGCACGTTACGTCGGACAGATCCTGGCGGAGTCGTAAGTGGCCACGGACTACTACGCCGTACTCGGCGTGCGCCGCGACGCTTCCCAGGACGAGATCAAGAAGGCATTCCGGAGGCTCGCCCGCGAGCTGCACCCGGACGTCAACCCCGATCCGAAGACCCAGGAGCGGTTCAAGGAGATCAACGCCGCTTACGAGGTCCTCTCGGACGCGCAGAAGAAGCAGGTCTACGACCTCGGCGGCGACCCGCTCTCGCAGTCCGGCGGCGCCGGCGCGGGCGGCTTCGGCCAGGGCGGCTTCGGCAACTTCTCGGACATCATGGACGCGTTCTTCGGTACGTCGTCGCAGCGCGGGCCCCGCTCGCGCACCCGGCGCGGCCAGGACGCCATGATCCGGCTGGAGATCGACCTCGCCGAGGCGGCCTTCGGCACCACCAAGGACATCCAGGTCGACACCGCCGTCGTCTGCACCACGTGCAGCGGCGAGGGCGCGGCCCCCGGCACCTCGGCGCAGACCTGCGACATGTGCCGCGGCCGCGGTGAGGTCTCCCAGGTCACCCGGTCCTTCCTGGGCCAGGTCATGACCTCCCGTCCCTGCCCGCAGTGCCAGGGCTTCGGTACGGTCGTGCCCACCCCGTGCCCGGAGTGCGCCGGCGACGGCCGCATCCGCTCGCGGCGCACGCTGACCGTGAAGATCCCCGCCGGTGTCGACAACGGCACCCGCATCCAGCTCGCGGGCGAGGGCGAGGTCGGCCCCGGCGGCGGCCCCGCCGGCGACCTCTACGTCGAGATCCACGAGCTGCCGCACGCGGTGTTCCAGCGCCGCGGCGACGACCTGCACTGCACGGTCACCATCCCCATGACGGCGGCGGCCCTCGGCACCAAGGTGCCGCTGGAGACGCTGGACGGCCTGGAGGAGGTCGACATCCGGCCGGGCACCCAGTCCGGCCAGTCCGTGCCGCTGCACGGGCGCGGAATCACCCATCTGCGGGGCGGCGGACGCGGCGACCTCATCGTGCACGTCGAGGTGACCACCCCGGTCAAGCTCGACCCCGAGCAGGAACGCCTCCTGCGCGAACTGGCCAAGCTGCGCGGCGAGGAGCGGCCCACCGGCCAGTTCCAGCCGGGCCAGCAGGGCCTGTTCTCCCGCCTGAAGGACGCCTTCAACGGCCGCTGACGGCTTCCCCCGTCCGGTACGGGCCCGGCCTCCGGGCCCGTACCACCGCGCCGCGACCGGCCGGAACGCCCCGTGGGGCGGGCATCACGGGACAGGAGGGACATGACACGATGCGGTCATGCCCTCCGCGCTGACCGCTCTCTGCCGGTATCCCCTCGTGCAGGCCCCCATGGCCGGCGGTCCGTCCTGCCCGCAGCTCGCCGCCGCCGTCTCCGAGGCCGGTGCGCTGGGCTTCCTGGCCGGCGGATACAAGACGGCGGACGCCCTGCGCGACGAGGTCCGGCAGGTGCGCGCCCTGACCGGGCAGCCCTTCGGCGTCAACCTCTTCATGCCGCAGTGCGAACCGGCGGACCCCGCCGCGCTGGCGGACTACCGCCGCCGGCTCGCGGGTGAGGCCACCGGTTACGAGACGGAGCTCGGCGACCCGGACGTCCCCGGCGACGACGGCTACGAGGACAAGATCGCCGTCCTGCTCGACGCACCGGTCCCGGTCGTCTCCTTCACCTTCGGCTGCCCCTCGCGCGACACGCTCGACGCGTTCGCGGCCGCCGGTACGTACACCGTCGTCACGGTCACCTCGCCGGAGGAGGCCCAGGCCGCCGAGTGGGCCGGGGCCGACGCCGTCTGCGCCCAGGGCACCGAGGCGGGCGGCCACCGCTCCACGTTCCACGACGACCCGGCGACCGAGGACGGCGGAACCGGGCTGCTGAGCCTGGTCGCCCAGGTCCGCGAGACCGTGCAGATACCGGTCGTCGCCGCCGGCGGCCTGATGCGCGGCGCCCAGATCGCCGCCGTCCTCGCGGCGGGCGCCGACGCCGCCCAGCTCGGCACCGCCTTCCTGCCCTGCCCGGAGTCCGGCGCCCACGTCCTGCACAAACAGGCCCTGACCAACCCGCTCTTCGTCCGGACCACCCTGACCAGGGCGTTCTCCGGACGCCCGGCCCGCGGCCTGGTCAACCGCTTCGTGCGCGAGCACGGCCCCTACGCCCCCGCCGCCTACCCCCAGGTCCACCACATGACCTCCGTGCTGCGCAAGGCCGCCGCCCGCGTCGGGGACGCCCAGGGCATGGCGCTGTGGGCCGGGCAGGGCCACCGCATGGCCCGCGAGCTGCCCGCCGGCCGGCTGGTCCGGCTGCTCGCCGAAGAGCTGGACGCCGCACGGACGGCAGTGAGCACAAGGAGCGCACAGTGACGGCCCCCGTCTTCGTCGTCGGACACCTGCCGGACGCCCCCGAGTTCGTCCTCGACGGGCCCGAGGGACGCCACGCCGTCTCCGTGAAGCGCCTGCGCACCGGCGAGGAGGTCGTCCTCACGGACGGCCGCGGCCGGTGGGCCCAGGGCCTCGTGCGCGCCGCCGAGGGCAAGGACCGGCTGGTCGTCGGCGACCTCGCCCCGGTCCACGAGGAGCCGCGTCCCGCGCTGCGGATCACCGTCGTCCAGGCGCTGCCCAAGGGGGACCGGGGCGAGGTCGCCGTGGAGACGATGACCGAGACCGGCGTCGACGCGGTCGTGCCCTGGCAGGCGGCGCGCTGCATCACCCAGTGGAAGGGCGACCGCGGCCTCAAGTCCCTGGCCAAATGGCGCGCCACGGCCCGGGAGGCCGGAAAGCAGTCGCGCCGGGTGCTCTTCCCGGACGTGGCGGACCCGGCCACCACCAAGCAGGTCGCCGGCCTTCTCGCCGCGGCGGACTTCGCGGCCGTCCTGCACGAGGACCGCGACTACCCGAGCGAGCCGCTGGCCACCGTCGCGCTGCCCGAGGAGGGCGAGATCGTGCTGGTCGTCGGCCCCGAGGGCGGCGTGTCCCCGGACGAGCTGACCGCGTTCGCCGCCGCCGGTGCCCGCACCTGCCGCCTCGGCCCCACGGTCCTGCGCACCTCCACGGCGGGCACCGCGGCGACGGCGCTGCTCCTGGGACGCACGGGGCGCTGGTCGTAAACCGTCCCCGATGGGGTGGTTGTGCCCGAAAGCGGTCTACCGCGCCGTCGGATGGGGTGGGAAGCTGCCCGTATGGGGACATCGAGGGCAGGGGGCCGTCGCGCGGCCCGTCGTTTTCCGGCCGCGTTCTGCCTCGCCGCGGCCGCCGTCACCGGGCTCACCGCCTGTGAACCGGCCGATGGCGCGGGCGCGTTGAACACCGCGACCGTCGCCTTCACCACGGACCGGACCGCCACCCGCGCGCTGGAGCACGAGGGCGTCCGGGTCCGCTGGCTGACCTGCACCGCCTCGCTCGACGGAGGCGGCACCACCCGCTCGGGGTCGCCCTCCGCCACCCGCCGGGCGGCCGAGGTCCACTGCGACGGCAAGGCGAAGTCGGGCGGGGACATCGCGCTGGACGGGCAGGTCACCTATGCGGTCGAAGGCCGGTGCGTACGCGGGGACATGACCGCGAAGACCGGCGGGCGCGCCGTCTTCCGGGCCACCCTGCTCGGCGACTGCGCCGCGCCGGCCACGACCGCGCCGCTCGCCGGGACCCCGGGCCGGGGCGACGGCCCCACGGCCACCGTGACGGTGACGGTCACCGCGTACCCCGGCAAGTGACGCCGGAGCCCGGGCGGTTGGCGGATTCCCTGGTCCGCCCGGCCCGGGGCGGGCTCGCGACGTGTGACGTACTCCCGCCAACCCCGTGCCACCAGGCACACCCGCGGCCTAGGGTGATCGTGTGACACAGCCTTCCTACCTCCGGTACCCCCATGTCCAAGGTGACTTGATCGCCTTCACCGCCGAGGACGACGTCTGGCTCGCCCCACTCGACGGCGGCCGGGCGTGGCGGGTCAGCGCAGACAACCGTCCCGTCACCCAGCCGCGCATATCTCCCGACGGCACCCTCGTCGCCTGGACCTCCACCCGCGACGGGGCGCCCGAGGTCCACCTCGCCCCCGCCGACGGCGGGCCCTCCCGGCGGCTCACCCACTGGGGCGACGCCCGCACCACCGTGCGCGGCTGGACCCCCGAAGGCGACGTGCTGGTCACCAGCACCCAGGGCCAGGTCTCGCTGCGCCGTAGCTGGGCCCGCGCCGTCCCGGTCGACGGCGGTCCCGCGCGGACCCTTCCGTACGGCCCCGTCGGCTCGCTCGCGTACGGGCCCGGCGGACGCGTCCTGCTGCTCTCGGCCACCATGGGCCGCGAGGCCGCCTCCTGGAAGCGCTACCGGGGCGGCACGGCCGGCAAGCTCTGGATCGCGGCCGAGGACGACCCGCTGGAGTTCGCCCGCGTCCACGAGGACCTCGACGGCAACATCGAGTGCCCCATGTGGGTGGGGGAGCGCATCGCGTTCCTCTCCGACCACGAAGGCACCGGCGCCCTCTACTCCTCGCTGCCCGACGGCACGGACCTGCGCCGGCACACCCCCGTCGACGGCTTCTACGCCCGGCAGGCCACCACCGACGGCACCCGGGTCGCCTACGCCTCCGCCGGTGAACTCTGGCTCCTGGACGGCCTGGAGAGCGACGAGCCCCGCCGCGTCGAGATCCGGCTCGGCGGCCAGCGCGCCGACCTCCAGCCCTACCCGCTGCACGCCGACAGCCACCTCGCCGGCGCCTCGCCCGACCGCACCGGCCGCGGCAGCGCCGTCCTGTCGCGGGGCGCCGTGCACTGGGTCACCCACCGCGAGGGCCCGGCCCGCGCGCTCGCCGCCGAGCCCGGTGTACGGGCCAGGCTGCCGCGCACCTTCCAGGCCGACGGCGACCAGCACGTCGTTTGGGTCACGGACGCCGAGGGCGACGACGCGCTGGAGATCGCCCCCGCCACCGGCACCGCCCCCGGTGCCACCCCCCGCCGCCTCGCGGCCGGCCGGCTCGGCCGCGTCCTGGACCTCGCCCCCGCCCCCGACGGCAGCCGGTTCGCGGTCGCGGCGCACGACGGCCGTGTGCTGATCGTCGAGCGGGAGAGCGGCGAGATCCACGAGGTGGACCGCAGCGAGAACGGCGACGCCTCCGGCCTCGCCTGGTCGCCCGACTCCGCCTGGCTCGCCTGGTCGCACCCCGGCCCCGAGCCGCTCAGCCAGCTCAAGCTGGCCCACATCGCCGACCTCTCGGTCTCCGAGGCGACCCCGCTGCGGTTCCGGGACTTCGCGCCCGCCTTCACCGCTGACGGAAGGCACCTCGCCTTCCTCTCCGAGCGCGCCTTCGACCCGGTCTACGACGCCCACGTCTTCGACATGGCGTTCATCGGCTCCTGCCGGCCGCACCTGCTCACCCTCGCGGCGACCACGCCGTCCCCGTTCGGACCGCAACTGCACGGCCGGCCCACCGAGAAGGAGAAGGGCGGCGACGGCGAGGACAACCCCACCGCGCTCCCCATCACCCGCATCGACCTGGACGGCCTGGCCGACCGGATCGTGCCCCTTCCCGTCGAGGCCGCCGTCTACTCCTCGCTGCGCACCGCGCGCGACGGGCTGCTCTGGCTGCGCCACCCGCTCACCGGGGTCCTCGGCACCAGCGGGGCCGGTCCGGACGCCCGCCGCCCGGACACCGTCCTGGAGCGGTACGACCTGGAGAAGCTGCGCTGCGAGGAGCTGTCCTCGGACGTCAGCCGTTTCGCGGTCAGCGGTGACGGGAAGCGGCTGGCGATCGTCCACCACGGGAAGCTGTCCGTCGTCCCTTCCGACAGCCGGGTGCCCGCGGGCGACGACGACCACGACGACGCGGTGACCGTCGACCTCTCCCGCATCCGCCGCACCCTCGACCCGGCCGCCGAGTGGCGCCAGATGTACGACGAGGCCGGGCGCGTCATGCGGGACAACTTCTGGCGCCCCGACATGGGCGGCGTCGACTGGGACGGGGTCCTCGACCGCTACCGCCCGGTCCTGGAGCGCGTCGCCACCCACGACGACCTCATGGACCTGCTCTGGGAGGTCCAGGGCGAGCTGGGCACCTCGCACGCCTATGTCACCCCGCCCGGCGGGTGGCGCGACGACGCGGCCCGGCAGGGGCTGCTCGGGGCGGACCTCTCCCGGGCGCAGGACGGCAGCTGGCGTGTGGACCGGGTGCTGCCCTCCGAGACGTCGGACCCGGCCGCCCGCTCGCCGCTCGCCGCGCCGGGCGTCGCGGTCCGGGCCGGCGACGCGATCCTGGCCGTCGACGGGCACCCGGTCGATCCGCTGACCGGGCCCGCGCCGCTGCTCACCGGCTCGGCAGGCAAGCCCGTCGAGCTGACGGTGTCCCCGGCCGACGGGGGCGACCGGCGCCATGTCGTCGTCGTGCCCGTCGCCGACGAGGAGGCCCTGCGCTACCACGCGTGGGTCGCCGACCGGCGGGCGTACGTGCACGAGCGGTCCGGGGGGCGCCTGGGCTACCTCCACGTCCCCGACATGGTCGGCGGCGGCTGGGCCCAGATCCACCGCGACCTGCGGACCGAGATGGCGCGCGAGGGCCTGGTCGTGGACGTCCGGGAGAACCGGGGCGGCCACACCTCGCAGCTCGTGATCGAGAAGCTGGCCCGCCGCATCGTGGGCTGGGACCTGCCGCGCGGCATGCGCCCCGCCAGCTACCCGGGCGACGCGCCGCGCGGGCCGGTGGTGGCCGTGGCGAACGAGTTCTCCGGGTCGGACGGCGACATCGTGAACGCGGCGATCAAGGCGCTGAAGATCGGGCCCGTGGTCGGGGTCCGGACGTGGGGCGGCGTGGTCGGCATCGACAGCCGGTACCGGCTGGTGGACGGGACGCTGGTCACGCAGCCGAAGTACGCGTTCTGGCTGGAGGGGTACGGGTGGGGCGTCGAGAACCACGGCGTGGACCCGGACGTGGAGGTCGTGATGACGCCTCGGGACCATGCGGAGGGGCGTGACCCCCAGCTGGACGAGGCGGTACGGATCGGGCTGGAGTCGCTGGAGCGGGTGCCGGCGAAGGTGGCACCGGAGCTGCCGGGCCTCGCGGAGTGACCTCGGCGGGGTGGGGGCGGGTGCGCCTGCGGCGTGCCGGTTCCCACCCCGCCCCTTCCCGAAACCGGGGCGCCGCCCCGGACCCCGCTCCTCAATCGCCGGCGAGGCTCGGTTTCCGCCGCGGGTGGAAGGCGGCAGCGGCCGAATCAAGCCCCTCCGGCGATTGAGGAGCGGGGGTCCGGGGGCAGCGCCCCCGATAGGCTGGGCCGTAACGGATCACCCGAGCTCAAGGAGCGCGTAAGCGAATGGCAGGAGAACCGCAGCCCGACTGCCTGTTCTGCAAGATCGTCTCGGGCGAGATCCCGGCCACCATCGTCCGCGAGACCGACACCACCGTCGCGTTCCGCGACATCAACCCCCAGGCGCCCACGCACGTACTCGTCATCCCGCGCCTGCACTACCCGGACGCCGCCTCCCTCGGCGCCGCCGAACCGCAGGTGCTCGCCGACGTGCTGTGCGAGGCGGGCAACGTCGCCGCCGACGACAAGATCGACGCGACCGGCTACCGGGTCGTGTTCAACACCGGCGCCGGCGCCGGCCAGACCGTGTTCCACGCACACGCGCACGTCCTGGGCGGCCGGGGTCTGGAATGGCCGCCCGGATAATGTCCGCCCGCGAACTCGTCGTGCTCGGGACCGCAAGCCAGGTCCCGACACGGCACCGGAACCACAACGGCTACCTGCTGCGCTGGGACGGCGAGGGCATCCTCTTCGACCCCGGCGAGGGCACCCAGCGCCAGATGCTGCGGGCCGGGGTCGCCGCGCACGACATCGACCGGATCTGCGTCACGCACTTCCACGGCGACCACTCGCTCGGCCTGGCCGGGGTGATCCAGCGGATCAACCTCGACCAGGTCCCGCACCCGGTGACCGCCCACTACCCGGCGAGCGGGCAGCGCTTCTTCGACCGGCTTCGGTACGCCACCGCCTACCGCGAGACCGTGCAGCTGACCGAGGCCCCCGTCGCCGCCGACGGACCGCTGGCCACCACCGCCGCGTACACGCTCGACAGCCACCGGCTCTCGCACCCCGTCGAGTCGTACGGCTACCGGCTCACCGAGCCCGACGGGCGGCGGATGCTGCCCGCGAAGCTCGCCCAGCACGGCATCGGGGGGCCGGACGTCGGACGCCTCCAGCGCGAGGGCGCCCTCGGCGGGATCACGCTCGCCGACGTGTCCGAGCACAGGCGCGGACAGCGGTTCGCGTTCATCATGGACACCAGGCTCTGCGACGGGGTGTACACCCTCGCCGAGGGCTGCGACCTGCTGGTCATCGAGTCGACGTTCCTCGACGCGGACCGGAAGCTGGCCGCCGACCACGGCCACCTGACCGCCACCCAGGCGGCCCGGGTCGCCCGGGAGTCGGACGTACGGCACCTCGTCCTCACGCACTTCTCCCAGCGCTATCCGGAACCGGAGGCGTTCGAGGCCGAGGCCCGGGCGGCCGGTTACGAGGGCGAGCTGACCGTCGCCCAGGACCTCATGCGCGTACCGGTTCCGAGCCGGCACGCGTAGCACCACCCCAGAAACGATTGAGATCACCGTGCACCTCCCCAAAGCCGAACTCCACCTCCACATCGAGGGAACCCTCGAACCGGAACTGGCCTTCGCGCTCGCCGCGCGCAACGGCGTGACCCTGCCGTACGCGGACACCGAAGCCCTGCGCACCGCGTACCTCTTCGAGGACCTCCAGAGCTTCCTGGACCTCTACTACGCCCTCATGGCCGTGCTGCGGACCGAGGACGACTTCGCCGAGCTCGCCGACGCCTACCTCACCCGGGCCGCCGCCCAGGGCGTCCGCCATGCCGAGATCTTCTTCGACCCGCAGGCCCACACCGCACGCGGCGTGCCCATCGGCACCGTCGTGGAGGGCCTGGGCCGGGCGCTGGAGCGCAGCGAGGAGAAGCACGGCATCTCCACCCAGCTGATCATGTGCTTCCTGCGCGACCAGTCCGCCGAATCGGCCCTGGAGACCCTGGAGGCCGCCCGTCCGCACCTGCACCGGATCAGCGCCGTCGGCCTGGACTCCGCCGAGGTCGGCCACCCGCCGCTGAAGTTCCGCGAGGTGTACGAACGGGCCGGCGGACTCGGCCTGCGCAAGGTCGCCCACGCGGGGGAGGAGGGGCCGCCCTCGTACATCCGCGAGGCGCTCGACGTCCTCGGCGTGGAGCGCATCGACCACGGGCTGCGCTGCATGGAGGACCCGGACCTGGTGAAGCGGCTGGTCGCGGAGCGCGTCCCGCTCACGCTCTGCCCGCTGTCCAACGTACGGCTGCGCGCGGTCGACACCCTGGAGCAGCACCCGCTGCCCGCGATGCTGGAGGCCGGGCTGCTCTGCACGGTGAACTCCGACGACCCCGCCTACTTCGGCGGGTACGTCGGAGACACCTTCCACGCCGTTCACGAAGCGCTCGGCCTGGACCGCGAGCAGCTGCGCACGCTGGCCCGCAACTCCTTCGAGGCGGCGTTCCTCGACCACGACGAGGAGCGCAGGGCGCGCTACCTGTCCGAGGTCGAGGCGTACGCGTTCGACTGACCGCCCTCCGGGCCGGCCGTCCGGAACGCGTTCCTGCCGAGGCGCCTGCGGCGCAGGGCCGGGATGCTGATCTCCGCGACGGCCTGCTCGGGCGCGCCCACCTTGGGGACCGCGCCGGGCACCGCACCCGTGGTGACCGCGAGCAGGGCCGCCGGCGCACCGCCCCGGCGGCGAACCGAACCGGGTACCAGCGGACGGCCGCCGATGTGCAGGGCGACGGCGGTCACCGGGAGCGCTATCAGCAGGGTCGTCACGCCCAGGACCAGGCCCATCCCCGGGTAGCCGGCCTCCTCCGAGAGCACACTGCCGAGCACCGGCCCGCAGGCGACGCCCACGGACGAGGCGGAGCCCGCGAGGACCGCCCAGCGGCCGCGCACGTCGAGGGAGGCGGCCAGACCGATCAGATACGACAGGACCACCGGGTAGACGGTGTTCCACAGGATCTCGCCGGTCGCGAAGGAGCCGAGGCTCCCGGCGGACGAGCTGAGCACGATGCTCCCCGCGATGACGGCGGTGCCCACCCCGATCGGGACCGCGCGCCCCAGCTTCGAGCCCAGCACCCCGGCGCCCATCACACCGAGCAGCCCGGCGCCGAGCGCGGCGGCGAAGACGGCACCGATCGTCACCTCGGACAGCCCGACCTGGTCCACGCCGATCCTGCTGCTCACGCCCCACAGCGCGTTCTGCGCCATCGACCAGACGAGCATGCCGCCCGCGAGCACCAGTCCGGAGCGGCGGTGCGGCAGCCGGCCCTTCGCGGGGACGGCCGGTCCGGCCTGGTCCTCGGGTGCGGAGCCGCCGAGCCGGGAGGTGGCCGGCCAGACCAGGAGCGCGACCAGCGCGATCGAGGCGAACGGCAGCCGGTGGCCGCCGCCCAGGTGGGGGACCGTCAGATACAGGGCGCCCGCGGTCGCCGAGACGCTCAACAGGCCCAGGGACGAGGTGCGGTGCGGGTCGCTCTGGGCGGCGATGCCCGCCGCCGCGACAGCGGTCGCCGTACCGGAACCGAAGCCGCCGACCACCGCGCCCGCGACCACCAGCGGCACGATGCCGGCCAGCGCCGCGCAGCCGTACCCCACCACGCACAGGATCAGTCCCACGCGCGCCGGTCTGCACGGCCCGTACGTCTCCACGCGTCCCGCCAGGGAGAAGCCGGCGGAGGCCGAGCTCAGCAGCAGCGCGCTGCCGACGAGCCCGGCCTGAGCCGTGCTGAGTCCCAGATAGACGGAGAGCCGTCCCACGATGGTGGGGAGGAGGTAGGCGGCGAGGTAACCGGCGGTGAACACGGCGACCAGGGGCCACGCGGCGCGAGGGCGCGAGGACATGGGCGTTCCTGAAGACATGCCAGAAGAGGCAGGAGGGAGGGGGGGAATACGAGAAATCGGCGCTTCCGTCGGGTACGTCTCCAACGGTGCTCGCGGGCCAATTTGTATCAAGTGCTCCCGGCCCACCGAAAGCCGGTGTTCTGTGATCTGGGACACTTTTGTGTTTACGGGTTTCGCGGATGGGTAGCGGCCGATGTTTACGCAGGTCAGCAGCCGTGAACACACGCGCGGCGCGCACTCGTCCATCACCGCCGCGTTTCGGGCACACTGGCCGCAACCGCCACGACCGGGGAGTGCAAGGTGAGCGCTGACATTCCGCAGATCGACCCGCTGGACGGGCTGCGAGCCCCGCAGGACCCCGACTGCGACGTCTTCCTCACCGGCACGGTCTTCCTGGACATCATCTTCACCGGTCTGGACAGCGCCCCCGTGCGGGGCACCGAGTCCTGGGCGCGCGGCATGGGCTCCAGCCCCGGCGGCGTCGCCAACATGGCCACCGCGCTGGCCCGCCTCGGCCTGCGCACCTCCCTGGCCGCCGCGTTCGGCGACGACCACTACGGCGAGTACTGCTGGGACGCGCTCGAACAGGGCGAGGGCATCGACCTCTCTCGCTCGCACACGGTCCGGGGCTGGCACTCCCCGGTGACCGTCTCCATGGCGTACGAGGGCGAGCGGACGATGGTCTCGCACGGCCACGAGGCCCCGGCGCTCCCCACCACCGCCTCGCCCGAGGCCCCTGCCTTCCCCACCTGCCCGCCCAGGGCCCGGGCCGCCGTCACCTCGCTGGTCCCGGGACGCACCGAACCCTGGGTCGCCGAGGCCGCCCGCCGGGGTGCCCTGATCTTCGGGGACGTCGGCTGGGACGAGACCGGGCGCTGGGACCTGGGCGCGCTCAGCGGCCTGGAGCACTGCCACGCCTTCCTGCCCAACGCCGAGGAGGCGATGCGCTACACCCGCACCGACTGCCCCCGGGCCGCCGCGCACGCCCTCGCCGAACGCGTACCGCTCGCCGTCGTCACCCTGGGCTCCGAGGGCGCCTACGCGGTCGACGCCGCCACCGGCACCGCCGCCGAGGTGCCGGCCATCGAGGTCGAGGCCCTGGACCCGACCGGCGCGGGCGACGTCTTCGTGGCCGGCTTCGTCACCGGCACCCTGGCCGGCTGGCCCCTCGCCGACCGCCTGGCCTTCGCCGGGCTGACCGCCGCCCTCTCCGTCCAGGAGTTCGGCGGCTCGCTCTCGGCCCCCGGCTGGGCGGAGATCGCCGCCTGGTGGCAGCAGGTGCGCACCTGCGCCGGACAGGACCCGGCCGCGCTGCGCCGCTACGCCTTCCTGGACGAGCTGCTGCCGGCCGCCGCCCGGCCCTGGCCGCTGCGCCGGGCCGTGCCGACGATCGGTTTCCGCGCGTAACCTCACCGGCCCCGTACCGCCCGGTAAAACCTCTGGTGTTGTCGGTGCGGAGTCGTAGGCTTGAGGGACACGAGGTTCTCGAGCGGCGAGGACCCAGCAACAGGAGGTATGCGCAGGCCCGAGGGCCGGCCCATGACTCAGTCACCCACACAGCCGCAGGCGCGTGCCCACATCAGCATCCCGGCCGCTCACCCGATGGTGATGCTCCTGGGAGCGGGCGACTCGCTGCTGCGCGTGATCGAAGCGGCGTTCCCGGCGGCCGACATCCACGTCCGGGGAAATGACATAAGCGCGACGGGCGACGCGGCGGACATCGCCCTGATCCAGCGCCTGTTCGACGAGATGGTGCTGGTGCTCCGCACCGGGCAGCCGATGACGGAGGACGCCGTGGAACGGTCGATCGCGATGCTCAAGGCCACCGACAAGGGCCAGGCGGACGGCACGGAGACCCCGGCCGAGGTGCTGACGCAGAACATCCTGTCCAGCCGGGGCCGCACGATCCGCCCCAAGACGCTCAACCAGAAGCGGTACGTCGACGCGATCGACAAGCACACGATCGTCTTCGGCATCGGCCCCGCCGGTACCGGCAAGACCTACCTGGCCATGGCCAAGGCGGTCCAGGCCCTCCAGTCCAAGCAGGTCAGCCGGATCATCCTGACCCGTCCGGCGGTCGAGGCGGGCGAGCGCCTGGGCTTCCTCCCCGGCACGCTGTTCGACAAGATCGACCCGTATCTGCGCCCGCTCTACGACGCCCTGCACGACATGCTCGACCCCGACTCGATTCCGCGCCTGATGGCCGCGGGCACGATCGAGGTCGCGCCCCTGGCGTACATGCGCGGCCGGACCCTGAACGACGCCTTCATCATCCTGGACGAGGCGCAGAACACCAGCGCCGAGCAGATGAAGATGTTCCTGACCCGGCTCGGCTTCGACTCCAAGATCGTCGTCACCGGTGACATCACCCAGGTCGACCTGCCCACGGGGACCAAGAGCGGTCTGCGCCAGGTGCAGGACATCCTGGAGGGCATCGACGACGTGCACTTCTCCCGCCTCACCTCCCAGGATGTCGTCCGGCACAAGCTGGTCGGCCGTATTGTCGACGCGTACGAGAAGTACGACAGCAGCAAGGGCGAGCAGGACGGCGGGGGCCATCGGGGCCGCGGCCGTCACAACGGGAAGCAGTAGCAGCGCACCATGTCGATCGACGTCAACAACGAGTCCGGAACCGAGGTCGACGAGCAGGCGATCCTCGACATCGCCCGCTACGCGCTCGCGCGCATGCGGATCCACCCGCTCTCCGAACTCTCGGTGATCGTGGTGGACTCCGCGGCCATGGAGCAACTGCACATCCAGTGGATGGACCTCCCGGGCCCGACCGATGTCATGTCCTTCCCGATGGACGAGCTGCGTCCGCCGGCCAAGGACGACGAGGAGCCCCCGCAAGGGCTCCTCGGAGACATCGTGCTCTGCCCCGAGGTCGCCAAGCGGCAGGGCGAGGAAGCCGAGACCCAGCACTCCATGGACGAGGAGCTCCAGCTGCTCACCGTCCACGGGGTGCTGCACCTGCTGGGCTACGACCACGAGGAGCCGGACGAGAAGGCCGAGATGTTCGGCCTCCAGGCGGCCATCGTGGACGGCTGGCGCGGTGAGCGCGGGCTGACCGGCCCGTCCCCCGCCCCGACCGTCTCGTGAGCCTGCCGCTGATCTCCGGCGTCGTCCTGCTGGTCGTCGTCGGCTGGCTGGCCGCCTGCGCCGAGGCGGGCATCGCCCGTACGTCGAGCTTCCGGGCCGCCGAGGCGGTCCGCTCGGGTCGGCGCGGCAGCGCCGGGCTGGAGCAGGTCGCGGCCGACCCGACCCGCTATCTCAACGTCGCCCTGCTGGTGCGGGTCGCCTGCGAGATGGCCGCCGGGGTGCTCGTCACGTACGCCTGCCTGAAGGAGTTCCCGGAGACCTGGGAGGCGCTGGCCGTCGCCATCGGGGTGATGGTCCTCGTCTCGTACGTCGCGATCGGCGTCTCCCCGCGCACCATCGGCCGCCAGCACCCGCTGAACACGGCGACCGCGTCGGCGTACGTGCTGCTGCCGCTGGCCCGGATCATGGGGCCCATCCCGCAGCTGCTGATCCTCATCGGCAACGCGCTGACCCCCGGCAAGGGATTCCGCAAGGGCCCGTTCGCCAGCGAGGCCGAGCTGCGGGCCATGGTGGACCTCGCCGAGCAGGAGTCGCTGATCGAGGACGAGGAGCGCCGCATGGTGCACTCCGTCTTCGAGCTCGGCGACACGCTCGTGCGCGAGGTGATGGTCCCGCGCACCGACCTCGTGTGCATCGAGCGCTACAAGACGATCCGTCAGGCGCTCACCCTCGCACTGCGCTCCGGCTTCTCGCGCATCCCGGTGACCGGCGAGAACGAGGACGACGTGGTCGGGATCGTCTATCTGAAGGACCTGGTCCGCAAGACGCACATCAACCGGGAGTCCGAGGCCGACCCGGTCTCCACCGCGATGCGCCCGGCGTCGTTCGTGCCCGACACGAAGAACGCCGGCGATCTGCTGCGCGAGATGCAGCAGGAACGCAGCCACGTCGCCGTCGTCATCGACGAGTACGGCGGCACGGCGGGCATCGTCACCATCGAGGACATCCTGGAGGAGATCGTCGGCGAGATCACCGACGAGTACGACCGTGAGCTGCCGCCCGTCCAGGAGCTGGAGAACGGCTGCTTCCGGGTCACCGCCCGGCTCGACATCGGGGACCTCGGCGAGCTGTTCGGCCTGGACGAATACGACGACGAGGACGTGGAGACGGTCGGCGGGCTCCTCGCGAAGGCGCTCGGCCGGGTCCCGATCGCGGGCGCGTCCTCGGAGGTCGAACTGCCCGACGGGCGGCGGCTCCGGCTGACCGCGGAGTCTCCGGCGGGCCGGCGCAACAAGATCGTCACGGTGCTGGTGGAGCCGGTGGCTCCCGAGGAGGAGGAGACACCGGAATGACCCCGCAGCAGCTGAGGGCCTTCTGTCTGAGCTTCAACGCGAGTGCCGAGGAGTTCCCGTTCGGGCCCGAGGCCTCCGTCTTCAAGGTGCTCGGCAAGATGTTCGCGCTCAGCGCGCTGGACGCCCAGCCGCTGACGGTGAACCTGAAGTGCGACCCCGACGAGGCGGTGCGGCTGCGCGAGGAGCACGAGGCGGTGGTGCCCGGCTGGCACATGAACAAGCGCCACTGGAACACCGTCACCGTCTCCGGACTGCCCGACGCGAAGCTGCGCGAGCTGATCGAGGACAGCTACGACCTGGTGGTGGCCGGGCTGCCGAAGGCGGAGCGGCTGCGGCTCGACCGCGCCTGAGGCGCACCGGACCGGGGCGCCCGCCCGCCCCGGTCCGCGCCGGGCTTCGTATGCTCGGCACATGACTGAGAGCACCGGCACCACCGACCTCGGCGCCGAGGACCGCAAGATCGTCACCCTGGCGCGCAGCGCCCGCGCCCGCAACGGCGTCCCCGAGGGCGCGGCCGTCCGGGACGAGACCGGACGCACCTATGTGGCCGGCACCGTGGAGCTGGAGTCGCTGAAGCTCAGCGCTCTGCGGACGGCCGTCGCGATGGCGGTGGCCAGCGGGGCGAAGTCCCTGGAGGCCGCCGCGGTCGTCTCCGAGGCGGACGCCCTCTCCGACGAGGACCGGGCCGCCGTGCGGGACCTGGGCGGGGCCGGCACGCCGGTGCTGCTCGCCGGCCCGGACGGACAGCTGCGGCTCGGCGTCACGGCCGGCTGACACCGGTACGGGGCGGGGCCCGGGGCCGTCCGGACCGGGCCCGGAGGCCGTGGCGGGCGCCTCGGTGCCCCGCCGCCCCCGGGATCGGGGACAATGGGCGCCATGAGCGTTCGACCTAACCCTGAAGCCGCCGCGCGGCAGGCCGAGAACCCCGCCCCCCACCGGGCCGGCTTCGCCTGCTTCGTGGGCCGCCCCAACGCGGGCAAGTCCACCCTGACGAACGCTCTGGTCGGGCGGAAGGTGGCCATCACCTCCAACCGTCCGCAGACGACCCGGCACACCGTGCGGGGCATCGTGCACCGGCCGGACGCCCAGCTGATCCTGGTCGACACCCCCGGGCTCCACAAGCCGCGCACCCTGCTGGGCGAGCGGCTGAACGACATCGTGCGCACCACCTGGGCCGAGGTCGACGTCATCGGCTTCTGCCTGCCCGCCGACCAGAAGCTCGGCCCCGGCGACAAGTACATCGTCAAGGAGCTCGCGGGCATCCGGAAGACGCCCAAGATCGCGATCATCACCAAGACCGACCTCGTGGACTCCAAGCAGCTCGCCGAACAGCTGCTGGCCGTCTCCCGGCTCGGCGAGGAGCTGGGCTTCGAGTGGGCGGAGATCATCCCGGTCTCGGCCGTCAAGGACCAGCAGGTCGACCTGCTCTCCGACCTGATCGCCCCGCTCCTGCCCGAGAGCCCGCCGCTCTACCCCGAGGGCGACCTCACGGACGAGCCGGAGATGGTGATGGTGGCGGAGCTGATCCGCGAGGCCGCGCTCGAAGGCGTACGCGACGAGCTGCCGCACTCCATCGCGGTCGTCGTGGAGGAGATGCTGCCGCGCGAGGACCGGCCGGCGGACAAGCCGCTGCTGGACATCCACGCCAACGTCTACATCGAGCGCCCCAGCCAGAAGGGCATCATCATCGGCCCCAAGGGCAAGCGGCTGAAGGACGTCGGCACCAAGTCCCGCAAGCACATCGAGGCCCTGCTCGGCACCCCGGTCTTCCTCGACCTGCACGTCAAGGTCGCCAAGGACTGGCAGCGCGACCCGAAGCAGCTGCGGAAGCTGGGCTTCTGAGGCGCGCAGCTCTCCACATCACCCCCGTCTCACGCGCCCTCCTTCAGGACGCGTGAGATCAGGTCGCGCTGGGCCTCGGTCAGGCGGGGGTCCGCGCAGTGCACGGTCCTGCCGTCGACCGTTATCCGGTAGCTGAAGCCGTCCGGGACGCCCCGGGGCGCGGTGGCCTGGCCGTCGGCGAGCGCCGAGCCGGCCAGGTCTTCCCACTCCTGGGCGTCGTCTCGCCCCGAGGTGTCGATCTCGCGGTGGCGCGCGATGCCGGCGAAGCCGCCGGTCCTGCTCACCTGGATCCGCATACGGTGTGTCCCTCCTAGTCGGTCGGAACGCCCACCTCCGACCACGCCTTGAGGACGGCCTCCACCTCGTCGCCCTCGCCGAAGCGGCTGCGCGCCGCGGCCACGGTCAGCCGGGCGAAGTCCGCGAAGTCCGCGTCCACCGCCAGTTCACCACCTGTGAGCACATCGAACCAGAGCTGGCCCGCCCGCTCCCAGGAGCTGCCGCCCAGCGCGGTCGCCAGGAGATAGAACGCGCGGTTGGGGATGCCGGAGTTGAGGTGGACCCCGCCGTTGTCGTCCCCGGTGTGGACGTAGTCCTCCATGGACGCCGGCTGCGGGTCCTTGCCGAGCACGTCGTCGTCGTACGCCGTGCCGGGCGCCTTCATCGAGCGCAGCGCCACGCCCTGGACCCGGGGCGCGAGCAGCCCCTCGCCGATCAGCCAGTCCGCCTGGTCGGCGGTCTGGCCCAGCGAGTACTGCTTCACGAGGGAGCCGAAGACGTCCGAGACCGACTCGTTGAGCGCGCCGGACTGGCCGTAGTAGCTCAGGTTGGCCGTGTACTGCGTGAGCCCGTGGGCCAGTTCGTGGGCGATCACGTCGATGGCGACGGTGAAGTCGAGGAAGATCTCGCCGTCCCCGTCGCCGAAGACCATCTGCTCGCCGTCGAAGAAGGCGTTGTTGTACTTCTCGTCGTAGTGGACGGACCCGATCAGCGGGAGGCCGTGGCCGTCGATGGAGCGCCGGCCGTAGGCGGTGAGCAGCAGGTCGAAGGTGGCGCCGAGGCCCGCGTACGCGCGGTTGACGCTGGCGTCCTTCGTGGGCTTCTCGCCCTCGCTGCGGACCTTGGTGCCCGGCAGGTCCGTGCCGTGGCGGCAGTCGTAGAGCGTGCGGTGGGGCTTGGCGCTGCCCTCGTCGTCCGGCTCGACCGGGGCCGTGGGGCGCGCGACGGTCGTCATCTGGCGGCGGGTGCGCCGGGCCGCGTCGGACTCCAGGGTGCGGCGGGCCGGTTCGGCGAGGACGGGGTCGTCGGACTGGGAGAGCTTGTCGAGGACGTGGGGCGGGACGATGGTGCAGAAGACGGGGTGGAACCCCTGCTGTGAACGAGGCTGCATACACACGACTGTGGCATTCCGTAAGCGTGATGTCACTGGTTGCAACTGGGGTTGCTGAAATGGAGTGATTGGTCACTGTTGGGCGTTTAGGGCGTCCCGTACGGGTAAGGGCGGCCGCCGATCCCGCATACTGGACCGGCACCCACGTCTCGGGCGCCCCTCGGCTAGTCTCGACGCATCATGCGTTTCGGGCTGCTTCTTCTTAGCTGCCGCGGCGAGGGCCTGTAGTCGAGGCCGACCCCCTCCCCGCGGAGTCTGGTGTTGCAGTAACACAGTCGGCCGTCCCGGAGAAGGACACCCGAGGAGCCCTGCGCCATGACCGAAGTGAACCCCGCCCAGACCCCTGCCTCGCACGCCGTCGGCCGCCCCACGCCGATCACCAACGCCACCGTGCTGCAGAAGCCGTCCGGGATGCCGGTCCAGAAGTACGGCCGCTACGAGGCCGTCGACATCCCCGACCGCACCTGGCCCGAGAAGCGGATCACCAAGGCGCCGCGCTGGCTGTCCACGGACCTGCGCGACGGCAACCAGGCCCTGATCGATCCGATGTCGCCGGCCCGCAAGCGCGAGATGTTCGACCTGCTCGTACGCATGGGCTACAAGGAGATCGAGGTCGGCTTCCCGTCCTCCGGCGAGACGGACTTCGCCTTCGTCCGCTCCATCATCGAAGAGGGCGCGATCCCCGAGGACGTGACGATCTCCGTCCTGACGCAGGCCCGCGAGGAACTGATCGAGCGGACCGTCGAATCGCTGCGCGGCGCGCACCGCGCCACCGTCCACCTGTACAACGCGACCGCCCCGACCTTCCGCCGCGTGGTCTTCCGCGGCTCCCGCGAGGAGGTCAAGCAGATCGCGGTGGACGGCACGCGGCTGGTCATGGAGTACGCCGACAAGATCCTGGGCGACGAGACGATCTTCGGCTACCAGTACAGCCCCGAGATCTTCACCGACACCGAGCTGGACTTCGCCCTGGAGGTCTGCGAGGCGGTCTGTGACGTCTGGCAGCCCGAGGAGGGGCGCGAGATCATCCTGAACCTGCCCGCCACCGTGGAGCGTTCGACGCCGTCCACGCACGCGGACCGGTTCGAGTGGATGTCGCGCAATCTGTCGCGCCGCGAGTTCGTCTGCCTGTCCGTCCACCCGCACAACGACCGCGGCACCGCCGTCGCCGCCGCCGAACTGGCCCTGATGGCCGGGGCGGACCGGATCGAGGGCTGCCTGTTCGGCCAGGGCGAGCGCACCGGCAACGTCGACCTGGTGACGCTGGGCATGAACCTGTTCTCGCAGGGCGTCGACCCGCAGATCGACTTCTCGCAGATCGACGAGATCCGCCGCACCAGCGAGTACTGCAACCAGATGGAGGTCCACCCGCGCCACCCCTACGCGGGCGACCTGGTCTACACCGCCTTCTCCGGCTCCCACCAGGACGCCATCAAGAAGGGCTTCGACGCGATGGAGAAGGACGCGGCGGCCCAGGGCAAGACCGTGGACGACATCGAGTGGGCCGTGCCGTACCTGCCGATCGACCCGAAGGACGTCGGCCGCTCCTACGAGGCGGTCATCCGCGTCAACTCGCAGTCCGGCAAGGGCGGCATCGCGTACGTCCTGAAGAACGACCACAAGCTGGACCTGCCCCGCCGGATGCAGATCGAGTTCTCCCGGATCATTCAGGCCAAGACCGACGCCGAGGGCGGCGAGGTCACGCCGACGCAGATCTGGAGCGTCTTCCAGGACGAGTACCTGCCCAACCCCGAGAACGCCTGGGGGCGCGTCCAGATCCGCTCCGGCCAGAGCACGACCGGCTCCGACGGCCGGGACACGATCACCGTCGACGCGACCGTGGACGGCGTGGACACCGTGCTGACCGGCACCGGCAACGGCCCGATCTCCGCGTTCTTCGAGGCGCTGCAGGCCATGGGCATCGACGCCCGGCTGCTGGACTACACCGAGCACACCATGAGCGAGGGCGCGAGCGCGCAGGCCGCCTCGTACATCGAGTGCGCCATCGACGGAAAGGTGCTGTGGGGCATCGGCATCGACGCCAACACCACGCGCGCCTCGCTGAAGGCGGTCGTCTCGGCCGTCAACCGCGCCACCCGCTGATCCGGCGCCCGGAAGGGCCCCGAGCCGTACGGTCCGCGAACCCCGCCCACCCGCTTCCGGGGGGCGGGGTTCGGCCATTCTCCGGGCAGTTGTGACCGGCGGGGTGCTGACGGCACAACGGTGATGTGGTTAACATCACGTCGACACGGCAGTGTTGCCGGAGTGTTACGGAGGTGTGCGACGTGCGGTCAGCCCTGGGACAACGCGCCATGAAGCTGCGTATCTGCGGCATCCGTACGCTGTGGGACACCACCGGCGACGGGGAGTTCTTCTGCCCCGGCTGCGGCGGTGACCGCAACTACCGCCGCCTCACCGGCCGCCGCCGCTTCGCCGTGCTGGGCGTGCCCCTGCTGCGGCGCGGCACCACGGACCCGGTGGTCGAATGCGCCGCCTGCCACCAGCACTTCGACCCGGAGACGCTCGACCACCCCACCACCACCCGGTTCTCCGCGATGCTCAGGGACGCCGTGCACACCGTGGCCCTCGGCGTGCTCGCGGCCGGCGGCAGCACATCGCGTACGGTCCTGGAGAGCGCCGTCGAGACCGTGCGCGGCGCCGGGTTCGAGGACTGCACGCCCGAACAGCTCGCCACCGTGGTCGAGGTGCTGTCCGCCGACATCGGCCAGGGCTCCGCGTTCGACCCGGCCGCCGAGGCGTGCGGCGCGGCCCTCGCCATCGAACTGCACGAGGCGCTGGAACCGCTCGCCCCGCACCTCGCCCCCACCGGGCGCGAATCGATTCTGCTCCAGGGCGCCCGGATCGCCCTCGCGGACGGCGCGTACAGCACCGCCGAGCGCGAGGTGCTGACCACCGTCGGCGGGGCGCTGAGGCTGTGCGCCGAGGACACCGCCCGGCTGCTCGCCGAGGCGGCGCGTACGCCCTCCTGACCACCCCCGCCCGGTACTCCCAGGGAGTACCGGGCCCGCCGCGCCCACCCCGGCAGTAGCCGCGAACTCGGCCCCTGGCGCGACGAAGTTCCCCCGCCCCGACGGAAGTCTGGACTCGACCGGACACCCGTACGGAAGGGGGCCTCCCATGAGGACTGCGGAACAGGAAATCGGCAGACGCACACGAACGGTCAGCCGGTGGCGGCTGCTGCCCTGGGCGGTCGTCGCCCTCTGGGCCGCCGTGATGGCCGTCGCCGGTCCGTTCGCGGGCAAGCTGGGGGACGTACAGGTCAACCGGGCCGTCGACTATCTCCCGGCGAGCGCGGACTCGACCCAGGTCGCGAAGATCCAGGACGCCCTGCCCGGCGGCGAGTCCACCGACCTCGTCCTCGTCTACCACCGCGACGGCGGCCTCACCGCCGCCGACCGGGCCCTCGCGGCCCGGCAGACCGCCGACGTGGCGAGCGGCCACACCCTCATCGCACCCCCGCGCGCCGTGCCCTCCGAGGACGGCACCACGCTGATGTACCCGGTCTCCACGACCGAGCCCGGCCAGGACGACGAGGCCCGCACCGCGTTCGTGGACGAGGTCCGCGAGACCGCGCACGGCGGCGGGGGACTGGGCGTCGAGGTCGGCGGGCCCGGGGCGATGGACGTGGACGCGAAGAAGGTCTACGGCTCGCTCGGCGGTCCGCTGCTCTACACGACCGTCGGCGTCGTCGCGGTCCTGCTGATCCTCATCTACCGCAGCCCGCTGCTCTGGCTGGTGCCGCTCGTCGTCGCGGGCGTCGCCGACGCCCTGTCCATGGCCGTCGTCTACGGGGTGAACCAGGGCTTCGACGTCACCGTCACCGGCCAGAGCTCCGCCGTGATGACCATCCTCGTCTTCGGCGCCGGCACCGACTACGCCCTGCTGCTCGTCTCCCGCTACCGCGAGGAGCTGACCCGCGCCGCACACCCCCGCGACGCCATGGCGGCGGCACTGCGCGGCTGCGGACCCGCCGTCCTCGCCTCCTCCGGGACCGTCGCGGCGGGCCTGCTGTGCCTGCTGGCGGCCGATCTCACCAGCAGCCGGGGCATGGGCCCGATCGCCGCCGTCGGCGTGCTGTGCGCCCTCCTGGCCATGCTGACGCTGCTGCCGGCCGTCCTGGTCGTGCTGGGCCGCCGGGTCTTCTGGCCGCTCGTCCCCGTGTACGGCGCCGAGCCGAGCCGCCGCCTTTCCCTCTTCGCGGCCATGGGCGGCTCCGCCGGGCGCCGGCCGGTCGCGGTCCTCGTCACCGGCGGGGTGCTGCTGGGCGCGCTGTCGCTCGGCGTGTTCCGCCTGCCCGGCGACCTCAGACTGGAGGACTCCTTCACCACCGCGCCGGACTCGGTCACCGCGATGAAGACCCTCGCCGACGCCTACCCCGGCCGCTCCAGCCGGCCCGTCATCGTGATGACGCCCACCGACGGGGCCCCCGGCGCGCCGGCCCGGGCCCGTACCACCGAGGGCGTCGCAGCCGTCGAGCGCGGCCGCAGCGGCGGCGGCTGGACCGAGCTGTCCGTCACCCCGGAGGCCGCCCCCGAGTCGGCCGGCGAGCGGGCCACCATCCTCGCCCTGCGCGAACGCCTCCCCGGCAGCCACGTCGGCGGGCCCAGCGCCCAGCAGATGGACCTGGCGAAGGCCGGCACCCGGGACCTGAGGACCGTCGTCCCGCTCGTCCTGCTCTCCGTCCTCCTCGTCCTGATCGCCCTCCTGCGCAGCCTCGTCGCACCCCTGCTGCTCGTCGCCGCCGTCGTCGCGGTCTGGGGCGCCTCCCTCGGCATCGGCGGACTGCTCTTCGGACCGCTCCTCGGGCTGAAGGGCACCGACCCCGGGCTGCCCCTGCTCACCTTCGTCTTCCTGGTGGCCCTCGGCGTCGACTACGGCATCTTCCTGATGCACCGGGTCCGCGAGGAGGCCAGGCGCGGCGCGGAGCCCACCGAGGCGGCGCTCACCGCCCTGCGCACCACCGGCGGGGTCATCGCCTCGGCCGGTCTGGTGCTCGCCGCGACCTTCGCCGTCCTGGTGAACATGCCGATGACGGGCCTGGTCGAGATGGGCTTCGTGATCGCCGTCGGCGTCCTCCTCGACACCTTCCTGGTCCGCACCTACCTGGTGACCTCGGCGAGCGTGGCGCTCGGACGCCGGATCTGGTGGCCCGGTGCGCTCAGCCGGCCCGCCCCCGCCGAGCGGCCCCGCGAACCCGGACTCGTCGGGACCCCGTAACAGCGCCGGCAAGCGCTGACAGCGACCCGCCCCGTACCGGAGGATGACGACGTGCCCCCTGCCCATGCCCCGGCCACCAGCCGCCGCGACCGCATCCTGGCCGTCGTCAACCGCGACCCGATGCTGGCGCCGCACCGGACGCGCAAAGACGCCCTGATCGCGGTGGCCGCCGCGGTGCTCGCCACGGCCCTCGCACTGGCCGCCGGGGGCGCCGGGACGATGGGCGCGGCGGGCTGGGCCCTGCTCCTGGCCAGCGCCGTACCGCTCGCCTGGCGGCGGCGCGCCCCGGTGCCGGTCCTGCTCGCCATGGTGCCGCTGCTGGCGCTCTACCACGGCAACGACAACCTCCACACGGCGCCGATGCCGCAGACCTGGATCGCGCTCTACACCGTGGCCGTCACCGGCCGCCCGCTGCGCACCCTGGTCGTCGGCATCGGCGTCACCTCCGTGATGGTGACGGTGGTGCTCGCCCTCAGCGCGCACGACGGGCTCGAACTGCTGCGGATCTCCGGGTGGATCGTCGCGGTGCTGTTCTGCGGGGTCGACGTACGCATCTACCGCCAGTACGTCGCCTCGGTGCTGGAGCGCGCCGAACGCGCCGAGCGGACCCGGGAGGAAGAGGCCGCCCGCCGGGTCGCGGAGGAGCGGCTGCGGATCGCCCGCGATCTGCACGACCTCCTCGCGCACAGCATCACCGTCATCGGGGTGCGGACCTCGGTCGCCGCGCACATCCTGACCGTCGACCCCGAACGGCTCGACCGGCGGGCGGTCGCCGCCGCGCTCGACGACATCGCCGACACCTGCCGGGAGGCCAGGGCGGAGCTCCGGACCACCCTCCAGGTGCTGCGCGGCACCGGGCGGGACGGCGGGGGAGCGGACGCCGAGGGCCCGCTGCCCGACCTGGCCGCCCTGCCCGGCCTGGTACGGGCCGCAGAGGCGGCCGGGGCACGGGTCGAGCTCGATGCCGACGTCCCGGCCGGCCGCCTCGCCCCGGCCATCGGGGCGGCCGCCTACCGGATCGTCCAGGAGTCCCTGACGAACGCGGTGCGCCACGCGGGCGCCGGGGTCCGGGTGCGCGTCGTCGTCGCCCCGGCGGCCGGGGCGCTGCGGGTCACGGTCACCGACGACGGCACCGGTCCGGTGGAGGACGGCACCGCGCCCGGGTTCGGGATCGTCGGAATGCGGGAACGGGCCCGCTCCACGGGCGGCACCCTCACGGCGGGCCCCCGCCCCGGCGGCGGCTTCGAGGTGTCGGCCCTGCTGCCTCTCCCGTCGGCGACCCCGGTAAACCATCCGGACGGGCCACGCACGGACGCGCATGCACACACACCGGCACGGGAAGCGGAGACCACACCATGATCCGGGTACTGCTCGCGGACGACCAGACGCTCGTCCGGGCGGCCTTCGCGATGCTCGTCGGCTCCGACCCGGCGATGGAGGTGGTCGGCGAGGCCGCCACCGGCCTGGAGGCGGTCGCGCTCGCCCGCACGGCCCGCGCCGACCTCGTCGTCATGGACATCCGGATGCCGGAGCTCGACGGCATCGAGGCCACCCGCCGGATCGCCGCCGACGAGGACCTGGCCGGGGTCAAGGTGCTGGTCCTCACCACCTACGACACCGACGACCACGTCGTCGACGCGCTGCGCGCCGGGGCCTCCGGCTTCCTGGTCAAGGACACCCGGCCGGCCGAGCTGCTGGCCGCCATCAGGACCGTCGCGGCCGGGGAGTCCCTGCTCTCGCCCGGCCCGACCGCCCGCCTCATCGCCCGGGTGCTCAGCGCCCCGAGCGCCCCCGCCGGGCCGGGCCCCGAGGGCCTCGGCATGCTCTCCGAGCGGGAGTGCCAGGTCCTGGGGCTGGTCGCGCGCGGCCTCAACAACACCGGGATCGCCGAGAGCCTGGGCCTCAGCCCGCTCACCGCCAAGACCCACGTCAGCCGGATCATGGGCAAGCTGGGCGCCCGCGACCGGGCCCAGCTGGTCATCGCCGCCTACGAGTCGGGGCTCGTGGTGCCCGCCGGGGGAGGCTGATCCGGGCCGCCTCGCGGGGGCGGGCCCCGGGTGTCGGCGGCGTACCGGACAATGGGACGCATGAGCTTGTTCCGGGACGACGGCGTGGTGCTGCGCACGCAGAAGCTGGGCGAGGCCGACCGGATCATCACGATACTGACCCGGGGCCACGGCCGGGTGCGGGCCGTCGCGCGCGGGGTGCGGCGCACCAAGTCGAAGTTCGGGGCCCGCCTCGAACCGTTCTCCCATGTGGACGTGCAGTTCTTCGCACGCGGCAGCGAACTGGTCGGGCGCGGTCTTCCGCTGTGCACCCAGAGCGAGACGATCGCCCCGTACGGCGGCGGCATCGTCACGGACTACGGGCGCTACACCGCCGGGACCGCGATGCTGGAGACCGCCGAGCGCTTCACCGACCACGAGGGCGAACCCGCGGTCCAGCAGTATCTGCTGCTGGTGGGCGGGCTGCGCACGCTGGCCCGGGGCGAGCACGAGCCGCATCTCATCCTGGACGCCTTCCTGCTGCGCTCCCTCGCGGTCAACGGCTACGCCCCCAGCTTCGACGACTGCGCCCGCTGCGGACTGCCCGGACCGAACCGTTTCTTCTCGGTGGCGGCGGGCGGAGTCGTATGCGGCGACTGCCGGGTGCCCGGCAGCGTCGTACCCTCGGCTGAGGCCGTCGCCCTGCTGAGCGCCCTGCTCACCGGCGACTGGGAGACGGCGGACGCGTGCGAGGCGCGTCATGTCAGGGAGGGGAGCGGGCTGGTGTCCGCCTATCTGCACTGGCATCTGGAGCGCGGGCTGCGTTCACTGCGGTACGTAGAGAAGTGACACAGGGAGACTGAGAAGCTCATGGCAGTACGCGGGATGCTCGGCGGCCGTAACCGGCGCGACTACAAGACCCCGGAGCCGCACCCGTCCGGTGCCGTGCCCCCGAAGATCCCCGGTGAGCTGGTGCCCAAGCACGTCGCCATCGTGATGGACGGCAACGGCCGCTGGGCGAAGGAGCGCGGCCTGCCGCGCACCGAAGGCCACAAGGTCGGCGAGGGCGTCGTCATGGACGTGCTCAAGGGCTGCATCGAGATGGGCGTCAAGAACCTCTCGCTGTACGCCTTCTCGACGGAGAACTGGAAGCGGTCCCCGGAGGAGGTGAAGTTCCTGATGAACTTCAACCGGGACGTCATCCGCCGCCGTCGTGACGAGATGGACGAGCTCGGCATCCGCATCCGCTGGGTGGGCCGCATGCCCAAGCTGTGGAAGTCCGTCGTCCAGGAGCTCCAGGTCGCCCAGGAGCAGACCAAGGGCAACGACAAGATGACGCTGTACTTCTGCGTCAACTACGGCGGCCGGGCCGAGATCGCGGACGCCGCCCAGCGGATCGCGCAGGACGTCGCCGCCGGGCGGCTCGACCCGTCGAAGGTCAACGAGAAGACGTTCGCGAAGTACATCTACTACCCGGACATGCCGGACGTGGACCTCTTCGTGCGCCCCAGCGGCGAGCAGCGCACCTCGAACTACCTGATCTGGCAGAGCGCGTACGCCGAGATGGTCTTCCAGGACGTGCTGTGGCCGGACTTCGACCGCCGCGACCTGTGGCGCGCCTGTCTGGAATTCGCCCAGCGCGACCGGCGGTTCGGCGGCGCCGAAGAGGTCGCGGCGAAATAGGGTCCCGTTGCCCGAGCCTCTGCCGCTACGATCACGGCCCTTTCACATACGTCAGGTGGGGCCATGAACGAACAGCAGGGTGCCGTGCGGGGAGCGGTCGAACTGAGATACCGTCCGGAGTTGCGCGATTACACGACCGCGCTCCGCGCCCGCAACCGGGTCAGCGCCTCGGGCAGGCGGCAGCGGGTCCTGGGGGTGGTCGCGACGGGATGCGGCGTCGTGGCCACCTCACTGTCGCTGGCGAAAGGCGACGATGTACCGGTGCCCCTGCTGGCGGCGTTGCTGATCTGCGGCCCGCTGCTGTTCCTCGGTCCGTGGCTGCTGGCGCGTCAGCTGTTCCGGTTCGTACGGCGGCAGGGCGAGTTCCGGGTGCGGGTCGAGGAGTCGGGCGTCGCCGTCGACACGGACAGCACGAGTGCGGTCGTCAAGTGGCGGGCGCAGCCGCGGTACGTGGAGACGGCGGACCTGTTCGTGATGTTCAGCGACGACCGGAACGCCACCGGGGTGACCGTGATAGCCAAGCGGGGCGCCCGGGACAGGTCCGATGTGGACCGCGTGCGGGAGATCTTCGACCGGAATCTGACGAAGGTCTGACCGGACGGGGCGGGATCCGCCCCGTCCGGCACTAGGGGGTGTCTTGCCGATCATGGCCGGGTCCGCGGGGTGTGGCACGCGCGTCTGCCGCGTTGTCGCCCTCCTCCGCCTTGCAGCCACACGCACCACACCCCGCTCCCTGATCCAGCCTGATCCAAACGAAAGGCCCTAGTTCTCGCCGCTCGCGCAGTCCGCGCAGGTGCCGAAGACCTCGACCGTGTGTGCCACGTTGACGAAGCCGTGCTGGCTGGCGATCGTCTCCGCCCACTGCTCGACCACGGGCCCCTCGACCTCGACCGCCTTGCCGCACATGCGGCAGACCAGGTGGTGGTGGTGCTCGCCGGTGGAGCAGCGCCGGTAGACGGACTCGCCCTCCGTGGTGCGCAGGACGTCCACCTCGCCGGCGTCCGCGAGGGACTGGAGCGTGCGGTAGACGGTCGTCAGGCCGACCGAGTCCCCCCGGTGCTTGAGGACGTCGTGCAGCTCCTGGGCGCTGCGGAACTCGTCCACCTCGTCGAGTGCCGCCGCGACGGCTGCCCGCTGCCGGGTCGAGCGGCCGCGTACCGGAGCCGCGTTCGTACCACTGATCGGCGCCGTCGCCACAGGAGCCTCCTCGTGTCGCCCGTACATCTGTCGGGCCATTGTGCCAGCCCGCCCCATCCGGGGGATCAGACTCGGACGTCGTCCGGTGCCGGGCGGGCCGCCGGTACTTCCAGGGTGCACCGCTCCGCCTCGGTCTCGCCGCGTCGGGCCCGGCCGCGGGCGAGCGGGGCGGCGAGCAGCGTCAGGACGACGAAGACCCCGATGGCCAGCAGCACGATCGTCGCGCCGGGCGGAACGTCCTGGTAGTACGAGGTGATGGTGCCGGACAGGGTGACGCCGACGCCGATGACGACCGCGAGCACGAACGTCACCTTGAAGGACCGGGTGATCTGCTGCGCGGCGGCGACCGGGACCACCATCAGGGCGCTGACCAGCAGCAGCCCGACAACCCGCATCGCGACCGTGACGGTGACCGCGGCGGTGACCGCGACGAGCAGGTTCAGCATCCGCACCGGCAGGCCGGTCACCCGGGCGAACTCCTCGTCCTGGCTGACGGCGAACAGCTGCCGTCGCAGCCCCACCGTCACCAGCAGCACGAACGCGGCGAGCAGCGAGATCGAGGTGATGTCCTCGGAGGAGACCGTGGACAGCGAGCCGAAGAGGTACGAGGTCAGGTTGGCGTTCGAGCCGGTGTCGGAGAGGTTGATCAGCAGGACACCGCCCGCCATGCCGCCGTAGAAGAGCATGGCCAGCGCGATGTCGCCGCGGGTGCGGCCGTACCAGCGGATCAGCTCCATGACGACCGCGCCCGCGACGGCGACCGCGGTGGCCATCCAGACCGGGCTGGTGGAGAGCAGGAAGCCGAGGCCGACGCCGGTCATCGCGATGTGGCCGATGCCGTCGCCCATCAGGGCCTGCCGGCGCTGCACGAGGTAGATGCCGACGGCGGGCGCGATGACGCCGACCAGCACGGCGGCGAGCAGCGCCCGCTGCATGAAGGGAGGGTCGAGGAATTCCATGGTCAGCTCAGCAGTCCCGTCCGGACGGGCTCGGAAGCCGCGTGGGGGTGTACGTGGTCGTGGCCGGGCAGCGCGTGCTGGCCGACGGCCTTCGGGGGCGGCCCGTCGTGCAGGACGCAGCCGTCCCGCAGCACGACCGCCCGGTCGATCAGGGGCTCCAGCGGGCCCAGCTCGTGCAGGACGAGGAGCACGGTGGCGCCGCCGGCGACCTGCCCGCGCAGGGTGGCGGCCAGGATCTCCTGGCTGGCCAGGTCCACGCCCGCCATCGGCTCGTCCATGATCAGGAGTTCCGGTTCGGCGGCGAGCGCGCGGGCGATCAGCACGCGCTGGTGCTGGCCGCCGGAGAGGGCGTTCACCGAGTCCTTCGCGCGGTCGGCGAGGCCGACGAGCTCGATGGCCCGGTCGACGGCGGCGCGGTCGGCCTTGCGGAGGAGGCCCAGCCGGGCGCGGGAGAGCCGCCCGGCGGAGACGACCTCGCGGATCGTGGCGGGCACGCCGCCGGCCGCCGTGGTGCGCTGCGGTACGTAGCCGACCCGGGCCCAGTCGCGGAAGCGGCGCAGCGGGGTGCCGAAGAGCTCGACGGTGCCGCCGGTCAGGGGGACCTGGCCGATGACGGAGCGGACGGCGGTGGACTTGCCGGAGCCGTTCGCGCCGAGCAGGGCGACGACCTCGCCCCGGCGCACGGTCAGGTCGACGCCGCGCAGCACGGGGCGCGAGCCCAGGGTGGCGGTGGCGTCGCGTACGGCGATCACGGGTTCGCCGGCGGGGTGCTGGGGCTCGGGCATGAGCGCCTCCGATGCTGCGCGGTTCGGTACGACGGGTGCGGTGCGGTCGTCGCTCACTTCGCGCCGAGCGCCGAGCGCAGGGCGGCGAGGTTGGACTTCATGACCTCGATGTAGTCATCGCCCTTGGAGCTGTCGGTGATTCCCTCCAGCGGGTCCAGGACGTCGGTCTTCAGGCCGGTGTCGCGGGCGACGGTCTTCGCGGTCCTGTCACTGGCCAGCGTCTCGAAGAAGACGGTGGTGACCTTCTTCTTCCCGGCGATGGAGTGCAGGGCGCTGATACGGGCGGGGCTGGGCTCGGCCTCGGGGTCGATCCCGGCGATGCCCTCCTGGGTGAGGCCGTAGCGCTCGGCGAGGTAGCCGAAGGCGGAGTGCGTGGTGATGAACGTCTTCGTCGCGGTGTTCTCCAGCCCGCTCCGGTACGCGGTGTCGAGCGCGCCCAGTTCCTTGACCAGCGCGTCGGTGTTCTTGCGGTAGTCCGCCGCGTGGTCCGGGTCGGTCTTCTCCAGGGACTTGCCGACGCCCTTGGCGACCTCGGTGTACTTCACCGGGTCCAGCCAGATGTGCGGGTCGGCGCCGGCCTCGTCGCCCTCGTGCTCGTGGCCGTGCTCGTCGCCGCCGGTCTCGGTGCCGTGGTCCTCCAGCGTGGTGAGCGTCGCGGCGTCGAGGGTGTGGGAGGCGCCGGACTGCTTGATCGCCTCGTCCACGGCGGGCTGGAGGCCCTTGAGGTAGAGGATGAAGTCCGCGTCGGTGAGCCTGCCGGTCTGCCGGGGGCTGAGCTCCAGGTCGTGGGGTTCCACGCCGGGCTTGGTGAGGCTGGTGACCGAGACGTGGTCGCCGCCTATGCGCTCGGCCAGGAACTGCATCGGATAGAAGGACGCCACCACGTCCAGCCGGCCGTCGCCCTTGTGGTCGGAGCTGTCGGGCGACGAGCAGGCGGTGACGGCGGTGAGGCCGAGCGCGACCGCGCCGGTGACGGCGGCGGCCGGTATGAGGCGGCGTATGTTCATGACACTCATTTTCAACAAAAGTGGAAACGATTGTCAACAAGCGGGGATCGAGGCCGGGACCGATACCGATTTGATCGAAGGGGAGTGGCCGCCGGTAATCTGGGCCATTCGCCCGCCCGTTCCGTCGTAATGAAGAGAGCACCGTGGCCGCCGACAAGATCGACACCATCGTCAGCCTGAGCAAGCGCCGTGGCTTCGTCTACCCCTGCAGCGAGATCTACGGTGGTCAGAAGGCCGCCTGGGACTACGGGCCGCTGGGCGTCGAGCTCAAGGAGAACCTGAAGCGCCAGTGGTGGCGCTACATGGTCACCTCCCGCGAGGACGTCGTCGGCATCGACTCGTCGGTCATCCTGGCCCCCGAGGTGTGGGTGGCGTCCGGCCACGTCGCCACGTTCTCCGACCCGCTGACCGAGTGCACCTCCTGCCACAAGCGCTACCGCGCGGACCACCTGGAGGAGGCGTACGAGGAGAAGCACGGCAAGGCGCCCGCGAACGGCCTCGCCGACCTCAACTGCCCCAACTGCGGCAACAAGGGCACCTTCACCGAGCCCAAGCAGTTCTCCGGCCTGCTCTCCACCCACCTCGGCCCGACCCAGGACTCCGGCTCGGTCGCCTATCTGCGCCCCGAGACCGCCCAGGGCATCTTCACCAACTTCTCCCAGGTGCTGACCACCGCGCGCAAGAAGCCCCCGTTCGGCATCGCGCAGATGGGCAAGTCCTTCCGCAACGAGATCACTCCGGGCAACTTCATCTTCCGCACGCGCGAATTCGAGCAGATGGAGATGGAGTTCTTCGTCAAGCCGGGCGAGGACGAGCAGTGGCAGGAGTACTGGATGGAGCAGCGCTGGAACTGGTACACCGGTCTCGGCATGCGCGAGGAGAACATGCGGTGGTTCGAGCACCCGCAGGAGAAGCTCTCCCACTACTCCAAGCGCACCGCTGACATCGAGTACCGCTTCCGCTTCGGCGGCAGCGAGTGGGGCGAGCTGGAGGGCGTCGCCAACCGCACCGACTACGACCTCACCGCCCACTCCAAGGCGTCCGGTACGGACCTCTCCTTCTTCGACCAGGAGAAGAGCGAGCGCTACACCCCGTTCGTCATCGAGCCGGCGGCCGGTGTCGGCCGCGCGATGCTGGCCTTCCTCCTCGACGCGTACAGCGAGGACGAGGCGCCGAACGCGAAGGGCGTCATGGAGAAGCGCGCCGTGATGCGCCTCGACCCGCGCCTGGCGCCGGTCAAGGTCGCGGTCCTGCCGCTCTCCCGCAACCCGCAGCTCTCGCCGAAGGCCAAGGGCCTCGCCGCCGACCTCCGGCAGAACTGGAACATCGAGTTCGACGACGCCGGCGCCATCGGCCGCCGCTACCGCCGCCAGGACGAGATCGGTACGCCGTTCTGCGTCACCGTCGACTTCGACACCCTGGACGACAACGCGGTCACCGTCCGCGAGCGCGACACGATGAAGCAGGAGCGCGTCTCCCTGGACCAGATCCAGGGCTACCTCGCCTCCCGCCTGCTCGGCTGCTGACGCCCGCACCCGCTGAACGGGGCCCCCGCTTCCGCGCCCGCCGCGGAACCGGGGGCCCCGTGCGTCCTGGGGCGGAAAACCGGGTGAGCCGGACGCCCGGTGTGGGTACCGTCCTGCCCATGTATTCGTTCTTCCAGATCTACGAGTGAGAGCGCGGCGGGCCCGACCACCCGCCGCCCCCCGGATCGATCCGAGGTCGCGAGAGACCTCACCGAGACCACACATTGGGAGAACCCCATGGCCAAGAGCCGCAACAACCTCCTCGGCGTCGGCGGACAGCGCAAGAAGCTGTCCCGCGCCGGGGCGCAGGGGGCCGGCCCCGCCGGAGAGGCCGCCGACCGCAGGACGGCCGCCGACCAGAAGCAGGAGCTGCTCCGCAAGATGCGGGAGCGGGCCGCCGGCACCGAGCAGCCCGACGCCGCTGAGGCCGACGCACCGGCCGCGGAGCCGGAGGCCCCGGCGCAGAGCTGACGCCCCGCGCACACACCGAGGCCCCGGCGGGCGGACCACCAGGTCCGCCCGCCGGAGCCGTGCCGTGTTCGCCCCGTCCGGGGCCCCCGCGCCCGCCGGGCGCCCCTCAGCTCACCGTGCGCGGCAGCCGCAGGCTCAGCACGGTCGTCAGGGCGACCGCCGCCAGCTGGACGAGCAGCGTCACGATCAGGGCGTCCCGCATCCCCGACCCCGGCACCAGGGCCAGGAACAGCGAGCCGAGCGTCGCCACGCCCAGGGTCAGCGTCGCCTGCTGGGTCGTCGTCATCACACCGCCCCCCACCCCGGCCCGCTCCGGCGGTACGTCCGACAGGATGATGCGGAAGATGACCGGCAGTTGGAGGCCCTGGCCGAAACCGGCGACCGCCATGCCCGGCAGCAGCCCCGCCATGCCCAGGTCCGGCCAGCCCCGCCACACGGTCAGCGCGAGCACCGCCACGCCCACCGCCTGGATCAGCCCGCCGGCCGTCACGACCCGGCTGCCGTACCGCCGCACCAGCCGGGGACCGGCCAGCGAGGCCACGAAGAAGGCCACCGCCATCGGGGCGATCGACAGGCCGGACCGCGCCGGGCCCAGCTCCAGGCCCTGCTGGAGCGCGACCGCGATGACGAACATGAAGCCGCCGAAGCCCACCGAGAACGGCACCACCAGGACCAGACCGCGCCGCAGCGACTCCAGGCGCAGCAGGCTCGGCGGCACCAGCGGGATCAGCCCGCGCCGGTCCGCCCGCCGCTCCACCCGGTAGAACGCCGCCGCCGCGAACGGGAACAGCGCGAGGGACACCCAGGTCCACAGCGGCCAGCCCGCCGCCCGCCCCTCGGTGAGCGGGGCGAGCAGCGTCAGCAGCGACACCGCGAGCAGCAGCGTGCCCGGTACGTCGATGGGCGCGGGCCGGTCCGCCCGCGTCTCCGGGACCGCGCGCGCCGCCAGCACCAGACCGATCGCCGCGACGGGCACGTTGACCAGGAACACCGACCGCCAGCCCGCGCTCTCGCCGAACACCGAGGAGAGCGGCGCGGCGGCGACCAGGGCCCCGCCCAGGATCTGGCCCGCGACCATGGCGAGCCCGGCCGTCGCCCCGTACAGGCTCATCGCCCGGGCCCTGCGGTGGCCGGAGGTGGCCGCCTGGATGGTGGCGAGGACCTGCGGCAGCATCAGCGCGGCCGCCGCGCCCTGGGCCACCCGCGCCCCGACCAGGGTCCAGGCGGTCGGGGCGAGCCCGCAGGCCAGCGAGGTGAGCCCGAAGGCCGCGATGCCGGCCAGGAAGAGCCGGCGCCGCCCCGCCATGTCACCGAGCCGCCCGCCGAGGACGAGCAGCACGGCGTAGGCGAGGCCGTAGCCCGCGACGACCAGTTCCAGCAGGGCCGGGCCCGCCGCCAGGTCGTGGTCGATGGTGGGCAGGGCCACGTTGACGATGAAGAAGTCGATCAGGGGGAGGGCCGCGCCCAGCAGCACGGTGAACAGTCCCAGCGTGCCGAGCACCGGGGCGGGATGGTCGTGCCGCACCACCGGCGAGGTGGTGGCGCTTGCCGTTGTCGTCCGTACAGAGGATTCACTCACGCCCTCGACGATCGCGCCGCCCGCAGCCTGGTACCAGAGTGTCCTTATCCTGGTACAAGGACCACCAGGCACCGGCCGCCCCGGGCCCGGGCCGGGCCCGCACCCTGGAGGAATGACGACGATGGCGACGCCCCTGACGCAGCCGGCCGCCCCCGGCGGGAGCGAGCCCGACATCCGGCGGCACGAACTCGCGAACTTCCTGCGCAGCCGCCGCGAACGGATCACCCCCGAGCAGGTCGGCCTCGTCCGGGGCCGCCGCAGGCGCACCCCGGGGCTGCGCCGCGAGGAGGTCGCCCAGCTCTCCGCCGTCGGCGTCACCTGGTACACCTGGCTCGAACAGGCCCGGGACATCCAGGTCTCGCCCCAGGTCCTCGACGCCCTCGCCCGCGCCCTGCTCCTGGACCGCAGCGAGCGCAGCCACCTCTTCTCGCTCGCCGCCGCCATCGACCCGGCCCCCGGCACGGACTGCCCGCACGTCACTCCGGCGCTGCGGACGATGCTGCGGCAACTGGAGCCGATCCCCGCCTGCGTGCAGAACAGCCGGTACGACATCCTCGCCCACAACCGCACGTACGGGCGGCTGCTGTGCGACCTGGAGGAGGTCGCGCCCGGGGACCGCAACGTGATGCTGCTCGCCCACACCAACGAGCAGTGGCGGGCCTCCGTCATGGACACCGCCGAGGTGACCCGGTACATCACCGCCAAGTTCCGCGCGGCGATGGCGGAGCACCTCGCCGAGCCCGCCTGGAAGGAACTGCTGGGGCGGCTGGAGGCGGCCTCCGAGGAGTTCCGCGAGAACTGGGCCCGGCACGAGGTCGTCGGGGCGGGCAGCCGGGCCAAGGTCTTCCGCAACGCCTGGGTGGGGCTGCTCCGGGTGGAGGCCACCGACCTCTGGCTCGGCCCCTCGGCCGGACCGCGCCTGGTCAGCTACGCGCCCCGGGACGACGAGACGTACGAGCGGCTGGCGCGCCTTCAGGAACTGGTGCGCGCCGCCGAGGACTGAGCGGACGGCGCGGCGGCCGGGCCCCCGGCCACCGGTTCCGCCAGCCGTTCCGCCGTCCGGCGGGCGGTGGACCGGGCCCAGCGGCCGCTGCTCAGGGCGCCGATCAGCAGGACGGCGAGCCCGCAGCCGGTGACGATCCACCAGCCGGGCCGGCTCGCCGCCACGAAGCCGTCCGAGCCGCCCGGGTCCGCCATGCCCGCCGCCAGGACCGCGCCGATCACGGCGACCCCGAGGGTCTGCCCGATCTGCCGGCTGGTGGAGGCGACGGCGGCCGCGACGCCCGCCTGGGAGCGGGGCATGCCGGAGACGGCGGTGTTGGTGATGGGTGCGTTCACCGAGCCGAAGCCCAGGCCGAACAGCACATACGCGGCGAACATCGAGACCGTCCCGGTCTCCGCGTCGAACGCCGCCAGCATCAGCCCGCTCACCGCCATCGCACCACCCGCGATCAGCAGCGGGATGCGCGGCCCGCGACTGGCGACGAGCCGCCCGGACAGCGGCGAGAGCAGGCACACCACCGCCGCCATGGGCAGCGTGTAGAGCCCGGCGTCCAGCGCGCTCAGGCCCCGGACGTCCTGGAGGTAGAGCGTGTTGAGGAAGAGGAAGCCGCCGAGCGCGGCGAAGGCGCTGACCGCGATGACCGTGGCACCGCTGAACGGCACGCTGTGGAAGAACCGCAGATCGATCAGCGGATCGGCGCGCCGGGGCTCGTACACCAGCAGCCCCACGAGGGCCGCCGCCGCGAGCCCCGCGAAGAGCAGGATCTCGGCGGAGGCCCACCCCTTCTGCGGGGCCTCGATGATCGCGTACGTCAGCGACCCCAGCAGCGTGATCACCAGGAGCTGGCCCAGCGGGTCCGGGCGGCGGGCCCGGTGGGCGCGCGACTCGGGGACGTAACGCCAGGTCAGCAGGAGGGCGGCGAGGCCCACCGGGAGGTTGACCCAGAAGATCGAGCGCCAGCCGACCGAGTCGACCAGGCCGCCGCCGACCACCGGACCGGCCGCCATCGAGATGCCGACGACCCCGCCCCAGACGCCGATCGCCCGGGCGCGTTCGCGGGGGTCGGTGAAGGTGTTGGTGATGATCGACATCGCGACCGGGTTGAGCATCGAGCCGCCCACGGCCTGCACCATCCGGAAGGCGATCAGCGCCTCCAGGCTGGGCGCCAGCGAGCAGAGCGCCGAGCCCAGCGTGAACAGCACCAGGCCCGCCATGAACACCTTCCGCCGGCCGATCCGGTCGGCGGTGGAACCGGCGAGCATCAGCAGGGAGGCGAGGACGAGCGTGTACGCGTCGATCGTCCACTGCATCCCCGCGACGCTCGCGTCGAGGTCCCGGCGCATGGCGGGCAGGGCGACATTCAGGGCGGTGGTGTCGAGGCTGACGATCAGCAGGCTCATGCAGCAGATCGCCAGCACCAGCATCCGCCGCCGGTGGCTGAGCTCAGACATTCATTGATAGTACGACTAACTAACGACTGCTGCCGCCAGTGCCTCCGCCGCGTCCCGCACCAGCGGGTGGTCGCCCGCCGCGTCCGAGGCACCCGCCGGCTTCGTCGTCAGCACCGCGAGCACCACCGGCACCCCGTCCGGCGTCCAGGCGACGCCCACGTCGTTGCACGAGCCGTACGAGCCGCCGCCCGTCTTGTCGGCCACCGTCCACTCCGGCGGCAGCCCGGCCCGGAACCGCGTCCCGCTCGTCCGGCAGTTCAGCAGCCAGTGGGTCAGCAGCGCGCGGTCCCGGCGCTCCAGCGCGTCCCCCAGGACGAGCCGGGCGTAGTCGCGGGCGAGCGCGGACGGGGTCGTGGTGTCCGTGACCCGTCCCGGCTCGGCGGAGTTCAGTACGGGCTCCCAGCGGTCCAGCCGGGTCACCCGGTCGCCCAGCGAGCGGGCGAAGCGGGTGACCGCCTGCGGACCGCCGAGTTCCCGCAGCAGCAGGTTCCCCGCCGTGTTGTCGCTGTCGCCGATGGCGGCGTCGCAGAGCCGGGCGACGCTCAGCCCGCTCGCGAGGTGCTCCGCGGTGTCCGTGACCGGCGAGTCCGAGACGCAGTCCGCCTTCGTGTAATGGATCACCTTCTCCAGGACCTCGCCGTCCCGGTCCAGGTCCCGCAGGACGGCCGCCGCGGCGAGCGTCTTGAACGTGGACAGCATCGGGAAGCGCTCGTCCGCCCGGTGCCGCACCGCGACCCCGGTCGCCACGTTGTACGCGAACGCCCCGACGCGGGCGCCGTGCGTCCGCTCCAGCTCGCGCAGCCGGGCCGTCGTGGGGCCGTCCGCCGAGCGGGCGGTGCCCGCCGTGCCGACGAGCAGCGCGCCGGCGGCCCCGAGCGCGAGCAGTCCGCGACGGCTGGGGGAGCCGGGCGTTAAGCGGGACATGGGTGTCGTCATGAGCTTCGTCTCCTTCGTGGGCCGGCCGGTCGCCGGAATCCCCACGCTACGGCGGGGGTCCGACAGCGCTCCCTCTTTCCCTCGCACCGGCGGGGCGAGACGCCCTGGGGAGCAGTCGTCGGCGTACGGGACAATGGGGCCATGACCACGCTCGCCCCTTCGCCCTCGCTGCTCCGCATCGGCCCGCACACCGTGCAGCCGCCGGTGGTCCTCGCGCCCATGGCCGGCATCACCAACGCCCCCTTCCGCACGCTGTGCCGGGAGTTCTCGGGCGGCAAGGGGCTGTTCGTCAGCGAGATGATCACGACGAGGGCCCTGGTCGAGCGCAACGAGAAGACCATGCAGCTCATCCACTTCGACGCGACCGAGACCCCGCGCTCGATCCAGCTGTACGGAGTGGACCCGGAGACGGTCGGCAAGGCCGTCAGCATGATCGTCGACGAGAACCTCGCCGACCACATCGACCTCAACTTCGGCTGCCCGGTCCCCAAGGTCACGCGCAAGGGCGGCGGCTCGGCCCTCCCGTACAAGCGGCCGCTGCTGCGCGCGATCCTGCACGAGGCGGTCTCCCGGGCCGGAGACCTGCCCGTCACGATCAAGATGCGCAAGGGCATCGACGACGACCACCTGACCTATCTCGACGCCGGCCGGATCGCCGTCGAAGAGGGCGTCACGGCGGTCGCCCTGCACGGCAGGACCACCGCCCAGCACTACGGCGGCACCGCCGACTGGGACGCCATCGCGCGGCTCAAGGAGCACGTCCCGGAGATCCCGGTGCTCGGCAACGGCGACATCTGGTGCGCGGACGATGCCCTGCGCATGATGCGCGAGACCGGCTGCGACGGCGTGGTCGTGGGGCGCGGCTGCCTCGGCCGTCCCTGGCTCTTCGGCGACCTGGTCAGCGCGTTCGAGGGCACGGAGACCCGGCAGGCACCCACGCTGCGCACCGTCGCCGACGTGATGCTGCGGCACGCGACGCTGCTGGGGGAGTGGATCGGTGACGAGGCGCGGGGCGTGATCGACTTCCGCAAGCACGTCGCCTGGTACCTCAAGGGCTTCGCGGTGGGCTCCGAGATGCGCAAGAAGCTGGCGATCACCTCCTCGCTGGAGGAGCTGGGCTCCCAGCTCCAGGAGCTGGACCTCGACCAGCCCTGGCCGGACGGCGCCGACGGACCGCGCGGGCGCACCTCGGGCAACAACCGGGTGGCCCTCCCGGACGGCTGGCTGAAGGACCCGTACGACTGCGCGGGCGTCACCGCCGACGCGGAGCTGGACACCTCCGGAGGCTGAACCGGCGGTCATCGAGATGGGGGGCACTGCGTGCCCCCCATACGCATTTTTGCTCATCTGAGCGGTGCCCCCATCGAGTGATTCTCGCCACCTTGAGACACGTGACGCTCAGATGAGCGCTAAAAAGCGGGCTGCACTTCTCAAAGGGTGGCACTGAGTGCCAGGTATTCGTACTTTGATCGATCGACGCCTCGGTTACTTTCGGCCACCGAATCGCGGATTCCGGTACGCGCTGCGTGATCCTGCGTACGACTCCTGAATGCAGCATTCCGGATGGTTTCCGGGCGGCCGACTTTCGATCTGCTGGCGGACGGGTGGTTACGGCCGTACGACGCGCAAGTGGACGTACCCAGGCACCTTCGATCTGGGTATGTTCCTCGCCGTCAGGGCAGCCACCGCGTCTTCGAGGAGTCGAGACCGTGTCGGAAAACAAAGATGTGCAGAAGTTCGTCTACGACTTCACCGAAGGCAACAAGGATCTGAAGGACCTCCTCGGCGGGAAGGGGGCCAACCTCGCCGAGATGACCAACCTCGGGCTCCCCGTCCCGCCCGGCTTCACCATCACCACCGAGGCGTGCAAGGTCTACCTGGACAGCGGTGAGGAGCCGGCCGCCCTCCGCGACGAGGTGAGTGCGCACCTCGACGCCCTGGAGACGCGGATGGGCAAGAAGCTCGGCCAGGCCGACGACCCGCTGCTGGTCTCCGTACGCTCCGGCGCCAAGTTCTCGATGCCCGGGATGATGGACACCGTCCTCAACATCGGCCTCTCCGACGCCTCCGTGGTGGGCCTCGCCGCCCAGGCCGGCGACGAGCGGTTCGCGTGGGACTCCTACCGCCGGCTGATCCAGATGTTCGGCAAGACCGTGCTCGGGGTGGACGGCGAACTCTTCGAGGAGGCGCTGGAGGCCGCGAAGGAGTCCAAGGGCGTCAAGGTCGACGTGGACCTCGACGCGGGCGACCTGAAGAAGCTGGTCAAGGAGTTCAAGAAGATCGTCGCGCGGGACGCCGGCCGCGACTTCCCGCAGGACGCGCGCGAGCAGATGGACCTGGCCATAAAGGCGGTCTTCGACTCGTGGAACACCGACCGGGCCAAGCTCTACCGCCGCCAGGAGCGCATCCCCGGCGACCTCGGCACCGCCGTCAACGTCTGCTCGATGGTCTTCGGCAACCTCGGCCCCGACTCCGGTACGGGCGTCGCCTTCACCCGTGACCCGGCCAGCGGGCACCAGGGCGTCTACGGCGACTACCTCCAGAACGCGCAGGGCGAGGACGTCGTCGCGGGCATCCGCAACACCGTGCCGCTCGCCGAGCTGGAGGCGATCGACAAGCAGTCGTACGACCAGCTGCTGAAGATCATGGAGACGCTGGAGACCCACTACAAGGACCTCTGCGACATCGAGTTCACCATCGAGCGCGGACACCTGTGGATGCTCCAGACCCGGGTCGGCAAGCGCACCGCCGGTGCCGCCTTCCGGATCGCGACCCAGCTGGTGGACCAGGGGCTCATCGACGAGGCCGAGGCCCTTCAGCGGGTCAACGGCGCCCAGCTCGCCCAGCTGATGTTCCCGCGCTTCGACGACACCGCGAAGACCCGGCGGCTCGGCCGGGGCATCGCCGCCTCGCCCGGCGCGGCGGTCGGCAAGGCGGTCTTCGACTCGTACACCGCCGTCAAGTGGTCCCGGTCCGGCGAGAAGGTCATCCTGATCCGCCGCGAGACCAATCCGGACGACCTGGACGGCATGATCGCCGCCGAGGGCATCCTCACCTCGCGCGGCGGGAAGACCTCGCACGCCGCCGTCGTCGCCCGGGGCATGGGCAAGACCTGTGTCTGCGGTGCCGAGGAGATCGAGGTCGACACCAAGCGCCGCCGCCTGACGGTCGGCGACATCGTCGTGGAGGAGGGCGACGTCGTCTCCGTCGACGGCTCCACCGGCAAGGTGTACCTCGGCGAGGTCCCCGTCGTGCCGTCCCCCGTGGTCGAGTACTTCGAGGGCCGGATGCACGCGGGCGCCGACGACGCCGACGAGCTGGTCGCCGCCGTGCACCGGATCATGGCGTACGCGGACCGGGTGCGCCGGCTGCGGGTGCGGGCCAACGCGGACAGCGCGGAGGACGCCCTGCGCGCCCGCCGCTTCGGCGCCCAGGGCATCGGGCTGTGCCGCACCGAGCACATGTTCCTCGGCGAGCGCCGCGAGATGGTCGAGAAGCTGATCCTGGCCGACACCGACCAGGAGCGCGAGACCGCCCTGGAGCAGCTGCTCCCGCTCCAGAAGGCGGACTTCATCGAGCTGTTCGAGGCGATGGACGGGCTGCCGGTCACCGTGCGGCTGCTCGACCCGCCGCTGCACGAGTTCCTGCCGGACATCACCGAGCTCTCGGTGCGCGTGGCCCTCGCCGAGGCCCGCAAGGACGCCAACGAGAACGACCTCAGGCTCCTCCAGGCCGTGCACAAGCTGCACGAGCAGAACCCGATGCTGGGGCTGCGCGGGGTGCGCCTGGGCCTGGTCATCCCCGGCCTGTTCGCCATGCAGGTGCGGGCCATCGCCGAGGCGGCCGCCGCCCGCAAGAACGCCAAGGGCGACCCGCGCGCCGAGATCATGATCCCGCTCGTCGGCACGGTCCAGGAACTGGAGATCGTCCGCGAGGAGGCGGACCGGGTCATCGCCGAGGTGCAGGCCGCCACCGGCACCGACCTCAAGCTGAAGATCGGCACCATGATCGAGCTGCCGCGCGCCGCGCTGACCGCCGGGCAGATCGCGGAGGCGGCGGAGTTCTTCTCCTTCGGCACCAACGACCTGACCCAGACGGTGTGGGGCTTCTCCCGCGACGACGTGGAGGCGTCCTTCTTCACCGCGTACCTGGAGAAGGGCATCTTCGGGGTGTCGCCCTTCGAGACGATCGACAAGGACGGGGTCGGCTCGCTGGTCAAGAACGCCGTCGCGGCCGGCCGGGCCACCCGCCCGGACCTGAAGCTGGGCATCTGCGGGGAGCACGGCGGCGATCCCGAGTCGGTGCACTTCTTCCACGAGGCCGGACTCGACTACGTCTCCTGCTCGCCGTTCCGCATTCCGGTGGCGCGTCTTGAGGCGGGCCGGGCGGCGGCCGGGGCGCGGGCCAGCGACAGCCGCTGACGCGGCGCCCGTTACCGATTCCGCTTCCGCCGCCGGTGATCCCACCCTCACCCGAACCGGCGGCGGACGCGGAATTCCGGAGGCGGCGGCACCCTGTGCGGGGGTGCCGCCGTCTTGTCGTACGCGGCCGGGCGATGCACAACGTTGTCATGGCCCGGTAAATGCGATGACCGGCATCCAACCGGCAACCATTGCTTCGTTTAATGCGCAAAGAAATCGAGTTGAACGGACCGGGGTGCGGCCCGTGGATCCCCATCCACGGGCCGCACCCGGCTTACCCCCATCGAGTGCGGAGCCGCACCATTGCCAACCGCCGCCGAACGAGCAAAACCCCCCACGGCCTTCACTCGCTCTTCCGGTGGCTCCGGAATCGCACCCGACGCCGTACAGCTTTTCGTCCGCCGGGCGGTCCCGGCGAGGCGTTTCACCTCTGGCCGAAACCCCGTGGTGACGTGCTGTTACGATTCGCATACTCTTGCGAGGGGGGTAATTGCAGGTGCAAGGGGTGGGAGTTCGGTGCTGCGTATCCATGTCTCCGGATGGGACCTTTCCAGGGTGCGGATGGCCTCCGGGCCGGACGCGCTGTGGGAGACCATTCTCAGCTTTCACCGGCTGAGGGACCGGAGGGCTTCCGCCGTCTTCGGGAAATGGCGCAACGAAACCCGCCCGCGGTTGAGCGGCGAGGTACGTCTGCTGTCCGCGGTGGTCCCGCAGCGCGGATATTTTCCCGACTTCCTGACGCCTTCTCAGGAAAGCGCCGAACCGCTCGGAGCCGACGCCGGAATGGAAGCCGTGCGCGCCACTCCGCCCGAGCGCCTGCGCGCCGAGATCGCCCTCCTCGGCGACCCCGGCGCCAGGCGCGCCGCCCGCCTCGACCCCCTGCGCGAGGGCGGCGCCGAGCCCCTGGCCCGCCTCGTCGCCGCCTTACGGGACTACCACCGCGCCGCCGTCGAGCCGTACTGGCCGCACATCCGCTCCGCCGTCGAGGCCGACCGGGCGATCCGGGGCCGCGCCCTGCTGGACGGCGGCACCGACGAACTGCTCGCCTCGCTGCCCCCGGTCATCCGGTGGCGGGCGCCCGTCCTGGAGGCGGACTACCCCGTGGACCGCGACCTCCACCTGGACGGGCGCGGACTGCTCCTCCAGCCGTCCTACTTCTGCCGGGGCGCCCCCGTCGTCCTGCGCGACCCCCTGCTCCCGCCGGTCCTGGTCTACCCGGTCGCACACCGGGCGGCGCCCGCCTTCGCCGACCCGGGCCCCTCGCTCGGCCGGCTCCTCGGGCAGACCCGCTCCACGGTCCTGCGGGCCATCGGCGACGGCTGCACCACCAGCGAACTGGCCCGGCGCGCCGGGGTCTCCCTCGCCTCGGCCAGCCAGCACGCCTGCGTCCTGCGGGAGGCGGGGCTCGTCCACACCCTGCGGCACGGCAGCTCCGTCCAGCACACCCTCACCCCGCTGGGCGGCTCGCTGCTGAGGGGCGGGGCACCGGTCGCGGTTTCGTGAACGGCCCCGTACGGAAGGGATCTGCGGCCGCACCGATGAGTTCCGGGCGCCCCCGGCGTCTACCTGTCGAGAAGCGTTCGAAAGACACCGAGAGAGCGAGACGGCCATGCCCCAGATGATCTTCGTGAACCTGCCGGTCAAGGACCTGGAGACGTCGAAGGACTTCTTCGCGAAGCTGGGCTACTCCTTCAACCCGCAGTTCAGCGACGAGCGCACCGCCTGCCTCGTCATCAGCGACACGATCTTCGCCATGCTCCTCCAGGAGGAGCGCTTCAAGGACTTCACCAAGAAGGACATCGCGGACGCCGCCGCGTCCACCGAGGTGATCCTCGCGCTCAGCGCGGACAGCCGCGAGAAGGTGGACGAGCTGGCCGACGCCGCCCTCGCCAACGGCGGATCGCCCGCCAACGAGACGCAGGACCTCGGCTTCATGTACGGCCGCTCCTTCCAGGACCCGGACCACCACATGTGGGAGGTCATCTGGATGGACCCGTCCGCCGTCGAGGGCTGAGCCGCAGGGGCCGGCTACAGCCCCGGGTACGTCACCCCGGTCAGCTGCTCCGAGGCCACCCACAGCCGCTCGCCCGCCACGTCGTCGCGCGTCCAGCCCGCCCGCCAGGACGGTCCGGGCGCGCCGCGCCACCCCAGCCGGGGACCGGTGAACGAGTCGGGGCGCACGCCCGGTGCGGTGGCCGCGTACAGCGTGGGCAGGGCCCCGGCCGAGGCGGGCTGGGCGAAGAGGTTGGCGAGGTTCATCACCCGCTCCGCCACCCTGCGCTGCTCCAGCCGGGCCCCCGCCGTATGAAGGTCGGTCGCGGCGAGGCCGGGGTGCGCGGCGGCGGCGACGATGCCGCTGCCGGCCGCCGCGAGCCGCCGGGTCAGCTCGTGGACGAAGAGCAGGTTCGCGGTCTTCGAGCGAGCGTAGGCGGTCCAGCGGCGGTAGTTCCGCTCGCTGTTGAGGTCGCCCATGTCGATGTTGCCCAGGGCGTGCATTCCGCTGGAGACGGTCACCACCCGGGCGCCCCCGGTGGCCGCCAGCTTCGGCAGCAGCAGCCCGGTGAGCGCGAAGTGCCCGAGGTGGTTGACGCCGAACTGGGTCTCGAAGCCGTCGGCGGTCCGCCCGTACGGCAGGGCCATCACCCCGGCGTTGTTGACCAGCAGGTCGAGCCGGTCCGCCCGCAGGCCCTTGGCGAACGCGCGCACCGAGGACAGGTCGGCCAGATCCAGCGGGGCGAACTCGGCGTCCGCGCCGCGCACCGCGTACCGGATGCGGGCCGCCGCCTCCTCGCCGCGCCGCTCGTCGCGGCAGGCGAGCAGCACCCTGGCCCCGCAACGGGCCAGCTCGCGGGCGGTGATGAGCCCGATCCCGCTGTTGGCACCCGTCACCACGGCCGTGCGGCCGCTCAGGTCGGGTATGTCGCGCGCGCTCCAGCCGTGGGTCATGGATCAAGCGTACGACCGGGGACGCCAACCGCCGGAAGCACCCGTTCGGGGGTGCTTCCGGCCGCGACCGGGCAAGCGGATGCGGTCAGTCCGCGCGGACCTCGAAGACCGGCACGGAGACCTCGTCGTCGTCCAGGCAGGCGCCCGTCGCCAGGTCGAAGCGCTGCTTGAGCAGGGGGGAGGCGACGAAGGGCTGCCCGCCGTCCGAACCGATCAGGCCGCGCGAGAGGACGTAGGCCCCGGTGAACGGGTCGCGGTTGTCAATGGCGTACGTGCGTCCCGCCCGGTCCAGGAAGAGCGCGACCTGCCGGCCGTCCGGGAGGAGGGCGGCGACCCCGCGCCCCGGCGTCAGCAGCGAGCGGTCGCACACCGTGACCCAGCCGTCCCCGGCGGCGAGCCGGACGGTCCGGGTGTCCTGCGCGGTGTCCAGCGTCTGCGTGGTCATCAGGAGGCGGTCCCTTCAAGAGTGCGGATGGCGAGAACCGGGCCCGCGAGGATGTCCAGGTCCGGCTTGACCTGGTCGCGTTCCGGGACGAACTTCACCGACGGGTCGGGTGCGTCGGGCGCGTTGACGAAGGTGACGAACCGGCGCAGCCGCTCGGGGTCGTTGATGGTCTCGGCCCACTCGTCGCGATAGCCGCGGACGTGGTCGGCCATCAGCCGCTCCAGCTCCTCGCAGAGCCCCAGACTGTCGTGGACGACCACGTCCCGGACGTGCTCCAGGCCGCCCTCGATCCGCTCCAGCCAGGCCGAGGTGCGCTCCAGCCGGTCCGCGGTGCGGATGTAGAACATCAGGAAGCGGTCGATCAGCCGGACCAGTTCGGCGTCGGACAGGTCCTGGGCGAGCAGGTCGGCGTGGCGCGGGGTCGCGCCGCCGTTGCCGCCCACGTAGAGGTTCCAGCCGCCCGCCGTGGCGATGATCCCGAAGTCCTTGCCCCGGGCCTCCGCGCACTCCCGGGCGCACCCCGAGACCGCCGACTTCAGCTTGTGCGGGGCGCGCAGACCCCGGTAGCGCAGCTCCAGGTCGATCGCCATCTTCACGGAGTCCTGCACGCCGTAGCGGCACCAGGTCTGCCCGACACAGGACTTGACCGTGCGCAGCGACTTCCCGTACGCGTGCCCGGACTCGAAGCCCGCGTCGACGAGCCGGGTCCAGATCAGCGGCAGCTGGTCGACCCGGGCGCCGAAGAGGTCGATGCGCTGACCGCCGGTGATCTTGGTGTAGAGCCCGAAGTCGCGGGCCACCTCGCCGATCACGATCAGCTTGTCCGGGGTGATCTCGCCGCCGGGTATGCGCGGCACGATCGAGTACGAGCCGTTGCGCTGGAGGTTGGCCAGGAAGTGGTCGTTGGTGTCCTGGAGGGCCGCCTGCTCGCCGTCCAGCACGTAGCCGCTGGCGCCGACCGTCGGGGCGAGCGAGGCGATGACCGAGCCGACCGCCGGCTTGCAGACCTCGCAGCCGTCGCCGCCCCGGGCCTCCTCCCGCCCGTGCGAGTCGAGGAGGTCCGCGTACGAGGTGATGCGCAGGGTGCGCACGATCTCGTACAGCTCGCTGCGGGTGTACGCGAAGCAGCCGCACAGGCCCGCGTCCGCGCTCTGCGGGAGCAGCTGGCCGATCACCTTGACGCAACTGCCGCAGCCGGTGCCCGCCTTGGTGCACTTCTTCACCTCGGGCAGCGTGGTGTGCTCGCAGATCGCGCCCTTGGTGACGTTGTGGCAGGAGCAGATCACCGCCTCGTCGGGCAGCGCGGACGGGCCGAGCGCCACCGGACCGCCCGCCCCGGCCGGGAGCACCAGCTGCTCGGGGGCGACCGGCAGCACGCTCCCGGTCATCGGGCGCAGCGTGCCGTACTGGTCGGCGTCGCCCACCAGGACCCCGCCCAGCAGGGTGCCGTCCGCCGCCATCACCAGCTTCTTGTAGACGCCGGAGCGGGCGTCCGCGTACACGACGTCCAGGCAGCCCTCGGTGGTGCCGTGCGCGTCGCCGAACGAGGCCACGTCCACGCCGAGCAGCTTCAGCTTGGTCGACAGGTCCGCGCCGGTGAAGGCGGCGGCCTTGCCGGCGATCACCTCGGCGGCCGTCAGAGCCATCTCGTAACCCGGCGCCACCAGCCCGTACACCCTGCCGTCCGAGGCGAGCGCGCACTCGCCGATCGCGAAGACCGCCGGGTCGGAGGTCCGGCACTCCTCGTCCACGACGATCCCGCCGCGCTCCCCGACCGCGAGCCCGCACTCCTGGGCCAGCTGGTCGCGCGGGCGGACCCCGGCCGAGAACACCACCAGGTCCGTAGCCAGCGCGGAGCCGTCGGAGAGCTTCATCCCGGTCACCGCGCCGTCCTCGCCCGCGGTCACCTCCTGCGTGCCGACCCCGGTGTGCACGGTCAGGCCCATGTCCTCGATGGTGCGCAGCAGCGCCGCGCCCCCGCCCTCGTCCACCTGGACGGGCATCAGCCGGGGCGCGAACTCCACCACGTGCGTGTCCAGGCCGAGGCCCTTCAGCGCGCCCGCCGCCTCCAGGCCGAGCAGCCCGCCGCCGACCACCGCGCCGGTCGTCGCGTTCTTCGCGTACTCCTCGATGGCGAGCAGGTCCTCGATCGTCCGGTAGACGAAGCAGCCGGTGCTGTCCTTGCCGGGGACCGGCGGCACGAAGGGGTAGGACCCGGTCGCCAGCACCAGCGTGTCGTACCCGAACACCTCGCCGGACCGCGCGGTGACCGTACGGGCGGAGCGGTCCACGGCCACCGCCGGGTCTCCGAGCCGCAGTTCGAAGCCGTGCCGCTCCATGAAGCCGTCCTCGACCATCGACAGGTCGTCCGGGGTCTTCCCGGCGAAGTACGAGGTCAGCTGGACCCGGTCGTAGGCGGCGCGGGGCTCCTCGCACAGGACGACGACCCGGGCGGTCCCGGCGGCGCCGGTCAGACCGCGCTCGGCCAGGGCCTCCAGGAAGCGCTGGCCGACCATGCCGTGTCCGACGACCACGAGCGTCGGCACGGCGGCAGGGCCTGAGGTGGGGGCGGTCGGGGGAGTGGACACCGGCATCTCGGGGCCTCCGTCGTCGGTGAGCAGATTCGGCAGGGCCACAGGCGCCGGGCCTGTGTGCTCATGACCGGAAGCGTGTCCCGGCGGTGTTACCCGGCCGGTTCCCCGCTGTTTCCCGGGAGGAACCTTGCGCTCAGCACCCGCCGAAAAGGCCTGTGAGGCGGCCGGCGGAGGCTGGGAAAGGGGCCTTGTCCTGCGGAAACCTCAGAGTTGGCTCAACTTTCCCGGTGCGGCCCCGGAACGGTTGGACGGTGCACGCATCCGCTTCATAGGGTCGTGCTCATGCCGGACATCACCCTGACCACCCTTGTCGTGCTGTGCCTCGCCGCCGCGGCGGCGGGCTGGGTCGACGCGGTGGTGGGCGGCGGCGGACTGCTCCTGCTGCCCGCGCTGCTGCTCGGTCTGCCGCACCTGCCGGCCGCGCAGATCCTCGGCACCAACAAGGCCGTCGCCATCGTCGGCACCTCGAGCGCCGCCGTCACCTATGCGCGCAAGGCGCCGGTGAAGGTGGGCACGGCGGTCCGGATCGGGCTCGCGGCCCTGGCCGGGTCGATGACCGGCGCGTTCTTCGCCGCGGGGATCAGCAGCGAGGTGCTGCGCCCGGTGATCATGGTGGTGCTGCTGGCGGTCGCGGCGTTCGTGATGCTGCGGCCGCAGTTCGGCCGGGCCGCCGGGGACGGCGTCCCGCCGCTGGTCACCCGGGCCCGCAGGATCACCGCGATCGTCCTGGTGGGCGGGGGGATCGGGCTGTACGACGGGCTGTTCGGACCCGGTACGGGCACCTTCCTGGTGCTCGCCCTGACCGCCGTGCTCCACCTCGACCTGGTGACCGCGTCGGCCACCGCGAAGATCGTCAACGTCTGCACCAACGCCGGGGCGCTCGCGATGTTCGCCTACCAGGGCAATGTGCTGTGGCAGCTGGCGGCGGTGATGGCGGTGTTCAACCTGGCGGGCGGGCTGCTGGGCGCGCGGATGGCGCTGCGCAAGGGCAGCGAGTTCGTCCGCGGGGTGCTGCTGGTGGTGGTGTTCTCGCTGGTGGCGAAGCTGGGGTTCGACCAGTGGCAGAGCTGATGTCCCGTCCGGCGGGACTCAGCGCACGTCCGTGAGGTGGGCGTACGCCACCACGTTCCCCCGGTAGCCGGTCGCCTCGGAGTATCCGCCGCCGCAGGTGATCAGCCGCAGCGAGGCGTGTTCGGAGGCGCCGTAGACCCGCTGGTCCGGGAAGTCGTCGTTCTCGTACACCTCGATCGCGTCGAGCGTGAAGACGGCGGTGCGCCCGTCCTGCCGGTCCACCTCGACGGCGCTGCCCTTCTTCAGTGAGCCCAGGTCGTAGAAGACCGACGGGCCCTCCGCGTTGTCGACGTGGCCGGCGACGATCGCGGTGCCCTTGGCGCCGGGCGGCGTGCCGTCCTTGTACCAGCCGACGATGTCCGTGTTCCCGGCCGGCGGAACGTCCAGGCTGCCGTCCGCCCCGAGCCCGAGCCGCATCATCGGCGCGTCGACCCGGATGGCGGGAATCCGGATGCGTACGGGTGCGGAGGGGCGCAGCGGTTCGGCGACCGGGGAACCGGGCAGCAGGGCGGGCCCGGCGGCGAACGCCTGGGCCGCGGCCGGGCCCGGCGGGGTCAGCCGGGTGCCCGCGCCGTTCTGGATCAGCCAGACACCGGCGAGCGCCACGACGACGAGCAGCCAGCCCTTGGCCTTCTGGGACACGGTGGTCCTCCGGGGTACGGAAGCGGGAAACGGTCCCGTCCCGGTGGCTCGGGGGCCACCGGGACGGACACCGGGCGGTACGGAGGGGTGGATGCCTCCGTCAGCCGGCGTCCCGCGTGCCGCTCGCCCGGCGACGCAGGAGCCAGGCTCCGCCGACGGCGGCAGCGGCGAGTACGCCGGCTCCCGCCGCGATCTGGGTGGTGTCCGGGCCGACGCTGCCGCCGACTCCGGTCTTCACGTGCCCCGAGGGGGCGGTGGGCGCGGCCGAGGTCCGGTGCCCGGAGGGCGTCTCACGCCCCGACCCGGTCTCGTCCCAGTCGGACGACCCGGTCGGGCGGCCGGTGGGGGCGGGGCGCTCGGTGGGCGTGGAGCGGCCGGCCTCGGCGGGGGCGTCCGGGACGAGGCCGGAGCCGGCGGCCTCGGCATCGAGACCGTCGAGCCCGGCCGGGTCCTCCGTGTCCTCGTCGCCGCCGAGCCCCTCGATGCCGGAGAAGTCGTACGTGGGCGAGTCGGTGGCGCCCGCGGTGTCCCCGGCGTTCTCGTCGCGCGAGGAGCCCGCGGCCTTCACCTCGATCTCACCGGTCGCCTTCTTGCCGTTCGCGCAGTCCACGCCGATGCCGTACGACCCGGGCGCGACGCCGCCCGGCACCCGGAAGGAGCCGGCCAGGGCCTCTTCGAGGGAGACGGGCGCCAGCGGGAACTGCGGGGCGTCCAGCGCGCTCGCGTCGCCGGTGGCGGCGCTGTCTCCGCCGCAGGCGGTGGTGTCCACGGTGACTGTGGCCCCCGGTGCGGCGCTGGCGGGGGTGACCCTCAGTGGCGCCGCCTCGTCCCCGTACGCGGACGGGGCGGCGGCGCTGAGGCCGAGCGCGGCGGCGGCCAGGGCCGCGGCGGCGGTGCCGGTCACGAGTCGGGCAGGACGGCGCATGGGGGGTTCCTCCGAGCAAGGGGCGCTGGCGGGTGTGTCCTGGCTCCGAGCCAACAGCCGGACCGGCCCCCATGCCTGCTGACACCGAGTCAGCTCTCACCCGTACGGCCCGGCGCGCCCTCCTTGCCAACAGGTGTCGTCGCAGGTCACGACCGTGGTGGCGGGCAGGGGGTACGGTCCGTGTCGCCACGGTGCCGTTCGGGTGACGGGCCGGTCGGGCAATGTGGCGCACATCACATGCGTGAGGTGCGGCTGAGCGGGAAGACGCCTCACAACCCCCCACGGGACGGCACGCACCGCCGCCCCCGGCCTACGCCCCCTCCAGACCTCCCCCCCTGGGTCCGGAGGGGGCGGACTGCGTCAGGGGCGCCCGGGCGCGGAGGCCGACCACGCGACCACCGGCGGCCGGACGCGCGCGCAGAGCGGGCGTGCCCCGGAGTCCGAGAGCGGCAGCCGGGCGGTGAGATGCCCGGAGCGCACGGCCGCCGCCAGGACGGCCGGGTCGACGTCGGCGAACATCAGCTTGGCCCGCCGGAACATCGTGAACAGGCCGTCCGCGTCGACCGTTCCCCAGGACAGGTAGACGAAGCGCCCGCCCAGCCGGTTCTGCACGTACGGCCCCCGGACCGCGACCCCGTCCGCGTCCTCGGCCGCCGTGCACTCCAGCGTCCAGTGGGCGCCCGGTGCGTCCGCCGGGGTCGGGCCGAGGAGTTCGCCGGGGCGGTCCTTGCGCTGGACGCCCACGTGGATGTTCTCGTAGCCGGGGAAGCCGGGCCCGGCCGGGCAGGACCGCCCGGGCAGACGTGATCCCTCGATGTGGACCAGCAGGGGAGCCTCCATGGTCAGACCTTCTCGCCCGGTGCCGCCTCGTGCGCCGCCGCCAGCCGCCGCATCAGCTCCGCGTCGACCGTGAACGCGGTGTCGTCGATCCGGGCGACCGGGGCCATGCCCAGCGAGTTGGTGAGGAACGCCGAGCGGAACGCCCCGAGGCCGTCCAGGGTCACCGGGCGGCGCAGCGACTTCAGGCCCGCGCCCGGGAGTTCGCGTTCCAGGACGCCCATGGCCACGCCGGACAGGGCCGGGGCCTGCGGCCAGGTGACCGCCGTGCCGTCCCAGAAGCCGATGTTGGTGAACGCCCCCTCGGTCACCGAGCCGTCGGGCAGGGTCAGCAGCGCGTCGTCGTAACCGGCGCGGCGGGCCAGGTTCGCGTAGTACGTCTGGCCGAACTCGCCGGGCCGTTTGAGGTGCGGGGCGGTCCGGGCGAACGGGACGGACTTGAGGCTCTTCGGCCCGGGGTCCATCCCGCCCGGTTCCCGCACCGTCACCATCACGGTCGTCGCGGTGTTCCCCGGCGGCAGATACGCGTGCACCCGCACCGAGGCGTCCGCCGTGCCCGCGCTCTCCAGGGCGTGCCGGACCAGCCGGCGCACCAGTTCCCCGTCCAGGGGCAGTTCGAACAGCTCGCGGTTGGCCGCGTCCAGCCGGGCCAGGTGCAGATCCAGACCCCGCACCCGGCCCCCGCGTACCTGCATCGCCGTGAAGTGGCCGTAGTTGAAGAACAGCGCCCGGCCCAGATCGTCCTCGGTGGCGGGCCGGCCGTCGAACTCGGCGTGCGGGAGGGCCGCCGCTGCTGGAGTCGTCATGCGGCCACGGTATGCGGCCGCCGGCACCCGGCGGGAGGCCCGTTCCCGATCGCGCTTGACCTCAACCATGGTTGATGGTCGAACGTCTTCGCCATGGACCTCATCACCGCGGAATCCACCGCCACCGCCCTGCCCGAGACCGCCCCGCTGAAGGTGGCCGTCATCCTCTCCAGCAACCGCGAGGGACGGTTCGCCCCCGTCATCGCCGACTGGTTCCTCGCCCACGCCGACGCCCATCCCGCGATCACGACGGACGTGGTCGACGTCGCCGCCCTCGATCTGCCCACCGCCCTCTCCTACCGCCTGGAGGGCGACGCCCGGGAGGTGCTGGCCGGGGTCGCGGCCCGGCTGGCCGAGGCGGACGCCTTCGTCGTCGTCACCCCCGAGTACAACCACTCCTACCCGGCGCCCCTGAAGAACCTCATCGACTGGCACCGCGACGAGTGGCAGGCCAAGCCCGTCGCGTTCGTCTCCTACGGCGGGGTCTCCGGCGGACTGCGCGCGGTCGAGCACCTGCGCCAGGTCTTCGCCGAACTGCACTCCGTCTCGATCCGCGACACCGTCTCCTTCCACAACGCCGGCGCCCAGTTCGACGACGCGGGCCGGCACCGCGATCCGGCGGGCCCGGACGCCGCCGTGAAGACGCTGCTCGACCAGCTCGTCTGGTGGGGCCGCGCACTGCGGGACGCGAAGAGGGCCCACCCGTACGGCGGCTGATGGCGCGGCGGGAGGCGGGACCCCACAATCGGTGGGGAACCGCCCACCACCGCGAGGAGAGGCAGACGTGACGACGACACCCGCATGGCTGACCGTGCTGACCACGACGGACAGCGAGGAGAAGGCCAGGACGCTCGCACGGGGAGTGGTCGAGGCGCGGCTCGCCGCGTGCGTGCAGATCTCCGCGCCCGTCACCTCCGTCTACCGCTGGCAGAACGCCATCGAGGCCGCCGAGGAGTGGCAGCTGTTCATCAAGACGACGGCCGAGCGCTACGAGGAGCTGGAGGCCCACCTCCAGGAGGCGCACGACTACGAGACCCCGGAGGTCATCGCCCTGCCAATCCTCCGGGGCAGCGCCCGCTACCTCGGCTGGGTCTCCGCCGAGACGGCCCCGGTCACCTCCCTCTGAGGCCGGGCCCCGGTCGGCGGGAGGCCGCCGCCAGCGCGTCGTCCACGCCCCGTTCCCGGGGGCCCAGGAAGTGCGGGTCCGGCTCGAACAGGGCGTCGAGCGCCGCCTTCCCCGCCGCGAACACCTCCCGCGTCCCGCCGTAGTACCAGGTGACGTCGTGCTTGGCGTCCACCCCGACCCCGTAGGCGTCGATCCCCGCCGCCCGGCACAGCGCGACGGCCCGGCGGATGTGGAAGCCCTGGCTCACCAGCACCGCCCGGTCCACGCCGAAGATCTTCTTCGCCCGCACGCACGAGTCCCAGGTGTCGAAGCCCGCGAAGTCGCTGACGATCCGGTCGTCCGGCACGCCCTTGCCGACCAGGAACGCCCGCATCGCGTCCGGCTCGTCGTACTCCACGCGGCTGTTGTCCCCGGTCACCAGGACGACCTTCACCTTGCCCTCGCGGTAGAGCGCGGCCGCCGTCCGCAGCCGGTTCGCCAGGTACGGGGACGGCTTCCCGTCCCACAGCCCCGCCCCGAACACCACCGCGACCTGCCGCGCGGGCACGTCCTCGACGGTCCTGATCCGGGCATCGGCCACCACATGCAGCCAGGCCGCCGGTGCGAGGGCCAGCACGCACGCGGCCATCACCCCCTGCACCGCCCGCCGCCGCCCCCGCCGGGTCTTCGGCAGCCGGGGCCGCAGGGCTCTCAGCAGCCGGGCGCCCCGCCCCCGCTCGGCCCCCGGCGTCCGCCGCATCCGTACCCTCACTCGTCCGCCCCCTGTTTCCGGGGCCCAGCCGCCCCTGTCCTACTGGACGTTCCGGCGGCCGAAAGGGTTCTCGGACCGGCCCGGCGGTCCGCGTACCATCGGGCGATGTCGCTTCCACGGTTGATCGCCTCCGATCTCGACGGCACCCTTCTGCGCGGTGACGGCTCGCTCTCGCCCCGCACCCTGCGCGCCCTGCGCTCCGCCGAGGAGGCCGGGGCGGAGATCGTCATCGTGACCGCCCGGCCGCCCCGCTTCGTCGACCGGCTGGCCGAGGCGACCGGGCTCGCGGGCACCGCGGTGTGCAGCAACGGCGCCCTCGTCTACGACATGGCGAGCCGCAGCGTCGTCTCCTCGCAGATGCTGTCCCTGTCCGTCGCCCGGCAGGTCGCCACCGCGCTCGCCGCCGCCGTCCCCGGCGTCGGCTTCGCCCTGGAGACCGGCAACCAGGTCTTCTACGAACCCGCCTACCGGCTGCGCCTGTCCGAGGACGAGGGCGCCGAGCTCCCCGTGGCGTCCCTCGCCGAGCTGTGGCTCACCGAGGCCCCCGTCACCAAGCTCCTCGCCTGGACGGAACAGCTCGACGCGGACACCCTGCTCGCCGCCGCCCGCCAGGGGGCCGGCGACACCGTCCAGCTGACCCATTCCGGCGGGCGCGGGCTGCTGGAGATCAGCGCGCCCGGCGTCACCAAGGCCGGCGCGCTCGCGGTGCTCTGCGCGGAACGGGGCATCGAGGCGGCCGACGTCATCGCGTTCGGCGACATGCCCAACGACCTCACCGTCCTCGCCTGGGCCGGTACGGGGTACGCCATGGCCAACGCCCACCCGTCGGTGCTGGCCGCCGTGGAGACGCACGCCCGGTCCAACGAGGAGGACGGGGTGGCCCAGGTCATCGAGCACCTGTTCGCGGTACGGGGGAGGGGCTGAGAGCCCTCCCGGCCGTGGCGCTTCCCCCGTGAGGCGGCGGAAAACCCGCGTGACCGACATGCAACGCCCCGGCAACGTGCGTCCGTCACCATCGACCCCATGCACCGCATCCGGCACCTCCCCGCGCACCCCCCGGCGTCCGACGCCCCCGCCCTGGTCGCCGTCGCCCACGGCAGCCGGGACCCGCGCACCCCGCACGCCGTGGCCGCGCTCCTGGACCGGGTCCGCGAACTGCGCCCCGGGCTCGACGTGCGCCTCGGCCACATAGAGCTCAACGCGCCGCTCCTGCCGGACGCCCTGCACGCCCTCGGCGCCGGTGAGGCCGTCCTCGTACCGCTGCTGCTCGGGCGCGGGCACCACGTCAAGCACGACATCCCCGCGTCCGTCGCCGCCGCCCCCGCCCTGCGGGCCCGGGTCGCCGCGCCGCTCGGGCCGCACCCGCTGCTCGTGGAGGCGCTGCACGGCCGGCTCACCGAGGCCGGCTGGGACGGCTCGGGCCGGGGGGACCGCGGCACCGCCGTCGTCCTCGCCGCCGCCGGGTCGCGCGACCCCGAATCGGCCGCCGACGCCCGGCACACCGCACGGCTCCTCGGGGAACGGCTCGGCGGCGTGCCCGTCGTGCCCGCGTACGCGTCCGCCGCCTCGCCCACCGTGCCCGCCGCCGTGCGCGCGCTCGCCGCCCGGGGCCACCGCCGGATCGCCGTCGCCTCGTACTTCACCGCCCCCGGCCGCTTCGCCTCGGCCGCCGCCGCCCACGCGCCGTGGATCGCCGCGGCCCCGCTCGGCGCCCACCCCGCAATGGCCCGGCTGCTCCTGCACCGGTACGACGAGGCGCGCGCAGCCGGAGCGGGCCTGTGCGACATACCGATGAACACACGCTTCGCGGCCTCCGCCTGACCGGTCCTGTCGGTACGGCCGATTAATCTCGGACGTATGAACGGCACGGACGGCACACAGCACCCCGGCACGGCGCCCTACGGCGCGTTCGACGCCGAGCGCTGGGACCCCGAGCCGGACAAACGGCCCGGCCGCACCGCCTTCCAGCGCGACCGCGCCCGCGTGCTGCACTCCGCGGCGCTGCGCCGGCTCGCCGGGAAGACCCAGGTCGTCACGCCCGGCACCCGGGGCCCCGCCTGGGACGCCAGCCCGCGCACCCGGCTCACCCACTCCCTGGAGTGCGCCCAGGTCGGCCGAGAGCTCGGCGCCGCCCTCGGCTGCGACCCCGACCTGGTGGAGGCTGCCTGCCTCTCCCACGACATGGGACACCCTCCTTTCGGCCACAACGGCGAACAGGCCCTCAACGACTTCGCGTCCGACTGCGGCGGCTTCGAGGGCAACGCCCAGTCGCTGCGGCTGCTCACCCGCCTGGAACCCAAGCGCTTCGTCCCCGACCCCCGCACCGGCGACCTGGTCAGCGTCGGCCTCAACCTCACCCGCGCCGCCCTCGACGCCGCCACCAAGTACCCCTGGCCCCGGGGCGCCCACCCCACCGAACCCGGCTCGCCCAAATTCGGGGTCTACGAGGACGACCTGCCGGTCTTCCAGTGGTTCCGCGAGGGCGCGCCCCGCGACCGCAAGTGCTTCGAGGCCCAGGTCATGGACTGGTCCGACGACGTGGCGTACTCCGTGCACGACTTCGAGGACGGGCTGCACGCGGGCCACATCGACCCCGACTGCCTGGAGGCGGAGCCGGAGCGCCGCGGCATCTGGGACGTCGCCATCGGCCGCTACGTGCCCGCCGACACCGATCCGCAGGAGCTGGCCGACGCGCTCGACCGGCTCATCGCCCAGGAGTGGTGGCCGCACGGCTACGACGGGTCCGCCGTCGCCCAGGCCCGTCTGAAGGACGCCACCAGCCAGCTCATCGGCCGCTTCTGCCTCGCCGCCGAGACCGCCACCCGCCAGGGCTACGGCACCGGACGCCTCACCCGTTACGCCGCCGAGCTGGTCGTCCCGCGCGCCACCCGCAACGAGTGCGCGGTGCTCAAGGCCATCGCCGACCGTTACGTGATGCAGCGCGCCGAGCAGGAGGAGATCCGCGCCGGCCAGCGCATCGTCATCGCCGAACTGGCCGCCGCGCTCACCGCCCGCGCCCCCGAAGGGCTCGAACCGCAGCTGCGCGCGCTGTACGAGACGGCGCCCGACGACCGCGCCCGCAAGCGGGTCCTCGTGGACCAGATCGCCGCCCTCACCGACGCCTCCGCCCGCGCCCTCCACACCCACCTCACCCAGAGGGGCGCCCACCACCGGGAGTGACCTGATCGGGCCACACCCCCTTCCCCCACTACGCTGCGTGCGGGACGCTCGCAGTTGGCGCCGCGCAGCAAGCACCGAGGAGGCATCACGTGGTCGACGCACATCGGACGTTCGTCATCGTCGGCGGAGGGCTGGCCGGGGCGAAGGCAGCCCAGACGCTCCGGTCGGAGGGATTCAGCGGCCGGGTCATCCTGATCGGCGACGAGCGCGACCATCCGTACGAACGCCCGCCGCTGTCCAAGGGGTACCTGACCGGGAAGGAGGACCGCGACGGCGTCTTCGTCCACGAGACCGCCTGGTACGCGGGCGCCGAGATCGAGCTCCACCTCGGCCAGTCCGTCACCGGCCTGAACCGCGAGGCGCGCACCGTGGAGACGGGCGACGGCACCGTCATCCACTACGACAAGCTCCTCCTCGCCACCGGCGCCGAGCCCCGCCGGCTCGACGTCCCCGGCACCGGCCTGGCCGGCGTCCACCATCTGCGCCGCCTCGCCCACGCCGAACGGCTGCGCAACGTCCTCGCCGCCCTCGGCCGCGACAACGGCCACCTGGTCGTCGCCGGGGCGGGCTGGATCGGCCTGGAGGTCGCGGCGGCCGCCCGCGGCTACGGCGCGGAGGTCACCGTGGTCGAACCGGAGGCGACCCCGCTGCACCGGGTCATCGGCCCCGAGCTCGGGCAGATCTTCACCGAGCTCCACAGCGACCACGGCGTCCGCTTCCACTTCGGCGGCCGGCTCACCGAGATCGTCGGCCAGGACGGCATGGTCCTCGCGGTGCGCACCGACGACGGCGAGGAGCACCCCGCCCACGACGTCCTCGCCGCCATCGGCGCCGCCCCCCGCACCGCGCTCGCCGAGGCGGCCGGACTGGAGATCGCCCCGCGCGAGGAGGGCGGCGGCATCGCCGTCGACGCCTCCCTGCGCACCAGCGACCCGCACATCTACGCCGCCGGTGACGTGGCGAGCGCCGCCCATCCGCTGCTCGGGACCCGGCTGCGCGTCGAGCACTGGGCCAACGCGCTGAACGGCGGCCCGGCCGCGGCCCGCGCCATGCTCGGCCAGGACGTGGCCTACGACCGGGTGCCCTACTTCTTCTCCGACCAGTACGACCTGGGCCTGGAGTACTCCGGCTGGGCCCCGCCCGGCAGCTACGACCAGGTGGTCATCCGGGGTGACGCGGGCAAGCGCCAGTTCATCGCGTTCTGGCTGAAGGAGGGCACCGTGCTCGCCGGGATGAACGTCAACGTGTGGGACGTCACGGAGCACATCCAGAAGCTGATCCGGGCCGGCCGGCCCGTCGACCCGGACGCCCTGGCCGACCCCTCGGTGCCCCTGGAATCCCTGGTCTGAGCGGCCCCGGGCCGGTGCGCGGACATAGCCGTCGGTATCCCGCGCCGGCCCGGCACCGACCCCGCCCGCGCCGTCCTTGTCCGAGCTCCCCCGTAGACTTCGACGCGTGGCAGGCAGGATCAATGACGACGATGTGAAGGCGGTACGGGACGCGGTCCCGATCGACGCCGTCGTTTCCGAGTACCTCCAGCTGCGCAACGCGGGCGGGGGCAATCTCAAGGGCCTCTGCCCCTTCCACGACGAGAAGTCCCCCTCCTTCCAGGTCAGTCCGAGCAAGGGCCTCTTCCACTGCTTCGGCTGCCAGGAGGGCGGCGACACGATCGCCTTCGTGCAGAAGATCGACCACCTGACCTTCGCGGAGGTGGTCGAGCGGCTCGCCGCCAAGGCCGGCATCACCCTGCGCTACGAGGAGGGCGGCTACAACCCCTCCCACCAGCGCGGCGAGCGGATCAGGCTGGTCGAGGCGCACAAGGTGGCCGCCCAGTTCTACGTGGACCAGCTGAACGGCCCCGAGGCCGAGATCGGCCGCAAGTTCCTCGCGGACCGGGGCTTCGACCAGGCCGCCGCCGCCCACTTCGGCGTCGGATACAGCCCGGCCGGCTGGGACCACCTCACCCGCTTCCTGCGCGGCAAGGGCTTCAGCGACAAGGAGCTGATCACCTCCGGCCTCTCCCAGGACGGCCGGCGCGGCCCCATCGACCGCTTCCGGGGCCGCCTGATGTGGCCCATCCGCGACACCGCCGGGGACGTCGTCGGCTTCGGCGCCCGCAAGCTCCGCGACGACGACAACGGCCCGAAGTACCTCAACACCCCCGAGACCCCGATCTACAAGAAGTCCCAGGTGCTGTACGGCATCGACCTGGCGAAGAAGGACATCGCCAAGTCCAGCCGGGCCGTCGTGGTCGAGGGCTACACCGACGTGATGGCCTGCCACCTCGCCGGGGTCACCACCGCCATCGCCACCTGCGGCACCGCTTTCGGCGGCGACCACATCAAGATCCTCCGCCGCCTCCTCATGGACAACGGCAGCGCCCGCGTGATCTTCACCTTCGACGGCGACGCCGCCGGCCAGAAGGCCGCCCTGCGGGCCTTCGAGGACGACCAGAAGTTCGCCGCCGAGACGTACATCGCCATCGCCCCGGACAACATGGACCCGTGCGACCTGCGCCTGGTCAAGGGCGACGACGCCGTCCGCGACCTGGTCGAACCGCGCACCCCGCTCTTCGAGTTCGCGCTGCGCCAGATCGTCGGGCGGTACGACCTGGAGACCCCGGCAGGCCGCGCCGCCGCGCTGGACGAGGCCGCCCCCGTCGTCGCCAAGATCAAGACGGGCAGCGTCCAGCGCGAGGTCGCCGTCCAGCTGGCCGGCTTCATCGGCATCCTGGACCAGGAGTACGTCGTCCACCGGATCAACCAGCTCGCCCAGTGGGCCCGGGGCCGGGGCGGCGACCGGCGCGGACCGGCCCCCGCCGCCCGCGGTGGCGCCCGTCACCAGCAGGTCCAGGCACCGCCCGTCCCCTCGGGCCCCGCGCTCAACCTTCGCAGCCCCGCCCACCGCACCGAACGCGAACTGCTCAAGCTCGCCCTCCAGCGCCCCGAGCTCGTGGCGCCCGCCTTCGACGCCTACGGGTCCGACGAATTCACCGCGCCGCCCTACGCCGCCGTGCGCCAGTGCGTCGAGGAGGCGGGCGGCGCCGAGCAGGGTCTCGCCGACAGCCGCGAATACCTGGTCCGGGTGCTCGACGCCACGCCCAACGAGTCCGTCCGCAAGCTGATCACCGAGCTCGCGGTCGAGGTCTTCCACGGCAAGTCCATCGACGAGACCTACGCCGGGGAACACCTGGTCAAGGTCCGCCTGCGCGCCGTCGACCGCCGGATCAACGACGTCCAGAGCAGCCTGGCCCGCCTCGGCAGCAATGTGGCCCCCGACCACCTCGCCGCCGCGCAGAACGAGGTCTGGGTCCTCCAGCAGTACGCCCAGACCCTGCGCAACCACGGAGCCGACGCGCTCTGACGGGGCCTGTCGTCCGGGTCAGGCCCTCACCTCCGCGTCACGGAACGGATTCAGAAAGTCACCGCACGCCCCTCGTGGGAGCTGTGTGTCGTACCCCACACTGAGGGCGGTGCCCTGAGTCATCGGAGCGCGGCCCCACCCCCGCGGTCCGGCAGCGATCACCTGGAGGTCGCCCCCGTGCAGACCCGGACCGTCACCGAAGCCGAGCGCGCCCCCGCCGTCCCCGTACAGGCCATGGCGGCCGACCACCCCTACGGGGTCATGGAGGAGCCGGACGAGCCCCCGGAGCCGCGTGGCAGACCGGAGGCCGGGCCCACCTCGGACCTGTTCCGCCAGTACCTCCGCGAGATCGGGCGCATCCCGCTGCTCACCGCCGCCGACGAGGTGGAGCTCGCCCGGCGCATCGAGGCCGGGCTGTTCGCCGAGGAACGCCTCGCCCGCACCCCGGACCCCGACACCCGCCTCGCCGGCGACCTGGACCGGCTCGTCGTCATGGGCCGCATGGCCAAGCGCCGCCTCATCGAGGCCAATCTGCGCCTCGTCGTCTCCGTCGCCAAGCGCTATGTGGGCCGCGGCCTGACCATGCTCGACCTCGTCCAGGAGGGGAACCTCGGGCTGATCCGGGCCGTCGAGAAGTTCGACTACGCCCGCGGCTACAAGTTCTCCACGTACGCGACCTGGTGGATCCGGCAGGCCATGTCCCGCGCCCTCGCCGACCAGGCGCGCACCATAAGGGTCCCGGTCCACGTCGTGGAGCTGATCAACCGCGTCGTCCGGGTCCAGCGCCGCATGCTCCAGGAACGCGGCTACGAACCCACGCCCGAAGAGGTCGCCGGCCACCTCGACCTGACGCCCGAACGGGTCGGCGAGATCCTGCGCCTCGCCCAGGAGCCCATCTCGCTGCACGCCCCGGTCGGCGAGGAGGAGGACGTCTCGCTCGGCGACCTCATCGAGGACGGCGACGCCGCGTCCCCCGTGGAGTCCGCGGCCTTCCTGCTGCTGCGCCAGCACCTGGAGGCCGTGCTCTCCACCCTGGGCGAGCGCGAACGCAAGGTGGTCCAGCTGCGCTACGGGCTGGTCGACGGGCGGCCCCGCACCCTGGAGGAGATCGGCCGCATCTTCGGCGTGACCCGCGAACGCATACGCCAGATCGAGTCCAGGACCCTCACCCGGCTCCGCGACCACGCCTCCGCCGACCAGCTCCGCGGCTACCTCGACTGACGCGCGGACGCGTGCACCCGGGGCAGCCGCGAAGCGGCCGTACCGCTCAGTCGACCTCGGCGACCGCCTGGGCGAACTGCGCCGCGTACAGCCGGGCGTAGGCGCCCTTCGCGTCCAGCAGTTCGTCGTGCGTGCCCTGCTCCACGATCGAGCCGTTCTCCATGACCAGGATGATGTCGGCGTCCCGGATGGTGGAGAGCCGGTGCGCGATCACGAAGCTGGTACGGCCGTGCGCCAGGCCCGCCATCGCCTTCTGGATCAGCACCTCGGTCCGGGTGTCGACGGAGCTGGTCGCCTCGTCCAGCACGAGTATCACCGGGTCGGACAGGAACGCCCGCGCGATGGTGATCAGCTGCTTCTCGCCCGCGCTGACCCCGGAGCCCTCGTCGTCGATCACCGTGTCGTAACCGTCCGGCAGGGTCCGGATGAAGCGGTCGGCGTGGGCCGCCCTCGCCGCCTCCTCGATCCGCTCCCGGCCGACGTCGCCGGAGGCCCCGTAGGCGATGTTCTCCGCGATGGTCCCGCCGAACAGCCAGGTGTCCTGGAGGACCATGCCGATGCCCGTGCGCAGGTCCGCCCGGGACATCTTCGCGATGTCCACGCCGTCCAGCGTGATCCGGCCGCCCGTCACCTCGTAGAACCGCATCAGCAGGTTGACCAGCGTCGTCTTGCCGGCGCCCGTCGGGCCGACGATCGCGACCGTGTGGCCCGGCTCGACGTTCAGCGACAGGTCCTCGATGAGCGGCTTCTCCGGGTCGTAGCGGAACGACACGTGCTCCAGCGCGACGCTGCCGCGCAGGATGCCGGGGTGCTCGCCCTCGCCCTTCGCCGGGTCGGCCTCCTGCTCCTCGGCGTCCAGCAGTTCGAAGATGCGCTCCGCCGAGGCGACCCCGGACTGCACCAGGTTGGCCATCGAGGCGACCTGGGTCAGCGGCATCGAGAACTGCCGCGAGTACTGGATGAACGCCTGCACATCGCCGATCGACAGGGAGCCGGACGCGACCCGGAGCCCGCCGACCACGGCGATCAGCACGTAGTTCAGGTTCGACACGAACATCATCAGCGGCTGCATGATCCCGCTGTTGAACTGCGCCTTGAACCCGGCCTCGTACAGCGCCTCGTTCTGCTCGGCGAAGTCCTTCGCGGACTCCGCCTGCCGGCCGAAGACCTTGACCAGGGTGTGGCCGGTGTACATCTCCTCGATGTGGGCGTTGAGCTTGCCCGTCACCTTCCACTGCTGCACGAACTGCGGCTGCGAGCGCTTGCCGACCTTCGTCGCCACGACCACCGACAGCGGCACGGTCACCAGCGCGACCAGCGCCAGCAGCGGCGAGATCCAGAACATCATCACCAGCACGCCGATAATCGTCAGCAGGGAGTTGATGAGCTGGCCCATCGTCTGCTGCATCGTCTGCGAGATGTTGTCGATGTCGTTGGTCGCCCGGCTCAGCACCTCGCCGCGCTTGGCACGGTCGAAGTACGAGAGCGGCAGCCGCGACAGCTTGGTCTGGATGTCCTCGCGCAGCTGGAACACGACCCGGTTGATGATCCGGATCGACAGCCGCGTCGACACCAGCATCAGCAGCCCCGCGCCGACGTACACCGCGAGCGCCATCAGCAGGACGTCGCCCACCGCGCCGAAGTCGATGCCCTGCCCCGGCGTGAAGTCCACCCCGGACAGCATGTCGGCCAGGCCGCTGTTGCTCCTGCGCAGGCCCTCGACGGCCTGCTCCTTGGTCGTCCCCGCGTCCATGGACCGGCCGATGACCCCGGCGAAGACCAGGTCGGTCGCCTTGCCGAGGATCTTCGGGCCGACCACGGAGAGCCCGACGCTGCACGCGACCGCGACGAGCATCACGTACAGCGTGTTCTTCTCGACGGCGAAGCGCTTCAGCAGCCGCTTCGAGGACCCCTTGAAGTCCATGGACCGCTCGGTCGGCGCCCCGCCCGCCATCATGCGTCCGCCAGGCCCGGCCATTACGCGGCCTCCGCTTCCGTCAGCTGGGAGAGCACGATCTCCCGGTACGTGTCATTGCCGTCCATCAGCTCGTGATGGGTGCCGGTCCCGACGACCCGCCCCTCGTCCAGCACGATGATCCGGTCGGCCTCCCGGATGGTGGAGACCCGCTGGGCCACGATCACCACGGTCGCCTCGGCGGTCTCCCTCCCGAGCGCCGCCCGCAGCGCCGCGTCGGTCGCGTAGTCCAGTGCCGAGAACGAGTCGTCGAAGAGGTAGATCTCCGGGCGCTGCACCAGCGTCCGGGCGATCGAGAGCCGCTGGCGCTGACCGCCGGAGACATTGGTGCCGCCCTGCGCGATCGGCGCGTCGAGCCCGTGCTCCAGCGCCTCGACGAACTCCTTCGCCTGGGCCACCTCCAGCGCGTGCCACAGCTCCTCGTCGGTCGCGTCCGGATTCCCGTACCGCAGGTTCGTCGCGACCGTCCCCGAGAAGAGGTACGGCTTCTGCGGGACCAGACTCACCGTCTTCGCCAGCAGCACCGGGTCCAGCGTCCGCACATCGGTCCCGTCGACCAGCACCTGGCCGTCCGTCACGTCGAACAGCCGGGGTACGAGCCCGAGCAGCGTCGACTTCCCGCTGCCCGTCGACCCGATGATCGCGGTCGTCTCGCCCGGCCGCGCCACCAGGTCCACCGACCGCAGCACCGGCTCCTCGGCGCCCGGGTAACGGAAGTCCGCGCCGCGCACCTCCAGATGCCCGTGGGCGCGCAGCTCGCGCACCGGCTCGACGGGCGGGACGACGCTCGACTCCGTCTCCAGGACCTCCTGGATGCGCTCGGCGCACACCTCGGCGCGCGGCACCATCATGAACATGAAGGTCGCCATCATCACCGACATCACGATCTGCATCAGATAGGCGAGGAACGCGGTCAGCGCGCCGATCTCCATTCCGCCGCTGTCGATGCGGTGCGCCCCGAACCAGACCACGGCGATGGACGACACGTTCACGACGGTCATCACCGTCGGGAACATCAGCGCCATCAGCCGGCCCGTGGACAGCGCCACGTCCGTCAGCTCGGTGTTGGCACCCCGGAAGCGCCCCTCCTCGTAGCCGTCGCGCACGAACGCGCGGATGACGCGGTTGCCGGTGATCTGCTCGCGCAGCACCCGGTTCACCGTGTCGAGCCGCTTCTGCATCTGCCGGAACAGCGGGCGCATCTTCCGCACGATCAGGCTGACCGAGATGCCCAGGACCGGCACCACCGCGAGCAGTACCGCAGAGAGCGGCACGTCCTGGCCCAGCGCCATGATGATGCCGCCGACACACATGATCGGCGCCGACACCATCAGCGTGAACGTCATCAGGACCAGCATCTGTATCTGCTGGACGTCATTGGTCGTACGGGTGATCAGCGAGGGTGCGCCGAACCGCCCGACCTCGCGCGAGGAGAAGGACTGCACCCGGTCGAAGACCGACGCCCGCACGTCCCGCCCGAGCGCGGAGGCGGTGCGCGCGCCGATGTAGACGGCCCCGATGTTGCAGACCACCTGGGCGATGCTGACGACGATCATCACGCCGCCGTACTGGAGGATGTAGCCCGTGTCCCCCCCCACGACACCGTTGTCGATGATGTCGGCGTTGAGGGTCGGCAGGTAGAGCGTGGCGCAGGTCTGCAACAGCTGGAAGACGACCAGCACCGCGATCGGTTTCTTGTACGGACCGAGATAGGCCCGCAGGAGTTTTATGAGCACGCGTGTCTCTCGGAGTCGGCGTAGATCGGGGGAGCCGACCCATCTTCCGGCACCGCTCGCCGGGACCGCGAACGTTTTTATTCAAGTCCAGGTCAAAAAACAGACCCGGTCCATAATTTTGCGGTCCCTCCGCACTCACCGTGGCGGGTCGAACGCTCCCGGGTGAATCTGATCCCGCGTCGCGATGTACTGCTGGCGCACCGCCTGCCCCACGGCCAGCTCCTCGCCGGGCTCCAGCACCTGCGCCGCCGCACCCTGCCAGGCCGGGGGAGTGCGCCCGTCGAGCGCCCCCTGCGAGACCCCGAGCGCCCACGCCGCCTGCCGGGCCGCGCCCAGCGCCGCGTACTGGGCGGGCTGCGGTACGACCACCTGCGTCCCGAGCAGCGCGGGCGCCAGCTGCTGCACCGCGGGCAGCTCGGCCGCCGCGCCCAGCAGGAACACCCGCCGCACCTCCACGCCCCGGCCGCGCAGCACGTCGAGCGCGTCCGCGAGCGAGCAGAGCATCCCCTCGAAGGCGGCCCGCGCCAGGTGCTCCGGCTTCATCGACTCGCGCCGCAGCCCGCACAGCGTTCCGGCGGTGTGCGGCAGTTGCGGGGTGCGCTCGCCCTCCAGATACGGCAGGAGTACGAGCCCCGAGGAGCCGGGCGTCGACTTCAGGGCCAGCGCGGACAGCGCCTCAAGGCCCTCCGCGTCCAGCATCTCGGCGGTCCCGCGCAGCGCGCGTACGGCATTCGACGTGTGCACCACCGGCAGATGCATGCCCGTCGCGTCGGCGAACGACGTGATCATCCCGGTCGGATCGGCCAGCGCCTCGTGGTGCACGGCCATCACGGAGCCCGAGGCCCCCAGCGACACGACCGCGTCCCCGACCCCGACGCCCAGCCCGAAGGCCGCCGCCATGGTCTCGCCGGTCCCCGCGGAGATCAGCAGCCCCTCCGGCGTCATCCCGGCGGCATCGGACGGACCGAGCACCTCCGGCAGCGCGGCCTGGTGCCCGAGCGCCAGCTCCACCAGATCCGGCCGGTAGGACTCCGTCCCCGCCGACCAGTACCCGGTCCCGGAGGCGGCGCCCCGGTCGGTGGTCCGCCGGGCCGGCCGCCCCAGCAGCTGCCACACCAGCCAGTCGTGCGGCTGGAGCACCGCCGCCACCCGCTGCGCCTGCTCCGGCTCGGTCCGGGCCAGCCAGCGCAACTTCGCCACCGGCTGAGCGGACTGCGGCACCGCGCCGACCGCCTCGGCCCACGCCTGCCGCCCGCCCAGCCCGTCGATCAGATCGGCCGCGGCGGCCTGCGCGCGCTTGTCGTTGCCGAGCAGCGCGGGGCGGACGAGGTTGCCCTGGTGGTCCAGGGGGACGAGTCCGTGCTGCTGTGCGGAGACGCCGATGGCCTGCACCCCTTCGAGCAGCCCGCCCGTGGCGGCCTCACCGAGGGAGAGCAGCCACGCCTGCGGGTCCGCCTCGGTGGCCTTGGCCTCGACGGGGTGCGGGGCGTACCCCTCGCGCAGTACGGCGCCCGTGTCCGTATCGCAGACCACGATGTGTGTGAACGCGGAAGAACTGTCCAAGCCGGCGACTATGCCCATACACAGATTCTGCCGCACCCCCGGAGGTTTCCCGTACCGGTGGTGCGGCAGAAGCGACGGCGAGGCCGGCTAGGTGTTGGTGGTCCCCCAGTCGTCCTCGACGCCGTTGCCGTTCCCGCGTCCCCGGAAGGACCGCACCCGGTCCGTCACGGACGCCGGCACCTTGTCGCCGACCTTCTCGCCCACGGCGTGGTACGCCTTCCCGGCGAACTCCCGGCCGCTCTGGGCCGCGGTCTCGCAGGTGTTGCGCACGGCCGGGTTCTGGGCGAACTGGCGCGCGGACTTCTTCAGCTGCTCGTAACGCTCGCGCCCGGCCCGCGTGCCGAGCACGTATCCGAGGGCCACTCCGGCGATGAACGTGAGCCGGTACCGCATGGCTGCCACCCTTCCTTCGCTCCGTGCGACGTGTGCTGCCCGCCTACCCGCAGACGCCCGAGATCACCCCGGCCGATACCGATTGGCAAAGCACCCCCCTGCTTGCGCTAATGTATGTGTCGCAGCGAGCGCGCGCCGCCCGGCATCCGCCAGGCAGGTACGTTCGAGGCACCGCAGCAATCCCCTGTAGCTCAATTGGCAGAGCAGCCGGCTGTTAACCGGCAGGTTACTGGTTCGAGTCCAGTCGGGGGAGCGCGATCCCCTGTAGCTCAATTGGCAGAGCATTCGGCTGTTAACCGGAGGGTTACTGGTTCGAGTCCAGTCGGGGGAGCGATCGGAAGAGGACCCCCTTCGGGGTCCTTTTTCGTGTGCCCGGAACCGGTCGGCGAGCAGCGCCGTCTTCATGGTCATCAGGAGCCGGGCAGCCGCAGCGGGAGATCGTATGACCGGCTATGCTGCGGCAGACGGTGCGCACACTTGTACGCGCCACGCCGAGACGGGGCGGTAGCTCAGCCGGTTAGAGCAGCGGACTCATAATCCGTCGGCCGTGGGTTCGAGTCCCACCCGCCCCACCATCCGCAGGTCAGAGAAACGTTCTGACCTGCGGAAACGTATTTTTTTGGGTGCGTTTCGCGTGTGGCGGTCGCCTCACGGCGGGCAGCAGTGAGTAACGAAAGCCGCCGGATGCGGGCCGAGGACTCCGACAGCGCGTCCGATCCGGCATCCGCGTCCGTCTCACCCTCGGCCTCGAAGAGACCGGCGAAGCCGGATGAGTCGGAGAAGCGGAAGCCGAAGGCGAGCCCGAGTGGTGCCTCCTCCGCCTTCGCTTCGCATTCCGAATCGAGGGCGCCCTCCGACGGCAATCCGGCCAAGTCTGCCGCCACTGGGCCGGCATCTTCCTTCACGTCAACGGCTCGGGTGCGATCGGCTGACGGCCCGAGGTCGGAGACCCGGGCGCCCGGCCCCTTCCCCTTCCTCCGCGCAGCGTCCAGCCAGACGCACAGCTCCCTCAAAGGTTGTACGGCCTTCGTCAATTGGTCGTGTGAGAAGCGACATGTGCGTGACGTGTGATGCTGACGTGGCGTCGTGCGCTGGGCCACGCGGGGAGCCGCGCAGGCCGCTCCTCGTACCGGATGAGGGGCGGATGTTATGGGACCTGGTCACAAACCTGAGGCGAGCGCAGTGGACATGCGGCGGTACGCCGCGGGATTCGTCGCGTACGCCACCGCGCGCAACCGGCTCCCTCTCGACTACACCGTCGCCAGCCTCCGTGTCGCGGATTTCCTCATCGACGGCCTGCGCAAGGGGACTTCGGACCGTGCTTCGGTCGCGGGTATCCTGTTCGGCGTCGGCGCTTACGTGGGAGAGGTGCTCGTGCGGCGGGCCGGCGCCGTGTGGGTCGACTTCGACGACGCCCAACGGGCCTACTTCGGCCGGCCCGTCGGCGTCCGGATGCCCGACGGGCGTACGTGGAACCCCCTCGGCAAAGTGGACAACCGCTTCGCACTCGGCGGTGAGGAATCACTCCTGACCTTTTACCTGACCCTCCCCGGACGGGGCGGCGATCGGGGAAGGGACACGACCTGTGCGACTCGGTGACGTGTGTGCCCCGGGACTTATGCGGCGAGCGGCCTTTCAGCGGGCAGGGACGCCGGCGACCGTAAGGACATGGACTCGATGATCCGCGCCGCGACGGATCCGTGCGCGGACGTGCGAAGGGGCCACCTGCGGGGCCAGGGCGGGGAGACGCGTTCCACGCCCGCGCGCGACGAAGAGCTGAGCAGGGCTGTGGCGCGGGCGCAGGAGGGGGACGAGTCCTCCTTCGCGATCGTCTACCGGCTCGTGCAGCCCGGCCTCCTCGGATACCTGCGCGGCCTCGTCGGGGACGAGGCCGAGGACGTGGCTTCCGACGCCTGGCTGGAGATAGCCCGCGACCTCGGGCGTTTCCGCGGCGATGGTGACGGGTTCCGCGGCTGGACTGCCACCATCGCCCGGCACCGCGCCATCGACCTGCTGCGCCGCCAGAAGGCGCGGCCACGCTCTTCCGGATTTGAGTACGACATGCTCGAACTCCCCAGTGCCCACAACACGTCCGCCCAGGCCTTGGAGACGATCTCCACGGAAGAGGCGCTGAGCCTGGTCATCGGCCTCCCGCGGGACCAGGCCGAGGCAGTGCTTCTGCGGGTCTTCGTCGGGCTCGACGGACCGTCCGCCGCTCGTGTCCTCGGCAAGCGTCCCGGCGCCGTGCGGACCGCCGCGTACCGGGGCCTCAGGAAGCTCGCGGCGCAACTGGGCGCGCGAGGTGCGACGGATGAAGGCACCGCGACGCTGGGGGAGTCGAGATGACTGGCAACCCACTCAAGGACGAAGGGCCGGCCGGAACGGAAGGAGCCGGAGACTTCAGGAGACTGCCTGCCGCCACCCCACGCGCGGCGGAACAGCGGGACCGTGCCGAGGAACGAGCTGTCGCAGCGTTCCGCGAGGCCCGTGACCGGGGCGCCCACTCGGCCAGGACGCGGCGCCGCGACGACTGGCGTCCGCGCTCCCGCGGCTTCGCCCGGTGGTCGCTGGGGGCCGGCGTGGGCACGCTGGTCGCAGCTGTCACGCTGGGCGGCGTCGCGATGGCCGGGATCGGCACGGTCAGGGACGCCCCGGGCCACGACACCGAGCGACAGCCGATGCCAGAGCTCAGTGCCTCCAGCCCGCCCGCGCTGCCCACGCCGGAGCGGGTCCGGCCGTCCGCCGGGTCGTCCACCCCGTCCCGCGCGCCCGGCCGCCCCGCGGATCACCCGGACCAAGCAGGCGACACCCTCGCCAAGTGCCATGCGTTCGCATCCGTACGCAGCCGGGGCAAAGCGCTGGACTCGCCCGCCTGGCAGCGTTTCCTCGCGCAGGCGGGCGGAGAGTCGTCCGTGGACGCGTACTGCGCGGCGGAACGGGCCCGCCACGAGGGCGGCGACGGCAAGGGCAGTAGCGGCAGCCAGGGCGGCGCCTCCGACGGCACCGCGACGCACGGGAGATCCGACGCACACCGCAAAGGGGCCCCGAGCCCGAAGCCGGGCAAAGGCAAGCACCCCCAATAGGGACGAGAGTTCCTTACTGCCTCCTCCGCACCGTCACCGCCGCACGACAGCCGTCGGCCACTTGGTCAGTTCACCGCCGATACCGGCACTGGCGGTTGCTCCGAGGGCGGTCGGCCCGTACGAGGCGCCCTTCGCGCCGCTCAGGGTCATGACGGTCCCGTCGCCCTCGTTCTCGCCCTCGGCCCCGATCGCGAGGTCGGAGACGCCGTCCCCGGTGAGATCGGCGACGGTGACGGAGGAACCGAACCGGTCACCGGCCTCGGCCGTGCCCGGCACCGGGCCCGTCCCCTGCGTATACGTGACGGCGCCCGCCACACCCATACCGTCCGCGCCACCGTGCAGGAGAAACACGCGGCCCGCTCCGGAGGCGTCCCCGGGCGCACCGGCGAGCACGTCGGCGTATCCGTCGCCGTCCGTGTCGCTCACGGCCGCGGAGGCGCCCAGCTCACTGCCGGTCTCCGCTCCCTCCAGCTCACTTCGCGCCACGACAGCGGCCCCGGCCGTCGTGAGCCCGTCCGCCGAGCCGTGGTACGTGGCGATGTCGCCGCCGACCGCCGCGGAGGGCCGCCCCACGGCCAGGTCGCTGAAGCCGTCACCGTTCAGGTCGCCGGAGGCCAGGGACCGACCGCCCGCCTTGGCGAGAACGGTGGGCTCGGATGTGCGCAGTCCACTCGACGAACCGCGCACCACGACAAGGGCGCTGTCGCCGCCTGTTGTGGCAAACGTGATTGCCACGTCGTCGAATCCGTCGTGGTCGAAGTCCCCGGTGGCCACGGAGGCGTCCCGCACCGGGCCTTCGGACAGGGTGATGACGGGGGAGAAGGCCCGGTCGGCTCCGTCGACAGCCCAGGCGCGCCCGGCGCCGGGCGCCACGGCGAGGATGTCGTCGCCGCCGTCCCCGTCGAAGTCCCCGGCGGCGAGCGCGGCCCCGAACTCCGCGCCACTCGCGCGCACCGACGCCGGTTCGTTGATCATTCCGGCCTGACCGGTGAGCCCGTTCGGTCCGCCGCTGAGTATGCTCACGCCGCCCTCGTCGCTCGCCCCCGCGGTGACCTCCTCGCCGGGTGCGGCGACCACCAGGTCCGTGTATCCGTCGTGGTCGAGGTCGCCGTACGCCGTTGCGGCTCCGAAGCCGTCACCGGCCTCGGAGCCGCCGGGCACGCCCTCGGACTCCTGCGTGACGACGGTCCTGTTCGCCGCGTAGGGAGAGGTGGGGGCGCCGGGCACGACGCTGACCTGGCCGGCTCCGGCCCGGGTGTTCGCGGTGGCTTCGGGGATGCCGGCGGCCAGGTCGGCGCGGCCGTCCCCGTTGACGTCGGCACCCATGGCGGAGGTGTTCTTCGACGTGGCGAGCGTGCGGATGGCGGGCAGGTCATCGTAGAGGCGGGTGCCAGGGCACTCGGTCGGGTAGCCGTCGCGGTGCCCGGAGATCCGGTTCATCGTCACCAACTGGCCCAGCGTGAACTTCCCGTTGTCCGCTCCGGCCGCCATGACCACCGTGCCCGCCGGATTGATCCCGTACAGGCCGAGCTTCCAGGCGGCGAGAGCGGCGATCGAATCCCGTACCGCGGGAGTGGACGTCGCGGTGTTGAAGTCGCCGAGGACGGCGACACCGCTCGTGTCGGTGTTGAAGCCGTAGGTGTGAGCGCCGTACACGGGTTTGTCGACCCCGCCCGCGCGGCCCTCGAAGATCGTGCCGCACTTGTCGACGAGGAAGTTGTAGCCGATGTCGTTCCAGCCGTTGGACTTCACGTGGTACGTGAGGATGCCGCGGATGACCGAGGCGGACTCGGCGCACGTGTAGTCGTTCGTCCCGGCCGTATGGTGCACGAACACGGCCTTCGTATCGGTCGTGTACGTCGGAGGGTCGTCGACGATCGACTCGTCGGCGCCCCAGTCGGCGCGGGAAGCGATCGGCGGCTGTCCGGCGACGGACGCCGTCGGCTCCTCTGCCGTACGGGCGGTGGCGGGGGTTCCGGCGTCGGGGTCGACCAGGTCGACGCGGAGCCCGGCGGGCAGCCCCTTTCCGCTCGCCCGCATCTGCACGCCGTCGGACGGGCCGACCCACAGCGGCTGGGTGCCGCAGCGGACGCCGGATGTCCGATGGTCGGCGCCCGACTCCGGTGCGTGGACGTCGAGTTCGAGCGCCTGCCAGCCGGTCCAGGCGCCGGTCACGCGGTCCCGGGTCCGGACCCGGACGGTGCCGTCGAGCACCGCTTCCGGGTCGGACCAGGTGACGCCGAGCATCCGGAACGGCCGTGTGGAGTGGGCGCCGAGTGTGCGATGGTCCGGGTCGGTGCCCACAGGCACGGGGACGGTGTGCACGACCCCGGTCGGCCGGGTCGTCGTGGCGGCGGGGGAGGGAGCCGGGGCGGAGGGACGCGACAGCGCGACGCTGCTGAGCACAACCGCTGTGGCCAGCGCCGTGCGCGCCGCTTGGCGACGGAAGGGGCTGGAAATCATTCGGCACTCTCCGCCGCTGACTCGGTCGGCTCGGGCGAGGGCAGTTCGCCCTGGCACGTGGCGCGGCCGTACGTGCCGTAGGCGGTCGCCGTCTGGACATGAACTCCGCGTACGGCCAGTTGGCAACTGGCCCGGCCCCCCTTGGCGTCCAGGGCGACGGTCACGACGGGCGGCTTGCCGAGCGGTACGCGCACGGTCTTGCGCCACGGCAGTTCCGCGCCGCGCACCGTGACCGCCTTCCCGGACTCGTCCCGTGCTTGATACGTGAGGTCGGCCGTGCCGTCGCCCGTCACCTCGTATGTGACGGACGCGGTGGGCACGTGCCGTTCCGGGGTCTCGTTCGTGTCGAGGACCCCGTACACGACCAGTCCCGCACAGGCGGCGAACAGCGCTGCGGCTGCGGCGATGCCACGCCGGTCGACGCGTTCGGTCTTCGGGGAGGACGACTCGGCGGCGGTCGGCTCGTCCGCCGCAGGCTCGGCGGCCATTGGCTTTTCGGGGTCTGGCATGGAAAAGGGCCTGGCTTTCGTGAGGTGTGCGAATGCGGCGGTGGAAAACTGAGGGGTTATACCGCAGAAGGTCTCGTGAATTCCACTGGGCGGAGAAAGCCGGGCGAACCGGTCGTGCCCTCTTCATGGTGTTTCAGGATGAAATGGCTTTTGGGTTTCGCCGGATGCGTCAGGTGCTGTATGGCGGGCATCGCCGCAGCGCAGCGACCAGTTACCCCTTTTGTGTGATCGATTGACATGCCCCTCTCCGTGTGATTAGAAACTTGACCGCAATTGGTAGGTGTGACGCCGGCCGGGAGCCTCCCGCCCGGTTTATTCGGCATGCCGTAATCGAAAGGGAAACTGGACGTGAAAGTCCGATACGGGAGAATAATCTCCTGTCTGGTTGTGTCGGCGGTGGTGAGTACGGCCATGCCACAGCTGGCGTACGCCACCACCCGGTCCGGAAGGGGAGACGACGGCCCGGGCGTCGTCGACGCCATCAAGGGGTGGTTCAGCGACGACGACGATGACACCGGCCTGACACCGCCCACCGGTGGAAAGCTCGAGATCCCCAGCCGCGAGAAGCTGCCGAAGGGCAAGGAGCGGGCCCCGGCCGAGCGGGTCCGCGAGCTGACTTCACGCCGCACCGAGCACGCCCGGTTCTGGGAGCTGTCCGACGGGCGAGTCCAGGCCGAGGTGTCCGCGATGCCGACGGCGTACGGCGTCGGCAAGGGCACGAAGAAGACCTGGAAGGCCATCGACACCGGCGTCGAGAAGACGTTGGCGAAGGGCTACGACTTCGCCAACACCACGAACTCCGGCAGAAGCTGGTTCGGCGGTGACACCGGCCACCTGCTGAAGTTCCAGGCCGGCACGGAAGGCCCGGCCGTCACTCTCGGTCTCGACGGCGCGGCCGCGAAGGCCGTCGACCCGCAGGCCAAGGGCGCGACCGTCACGTACAAGGGCGTGGCGGAGGGCGGCGCCGACCTTCAGTACGAGGTGGGCCAGGGCCGGGTCAAGGAGAACATTCTCCTGTCCGAGGCCCCTGGGGGTCCGGTCTCCTACACCTTCACGCTGGACAGTGGCGGCCTGACGCCGAAGGCGCGCAAGGACGGCTCGATCGCCCTGTACGGCGAACTGCCGCACACACCGGTCATGACGATCCCGGCCGCGTACATGACGGACACCCGCAAGGACGCCGACTCGCCGTACGGGCTCGCCTACAGCTCGAAGGTGCGGCAGCGCCTCGTCCGTGACGGCAAGCAGTGGAAGATCGTCGTCACGCCGGACGCCGCGTGGCTGGCCTCGCCGAAGCGCCAGTACCCGGTCACGATCGACCCGACGATCACGATCACCCCGTCAGCGGCCCAGTCGCAGGACACCATGGTCCTGTCCGACCAGCCCTCGGCGAACTTCAACAACACCTGGAAGCTGTCGGTCGGCAAGACGGACACGGGCATCGCCCGCTCCCTGATCAAGTTCCCGCTGAACGAGATCCCGGCGGGCACGAAGATCGACACGGCGCGGCTGGAGATGTACTACGACCAGACGCACACGACCAATGCCAACGATGTCACCATGGAGGTCCACCGGGCGACCGGAGCCTGGGACGAGTCGACGGCGACATGGTCCAACACCTCCTCCCTGTCGGGCGAGTTGTCGGGTACGACGTACCAGATCGACGACGGTGACGCGGGCACGGCCGCCGTCGGCGAGTGGCCCAAGGGCACGACGACCGGCGGCGCCGCCACGAACGACGACTTCGCCTACAACAAGAACACCGCGACGGGTGAGACCTACACCTGGCAGCCGGTGATCCCGGAGACGGCGTCGTACCGGATCGAGGCCCATTACCCGCCCGCGACCGACGCGGCGACGGCGGCCCCCTACACGATCAGCCACCGTGACGGCACCGCCACTGCGACGGTCAACCAGACTGGTTCGGCCGCCGCGTGGAAGGCGCTGAGCAGCACGCAGTACTACTTCAGCCGCGGCAACACCGGCAAGGTGGTCCTGGGCGATACGGGCTCGTCCACCACGCGCAACATCGCCGACTCGATCCGCCTGGTGAACCCGGCGCAGATCGTCAAGAACACCGGCGAGTACAACGCCTGGCACAAGTTCGCGGTGACTGACACCGTCCAGAAGTGGGTCTCCGGCACGGCCACCAACAACGGCTTCGTGCTCCAGGCCAAGGACGACACCGTAGCCTCGACGCTCACCGGTGGCCCCCGGTATGAGGCCGGGGACGGCATCTCGTACGGGGGTGAGGAGTCCAGCTACCCGCGCCTGACGATCACGTACGGCAAGGTGGGCTCGGCCCTCGACTCCCCGACGGTCGTGCACGACACAGGACCGGAGTTGTCCTGGTCGGCGTACTCGAACAAGACCGGCGACAGCGGGCTCGACATCACCGAGTACCAGCTGCACCGCTCCACGCAGCAAACGTTCACGCCGAGCGCGGCCACCCTCGTGGCGCCCGTCGACAAGGGCACCACTGCCTACACGGACACCACCGCGAAGCCGACCCCGGACTCCTCGTCGACCGAGATCGGGCGGTCGTACTACTACCAGATCGCGGTGAAGACCAAGGACGGCTCCCTCATCGGGTCCCCGACCCGAGTCGTGGGCGTCCCCAAGGCCGGCCGCACGATGAAGATCGTGCAGGGCACCGCGGGAGGCGTCACCGACACCACGCTCTCCTCCCAGCAGCCCACCACCAACCAGGACGCGATCCAGTCCTTCGGTGTGGGCCAGAAGTGGCTGAGCATCGGCAACAACTCGGGCACGTACGGCAAGACCCGCACCACGCTGAAATTCCCGACGTCCTCGATCCCCTCGACGGCCACGGTCCTCGACTCGAAGCTCTATATGTGGGGCGCGGAGACCACGACCGACACCGACGGCGCGATCTACGAGCTCCACGGCCTGAACAAGGACTTCACGGAAACCACCGCCACCTGGAACAGTGCCGCCTCCGGCACCGCGTGGACGACGGCGGGCGGCGACTTCGGCGCCACCGTCTCCGACACCGTCGCCCAGGTCTCCGAGGTCGGCCGCCACTGGTGGGACGCCACATCCATGACGCAGGGCTGGGTGAAGACCCCGTCCAGCAACAAGGGCGCCCTGCTCAAGCTCAAGGACGAGACCACCACCGGCCCGCAGGAGCGCACCCTGTTCCTCTCCTCCGAGGGCGAGGACCAGCAGCTCGGCCCGATGCTGCGCGTCATCTACGTCGACTCCACCACGGAGAACACGTACTACGCGCCGCAGACGCCGGCCCGGATGACTCCCAACTCCACCTACACGGTGGACATGACGGTCACCAACACCACGAACGCCGCATGGGCGGCCGGCGAGCGCGTCCTGTCGTACACGTGGAAGCTCCCCGACGGCACCGACATGACGACTGGTGGCAACCAGGTCAAGACCGCGATTCCGGCCCTGCTGCCGGGCCAGTCGGCTACGGTCCGGGCCAAGGTCAACACGCCGATCAACTCGGACTCCGGCAGCCACCGCACCGAATATGTCCTCGGCTGGGACACCCAGAAGGTCTCCGACGGCAGCTGGCTGTCCGCGGGCACCGGCGGTATCCCGTCCCTGAAGCAGAACGTGGCGGTGGAGGACCCGACCTCCAACACGCTCGGTCTGGAGAAGTTCTACACGTACACGGGCAAGAACACCGGCGCCGGTTCGACGGTCATGACGAACCTGGCATCCGGCAACGCGGTGTGGTCCTACAACGCGTTCAACAACCCTGGCCGCGGCCTGTCCACTTTCGCCCGCTTCTCCTACAACTCGCTCGACACCTCGGACACGGTCTCCGGGCCCGGCTGGTCGGCGCAGCTGGCGGGACCGGTCCGGCTCGGCGCCCCGGTGGACTTCCACCCGAACCCGAGCGCCAACACCACCGAGATCCGGCTGCCGGACGGCGACGGCACCACGCACGTCTTCCGCAAGCAGGACGACGGCACGTGGAAGGCCCCGGCGGGCGTCCATTACAAGATCACGATGAAGTCGGGCCTGGACTGCACCCCGGACAAGGACCCGGTCCCTGACGCCTGGACGTTCACGCGCCCGGACGGCACGCGCTTCCTCTTCGGCTGCGACGGCTACCTGACGTCGGCGGTCGACAAGAACGGCAACACGCAGACGTTCACGTACGAGGAGCGCAAGTCCAACAACAAGCCGACCAAGTTCCTCAAGTACATCACCGACCCGGCGGGCCGTAAGTCCCTCACGGTCGACTACTACGCGAAGTCCGACGCCACCAGCGTCAAGAGCGTCGACCACGTCAAGTCGATGTCGGACATCTCGGGCCGCACCCTGACCTTCGGGTACTCCACCGAGGGCCTGCTGACGAAGCTGACCGACGGAGCTGGCTCGGGCAAGGAGAAGGTCTTCTCCTTCACCTACGACGCCACGCAGGGCAACAAGAACGTCAAGCTCGTCGACGTCCACGATCCGCGTCAGCACAGCACCAAGCTCGTCTACAACGAGCCGAAGACCGGCGACGACCCGGCCTACCACTGGTGGACGAAGACGATCACCGACCGCCTCGGCGGCGACACCGGCTTCACGTACGCGGCCGACAGCACGAACGCCAAGTTCGTGGACACGTCGGTGAAGGACGCCGAGTCGCACACCACGGCGTACACGACGGACGACTTCGGCCGTCCGGTACAGACGATCAACGCCCAGTCCCACAGCGCCAAGATGAGTTGGGACGCGGACAACAACGTCACCTACCTGGAGGAGGCCAACGGCGCCAAGACCGCGTACTGCTACGACCAGAAGACGGGCTACCCGCTGTGGTCGCGCGACGCCGAGCACAACAAGTCCGGGGTGCCGGACCAGTCAGCGTGCGCGCCGGGTTCCTTCCCGGCGGACTCGCAGCAGTACACGTACCAGACCCGGCTCGACGGGTTCAGCGCCGACCTGTTCTCGAAGACGTCCCCCGAGGGCCGCACGTGGCAGTTCGGGTACGACTCGTTCGGCAACCTGAAGACGGTCACGGACCCGAAGGGCGTCGCGACATCGACGGCGGGTGACTACACCACCTCCTACGAGTACGACGCCTACGGTCAACTCACCAGGGCCACCGACGCCAACGGTCACCCGGCCGCCTACAGCGACTTCGGACCCACGGGCTACCCGAACACCATTACTGACGCTCTGAACAAGTCCGCGACATACGTCTACGACGAGCGCGGCCAGGTGAGGTCGGTCACGGATGCCTTGGGCAAGAAGACGACGCAGGACTACGACGTCTTCGGCCGGCCCACGGTCAACACCGTACCCAAGAGCGCAACCGTGACCATCACGACGCCGGAGCCGGTGTACGACGCGAACGACAACATCACCACGTCGACCGCCCCGAACGGTGCCGTGTCCACGGCGGTGTACGACGAGGCCGACCAGGTCACGTCCGCCACGGCCCCGGCGAACAACAACACAAAGCCGCGTACGTCGGCGTACACCTACGACAAGGCCGGAAACCTGCGGACGACGACCGAGCCCAAGGGCACGGACTCGACGTCGGTCGCCGGTGACTACCTCACGACGAACACGTACGACTCGATCTACCAGTTGACCGACGTGACGAACGCGGACGGTGACAAGGTCTCCTACGCCTACGACAACGTCGGCAACGTCACCACAGTCGTCGACCCCAAGAAGAACGCGTCTCCCGACACGAGCGACTTCACCACGAAGACGGACTACGACCTGGACCACCGTCCGATCAAGGTCACGGACGCGGCGGGCAAGTTCACGCTGCAGTCCTACGACAGGGACGGCCTGACGGTGTCGACCACGGACAAGGAGAACAACACCACCACCGTCACCTACGACGAGCGCGGCAAGCAGACCGAGGTCAAGGCCCCGTACGACGGAACGAGGACCCGCTCGACGAAGTACGAGTACGACCAAGTCGGTAACACCACCAAGACGATCACTCCACGCGCGACGGCGGCCGGGACAACGACGGCGTTCACCGCGCGCACCGACTACGACGAACTGAACCGACCGGTCAGGCAGTACCAGCTCTACGACCCGGCAGACGCCCGGTACAACAAGTCCGATGTCTACACGCGCACCGACTATGACGCGGTGGGCCGGGTCAGGACGACGTCACTGCCGCCTTCGGACGGTGAGACGGTCCGCAACGACACCAGCTACGAGTACTACGACAACGGGTGGACGAAGAAGTCCACCGACCCGTGGTCGATCGTCACGGAGTACGACTACACCGAGACGGGCCAGCAGAAGGCACGCACCATCTCTGCCGCAGACGGCTCGTCCAACCGCACCATGACGTGGTCGTACTACCCGGACGGCTCACTCAAGTCCAGGGCGGACAACGGTGTCCCGGTAGGCCAGAACGTCGTACTGGTCGACAACTCCGACACCCAGAACACGTCGGCGACGGGCACCTGGCCCAAAGCTGACGTCACCGGTCAGCAGGGCTACAACCACCAGGCGCACGCGTCGGCTTCGGGCACGGACACGTTCACGTGGACGCTGAATGTCCCGGCCGACGGCACCTACACGGCCTATGCGAAGTATCCGAAGGTGACCGGCGCCACGACGAGTGCGAAGTACACGCTCAGCCATGGCACCACCACCGAGACGACCGTCACCAAGGACCAGACCGCGAACACCGGCACTTGGGTCAGCCTGGGCTCCTACCCCCTCAAGCAGGGCGAGGACACCAAGCTCAAACTGGATCAGTCCAATGCCGGCATCACGGTCGCCGACGGAGTCAAGCTGGTGCGCGACAACTCCGGCGACACGGACAACGAAGAGAAGGACTTCTCCTACGCCTACGACCTCAACGGCAATCTGACCTCCGTCGGCGATACCTCGTCAGGGACGAAGGTCGATGCCTACACGGTCACCTATACCGGGCTCAACCAGGTCCAGAAGGTGGTCGAGGCGCTCGCCGGCCAAGAGAAGAAGGCGACGTCATACACCTACGACGCCAATGGTCAGGTGGAGACGGTCACGCACCCTGACCAGTACTCCAAGTACATCTACGACCTGCGCGAGCTGGTCAAGACGGTCTCGGTCGGCAAGAACGCGGATGACGCCGCTCCGAAGGTCACGTCGTACACGTACACCGACCGCGGCATGAAGCTCAAGGAGACCAAGGGCAACAAGAACACCGTCGACTACACCTATTACCCCGACGCGTCACTGAAGACGTCGACGGAGAAGAAGCCGGACGACACGACGCTCGTCGCTTCGCACACCTACGCCTACGACCCCAACGGGAACAAGGCGCAAGACGTGACGAAGAAGATGAACGCCGACAACCACGGCGCCTACCTCTCCTCGACCACGGACTACACCTACGACCCCGTCGACCGGCTCGCCAGGAGCGTCAAGACCGGCAACGGCGCGGGTACCGAGACGTACGTCCATGACGACAACGCAAACGTCATCAGCCAGGCCGTCAAGGGCGCCACGACCACCTACAACTACGACCGCAACCGTCTGCTGTCCGCCACTACCGGCGGTACAACGGCGAACTACAACTACGATCCCTTCGGCCGTATGGAGTCTACGACCAGCGGCGGCAAGGTCATCGAGCGCAGTGTGTACGACGGCTTCGACCACGTCGTGGAGTCCCAGAAGGCGGACGACACAGGTGCGCTGAAGTCCACGAAGTACACGTTCGACCCACTGGACCGCACGGCGTCGAAGACGGCGGCCGGCAAGACGACGGATTACGAATACCTGGGTCTGTCCGGGGAGGTTCTGGACGAGAAGGTCGGCAGCGAGCTGACCAAGTCGTACCAGTACAGCCCGTGGGGTGAACGCCTCTCCCAGATCAAGCACAACACCGACGGGACGAGCGAGGACGGCTACTACGGCTATAACAGCCACACGGACGTCGAAACGCTGACCGACAAGAACGGTGACACCAAGGCCACTTACGGCTACAGCTCCTACGGCGGCAACGACGAATCCGAGTTCACCGGCATCGACAAGCCCGCCGCCACCGACCCGACCAAGGAGGAGTACAACCCCTACCGCTTCAACGCCAAGCGGTGGGACGCCCAGGCCGGCACCTACGACATGGGCTTCCGCGACTACGACCCGGGCCTCAACCGCTTCACCACCCGGGACATGTACACCGGTGCTCTTGCCGACATGAACCTCGGTGCCGACCCCTACACCGGCAACCGCTACGCGTTCGCCGGAGGTAACCCGGTGTCCGCAGTGGAGGTCGACGGCCACTTCGCGATCGCACTGGGTATAGCGGTGGTGGCCTTGGCCACGGCCCTGTACGCCGCAACCCCGCAGGGCCAACAGAATCTGAAGGACGCCAGCGAGGCATTCGGCGACCTGCTGATGCCGTCGGCCGACGAGGCGAGTTCGTCCGACTCGAACGACGAGCCGGACACGGGGCCGACCCCGGCACCCACTCCGGGGCCCATGCCGAGGCCTCAGCCTCGGACTGGCGGCGACGACGGGCACTCCTGCAACATGATGCCTCTGTTCGACGGGGGTCGGATCTACGGCGGCATGGAGGAGTACACCGATCACCAAGGGCAGAAGGGCTGTCGGGCCACAGGCGCGATGGCATTTCTCACGAAGGGTGACCGCAGGTCACGAACCGGGGCCCAGGGGCTACCGAAGTGCCCTGAATGTGAGCCTTCGGTCGAGCCGGAAGGGATGGGAGAGATTGCCGCCGGCGGCGGGGAGCCTCAGGCCGGGCACCTGATAGGTTATTGGGGCAAGGGTACCGGTGCGGATACCCGAAATCTGGTGGCCTTGCACCGTCGGGCGAATGCGCGAATGGCCAGCAAGGTGGAACGCTACGGCTGGACGGCATTGAACGCAGGCAATCAACTGTTCATGTCGGTCACTCCTGTTTACGGGGACCCGCATTCGGCCGTGCCTACATCGGTTCAGGTCGGGATGACTGTCTACAGGGGCGGGCAGGTCACAGGCTCGTATTCCTGCACGGCAGTCAACTCGAGGACCGGCTTCGGGTCGACGTGCTAGAAGGGATCTGAGTTGTCCACGCTTGCGGAGATCTCGGCTTTGCTGGGGGATCCCCAGTTCAACTGGTCGGATCCCACTCCATGGAATGAGCTCGAACAGGAAATCGGCATGGTTTTCCCGGATGACTTCCGGGAGATCGTGGATGCCTACGGTTCGATCTCGATCAACGGGCAGCTGTACCTGAGGCACCCGGCAAGACACCTTCTCCACAATCTCGGGGAAGAGATCAGAGGTGATCTCGAACTCTGGCGCGAGGAGGACATGGTCGAGTACCTGCCCAGTCCGGTGGGTGCAAAGCCCGGGGAGTTGATGCCGGTGGCAGCCGCCATGACGGGTGAGACGATCTTTCTTCGCCTTCCCGATGCGGTGTCGTCTCCCTGGCGCGTGCTGGTGCAGGAATTCGACAGCTTTTCCTGGGTTCTCCACGAGATGACGTTCAGTGAGTGGCTGCTGGCGTATCTCAGGGGCGAAGACGTGACCGTTTGCTCTCGGAACTTCACGTCCGGTGAGCCTTCATGGGAATTCCTCCCATAAGAGCTGCATTCCCCCTCTGATGAGAGATGCTGGACGCGGCCTCTGCCCGGCCGGGAGAATTGATCTCCTGGTGCGAGTGGGGGCCGCGTCTGTGTTGAGTCTGTGCCGCGAACCTTCACGAACCCCTCCAGTGCGTCCGAAAGGTGAGTCATGTACACAGGGAAGGTCAACTACAGTCACGCCACGGGCTGTGCGGACAGCGTATTGGCGGGGAACAGCCCGGAATGGCAGACGACATGGTGAGGCTCCAAGAGCTGGAGGCCGTGCTTCCGGCGATGACGCGGTGGCGGGTGCCCGGAGGGCGAAGCGTGGATTGGGCCGTGCTTGAGGGAAGCCTTGGGACGGCGCTGCCTTCGGACTTCCGCTCCTTGGCGGAGGCGTATCCGATCCTCGTCGTCGGCGACTTCCTGAGTGTGTCCGTTCCCCTCCCCGGGGCCGAGGTGTATTGGGCGTCCGGGGCCAGGGACGACGAGATCCTGCAGGACTGGTACGAGATGGGGGACATGCAGGACTACGTTCCCTTCCCTCGGCCAGGAGGCCTGATTTCCTGGGGGGAATCCAATCGCGGGGACGTCTTCCACTGGAAGACGAGCCCCTCGGACCCGGACGTGTGGCCGGTTGTCGTCCGTACGGACAACGGGGACTGGAACGAGTTCCCCGTCGGCGTCGTCGAGTTCCTGGCCGGCGTGTACGGGCACACGATCGACGTACTGGGCATGCCAGGGAGCTTCCCCGGTGACAGTCCGGAGGTCCTGGGCCTGAGCGACAGCGTCGACTGACTCCGGCAGTCGCCGGATGCCCGTGCACAGCGAGCGACCCCAGCGTTTCTGGGGGCGCCCGTCACTGGGTGGACGAGAACCTGTTCACTCGCCGTCCGTGCGAGCCGGATCGAGTGGGATGCAGCCGGATGGAGTCGGGTGGCTATGCCCATTCTGACCTGCGGAAACGTGTTCACGCCGATCGGTTCGGCCCCGGTGCCCGCACCGTCGGCGGAACAAACGGGCCGGCCACGGTCTTCAGGGTGCGGTGGAGGGCGCGATCGCGCGGAAGCACCGGCACCCCAGGGCCTTTCGCCCGCGTGTTTCACGGTAGATACCATTCCGCGTGACCGAATCCCTGACCGAATCCGCCGAGGGCGCCGATGAACCGGCGCCGCGAGGGCGGATATTCGCCGATCTGACCCCCTTGCGTATATCGCCCGACTATCGGCGGCTCTGGTTCGGGAACACCGTGTCCTGGATCGGGCAGGGGATGACCGCGCTCGCGGTCTCGTTGCAGGTGTACGACCTGACCGGGTCGGCGTTCTCCGTGGGGCTCATCGGGGCGTGTTCGCTGGTGCCGCTCGTGGTGTTCGGGCTGTACGGCGGGGCCATCGCGGACACCGTGGACCGGCGGAAGCTGGGGCTGGTCAGCGCGTTCGGGTCGTTCCTGCTGTCGGTGGCGCTCGTCGGGGTCACCGTGGCCGGTGTCGAGCAGGTGGGGGTGCTGTACGCGGTCGTCGCGCTCCAGGCCGTCTGCTTCGCGCTCAACTCACCCGCCCGCAGCTCCATGATCGCCCGGCTGCTTCCGGCCGGGCAGCTGCCCGCCGCCAACGCGCTGAACTCGATGACCAGCACCACCGGCACGCTCGTCGGGCCCATGCTCGGCGGCCTGATCGTCGGCTGGTGGGGCTACCGCGCCGCGTACGGCGTCGACGCCGTCACCTTCACGGCCTCCCTCTACGCGATGTGGCGGCTGCCCGCCATGCTGCCCGAGCGGGACGACGCGGCGGACCGGAAGCGGGCCTCCGTGATGGACGGGCTGCGGTTCCTCGGGACCCGGCCCAATCTGCGGATGACGTTCCTCAGCGACCTGTGCGCCATGGTGCTCGCCCAGCCCCGCGCGCTCTTCCCCGTCGTCGCCGTCCTCTGGTACGGGGGCGACGCGAAGACCACCGGGCTGCTCGTCGCCGCACCGGCGCTGGGGGCGCTCCTCGGCGGGGTGTTCTCCGGGTGGCTCGGGAGCGTCCGGCGGCACGGTCTCGCGGTCCTGGTCGCCGTCGCCTGCTGGGGCGCCGCCGTCGCCGTCTTCGGGCTGACCCGGCAGCTCTGGCTGGGGATCCTGTTCCTCGCGCTCGCCGGGGCCGCCGACACCACGTCCATGGTCTTCCGCAACACCATGCTCCAGGCGGCCGTGCCGGACGAGCTGCGCGGCCGGCTCCAGGGCGTCTTCATCGTGGTGGTGGCCGGCGGGCCCCGGCTGGGGGACTTCCTCGCCGGGTCCGCCGCCGACCTCACCTCGCCCGGTCTCGCCGTGACCGGGGGCGGGATCGCGTGTGCCGTCGCCGTGGGGCTGCTCGCGCTGCGGTGGCCCGGGTTCGCCCGGTACGACGCGCGTCACCCCGAGGCGTAGCGGGGCGGCCCTACGCCTCCCTCTCCAGCTTCGGCATCTCGCCGCCCGTCGTGCCGCTGTCGAACAGCGAGAACGGCGCGCCCTGCGGGTCCGTGAGCGCGGCGAACCTGCCGAACGGGATGGTCATCGGGCCGAACCGCAGCGTGGCGCCCAGTGACTTCGCCTGCTCCACCGCCGCGTCGCAGTCGGACACCGCGAAGTACACGTTCATGTACGGCGGCACCTCCGGCGGGAAGTCGTCCGTCATCCTCATGCGGCCCAGGACGGGGTCGGCGCCCAGGTCGTAGAGCGTGAAGTCGGCCCCGTCGTCCGCCATGCGCTGCACGCCGTACCCGAAGACCGCCGGGAAGAAGGTGTCCGCCATCTCCGGGGCGCGGGTGAAGACCTCGGCCCAGGTGAACGCGCCGGGGACCATATCGGTCTCGAACCCCTGGTGGCTGCCGGGCTGCCATACACCGAAGGTCACCCCGCCCGGGTCGGTGGCCAGCACCATCGTGCCGAAGTCGCCCACCCGCATGGGCTCCACCAGGACGGTGCCGCCGTTGGCGCGGATCTTCGACGCGGTGGCCGCCGCGTCCGCCGAGGCCAGGTACAGGCACCAGCCCGTCGGCATCCCGCCCGGGCCCGGCGGCATCAGCGCGGCGACCGCCTTGCCGTCCACGTGGGCCTGGGTGTAATTGCCGTACTCCGGCTGCGACTCACCGAATGTCCAGCCCAGCAGCTCACCGTAGAAGCGTTTGGCGCCCTCCAGATCGGTGAACGTCGCGTCGGCCCAGCACGGTGTGCCCTCGGTCGCTTCTGCGGGCATCGTGGTCATCTCCTCGTACGGGTGAATGCCCCCTTGTTCACGCTAGCCAGCCTTCACGCCCGCCGCCCGTCGGCTCGCGGACCGGCCACCGAGCGGGCCACGCCCAGCTCCACCAGGTCCTGCGGGCGCAGCCGCAACTGGCCGGCCGTTTCCCGGGCCCGGTCCGGGGAGCGCTTCAGGATCGCGGCGGCGAGCTCCGGCGCGATGACCGAGAAGTAGCTGTCCGGCGTGACGTGGGTGTGGTCCGGCGCCGCAAGCGCCAGCGCCCCGCCCGAGCCGCCCTCGCCGATCACCAGCGTCGTGACCGGGACCCGGGCCGCCGCCACCGCCGCGAAGGCGTCCGCGATGGCCGCCCCGGCACCGGCCCGCTCCGCCTCCGCGTCGTTGGCCGCGCCCGGCGTGTCGATCAGCGTGAGGACCGGCACGCCCAGCCGGTCCGCGAGCCGGATCACCCGGGCCGCAGTGCGGTATCCGGCCGGGCGCGTCGCCGTACCGCACTGCGCCACGTACGCCACCGCATGCCCCGCGCGCATCCCGAATCCGCAGAGCAGCCCCGGGTCCGTGCCGCCGCAGCGGTCGCCGCTCAGCGGCAGGCGCGCGTCGAAGTAGGCGTCCAGATAGGCCCCGGCGCGCGGCCGGTCCGCAGCCCGTGCGCGCAGCACCGCGTCCCAGCCGGTCTCCGGCGGGTCCGCCGCCGCGAGCGCCGCCGGGACCGGGGCGGGGGAGGGCGGGGCGTCCCGGTGGGCGAGCAGGCCGAGCCAGCCGCCGACCACGGCGGACAGCTCCCCGGGCGCCACGACCGCGTCGACCGAACCGGCCGCGAGCTGGCCCTCGGCGGTGTACGCGGCGGGGTCGGCGCCGGGCGGACGCACCCGCGATCCGGCGAACCCGATCTGCGCCCCGGGCACCGCCAGGATCACGTCCGCGCCCGCGCCCAGGGTGGCCCAGCCGCCGCCGGTCGTCGGGTCGCGCAGGACGGCGAGCTGCGCCGGGCCCGCCGCCCGCAGCCGGGCCGAGGCACGTGCCACCCGCTGGAGCTGGGTCAGCGCGATCATGCCCTCCTGCATCCGGCTGCCGCCCGTGGCGATGAGCGAGACGAGAGGCAGCCGCCGCGCGATCGCCTCCTCGTACGCCGCTTCGAGCCGGTCCCCGGTGCGCTGCCCGAGCGAGCCGCCCAGGAACCCGAACTCGAAGGAGATCAGCACGCAGGGGTGCCCGCCGACCGTGGCGGTGCCGTGCACGACGGACTCCTGCTCGCCGGTACGGGCGACGGCCCGGGCCCGCGATTCGGCGTAGCCGGTCCAGCCGAGCGGGCCGTCGCCGTCGGTGTCCCCGGCGGGGGCGGGCAGCTCCGTGAAGCCGTCGGTGAGCGCGGCGACGGCCTCGCGTGCCGTCAGCCGCTCAGCCATGGAGCGCCCGCTTCATGATCTTGCCCAGGTCGTTGCGCGGCAGCCCGTCCAGGTAGCGGACGGTGCGCGGCCGCTTGTGCGGGGCCAGCTGGGCGGCGACATGGTCCGCCAGCTGCTCGGCGGTGGGCGGGGCGGCCGGGTCGGCGGGCACCACCCAGGCCACGATCCGCTCGCCGAGGTCCGCGTCGGGTTCGCCGGTGACCGCGGCCTCCCGCACGCCGGGGTGGTCGAGCAGGGCGTTCTCGATCTCGCCGGCGCCGATCTTGTAGCCGCCGCTCTTGATGAGGTCCGTCGCCTTGCGGCCGACGATGCGCACATAGCCGTCCGGGTCGAGCGTGGCCATGTCGCCGGTCCGGAACCAGCCGTCGGCGGTGAGCGCGGCGGCCGTCGCGTCCGGGCGGTTGAGATAGCCGGTGAACAGGTTCGGGCCGCGCACCTGGATCTCGCCGATCGCCTCCGCGCCGGTGAGCGGGGTGCCGTCCTCCTCGACCAGGCGCAGCTCGACCCCGCGCAGGGGCGGGCCGACCGTGCCGGGGCGCGGAGCCCCGTCGGCCCGGACGCCCGTGTTCATCAGGGTCTCCGTCATGCCGTACCGCTCGATGACCCGGCGCCCGGTCGCCGCCGCGATGCGCTCGTGGTCGTGGACCGGCAGCGCGGCCGACCCGGAGACCAGCAGCCGGGCGCCGGCGAGGGCCTTCGCGAGCCCGGCCGACGCGTCCGGGTCCGCCAGCGCCTCCGCCAGCCGGTGGTACATCGTCGGGACGCCGAACAGCATCGTGCCGCCCGCGCCCAACTCCCGGGCCACGCCCTCCGGCGAGAACCGGCCCAGATGGCGCACGGAGCCGCCCCGGCGCAGCGGGCCCAGCACGCCGAGGATCAGCCCGTGCACATGGAACAGGGGGAGTGCGTGCACCAGGACGTCGTCGGCGGTCCACCCCCAGGCGTCCTCCAGCGCGTCCAGCGAGGCGGCGAGCGCCCGGCGGGGGAGGACGGCGCCCTTCGGCGGGCCGGTCGTCCCGGAGGTGTACACGACGAGCGCGGGGGACTCCGGGTCCGGTTCGGGGAGGCCGGTGACGGGCGCGGGGTCCGGGGGTGCGGGGGTGACGTCCAGGCGTTCCGGGCCGGCCAGGGCGGGCGGGAGCACGTCGCCGGGCGCGGCGAGCACCAGGGAGGGGGCGCTGTCCGCCGCGATGTGCGCCAGCTCCCGTTCCCCGGTCCTCGGGTTCAGCGGGACGGCCGGGACCCCGGCCCGGAGCGCGGCGACCACCGCGACGACGGTGTGCGCGGTCGGGGTGGCCCAGACCGCGACCCGGCCCGCCCCGGTGAGGCGGGCCGCCAGGGCGTTCGTGACCCGGGCCAGCCCGGAGTAGGTGAGGGTGACGTCGTCGAACCGGACGGCCTCGCGGGCGGCCGCCGGTCCGGACACGTCCTGGAGTGCGGGCAGAAGTGGCATCACCCTGCGCACCCTAGATCGGCACGCCCACCCCGGCCCCCGGACCGTCACGAATGAGGCCCGCCTCACGCCCCGGCGCGCACCGCCCGCCTCACACCCCGGCGCGCGCCCGCGCCCCTCACCCGTCCCGCTGTACGTTCCGCATGCGCCCGTACGCGTACACACAGCCGGCCAGCGCCAGGTCGGACAGGAGCATGAAGCCGATCGAGTACGAGTCCTTCGCGCTGTAGATCGCGCCCATCACCAGCGGCGGCACGAACCCGCCGAGCCCGCCCATCGCGCCGACGATGCCGGTCACGCTGCCCACCTTCGCCTGCGGGGTGACCTGCGAGACCAGGGCGAAGACGCTGCCGCTCGCGGTGCCCAGGCCCGCCGCCATGACCAGCAGCGCGATCGTGCCGGTCGGGGTGAGGCGCGGGTCGAAGGCCTGGACGATCGCCATCAGGGCGGCCACCCCCAGCGCCACCGAGGTGACCAGTGCCGGGTGGATCCGGTCCGAGAGCCAGCCGCCGATCGGCCGGAAGATGACCGTGACCAGAGCGAACCCGGCCGCCTTCGTACCGGCGTCGGTCGGCGTCAGCTCGTACCACGTCTTGAGGTACGTCGGCAGGTACACGCCGAACGCCACGATGCCGCCGAAGCCGATCGCGTACAGCGCGGACAGCTCCCAGGTGACCCGCAGCCGGCCCGCCGAGCCCAGCCGGTGCGCCAGTGAATCGGTCGGCACCTTGCGGCCCGGGTGGTCGTTGATGAGCAGCCCGGAGATCGCCGCGTACACCACGAGAGCACCCGCGACCACGAGGAACGGCAGGTTGTCGCCGTGCTTGGCGATGCGCGGCGTGAAGTAGCCGGACAGCGCGACGCCGCCCATGCCCATGCCGAAGACGCCGAGCGCGAGGCCGCGTTTGGCGGGCGGGAACCATGAGTTGACCAGCGGGATGCCGATCGCGAACGTCGTGCCGCCGACCCCCAGCAGGAACCCCACGGCGAGCATCGCCCCGTACGAGTTCTTCGCCGGGATCAGCAGCAGCACCGGCAGGATGGTCAGCGCCGAGGTCAGCGGGAACATCAGCCGCGCCCCGAACTTGTCGGTCAGCGCACCCACCGGGATCCGGCCCAGCGAGCCGACCAGCACCGGCACCGCCACCAGCAGAGACTGCTGGAACGAGCTCAGGCCGAGGCGGTCCTTGTAGTCCCCCGACATCGGCGCGATCAGGTTCCACGCCCAGAAGGTGAGCGTGAAGCCGATCGTGGCCATGATCAGATTCCGGTACGCGGCGGAGCCCGGGGCGTCCACGGGTACGGGTGACTGCTTCGCGGCTGTGTCCACACGGCCAGTCAAGGACGGCCACGGGCCGTGGGCCCGTCGGCCTGGTCCGTACGGGGGACACCTCCTCGCTCTTCGGATATGCGGCGAAACTGCGACAATAGGGACCATGGATCGTCTGGACAGGGAAATCCTCGGTGTTCTCCAGGAGGACGCCCGGATCTCGTACCGCGACCTGGGCGTACGGGTCGGACTCAGCGCCAACGCGGCGGCCGACCGGGTCCGGCGGCTGCGCAAGGACGGCGTCATCCGCGGCTTCACGGTGATCGTGGACCCGGCCGCCGACACCCGTACCGGGCTCGTCGTCTTCATCGACGTGACGCTGCGGATGGACACCACCAACGAGACCTTCGAACGGGCGGTGCTGACCCTGCCCGGCATCACCGAGGTGGTGCACGTGACGGGCGGCCACGACTATCTCGTACGCGCCACCGCCGCCGACACCGCCGCCCTCGACACCCTCCTGCGCCGCCTCAAGCGGGAGGCGGGCGTCGCGCACTCCAACACTCGGGTCGCCCTGCGCGCCGCCCCGGGCCCCTGACGTCCCGCGCCCTCACAGCGGCGCCTGCCAGGTCACCGTCTCCGCCCGCGAACCGTCCGGCTCGTGCCCGTCGTCCGCCACCGTGAGGCGGACCGCGCCCCGGCCGTCCGGCAGGGTGGCCGTCGCGTCCACCTCCACCTCGATCGCGGAGACCCCGGCCCGCCGGTGCGCCGCCGCCAGGGCGCCCCGCAGCGCCGCGAGCAGCCGCTTGCCGACCGGCTCCGCGACCAGCGCGTCCACCGCCCCGGCGAACCGCACCGACGGCTGGAAGCCGAGCACCGCCGCCGCGCCCCCGGTCTCCCGGAGCACCTGGCCCCGGAAGGTGGCGGGGGCCTCGGCGGGCGGCTGCTGGAGCGCGAAGATGGCCGTCCGCACCTCCTGGATCGTGGAGTCCAGCTCGTCCACGGCCGTCCCGAGCAGCTCGCCCGTCTCCCCGGCACCGGCCCTGCGGCGGGTCGACTCCAGCATCATCTCGGTGGCGAACAGCCGCTGGACGACCAGATCGTGCAGGTCCCGCGCGATCCGGTCGCGGTCCTCGTACACCGCCAGCCGCGCCCGGTCCTGCTGCGAGTCGGCCAGCACCAGCGCCAGTGCGGCCTGCGAGGCGAACTGGGCGGCGAGCAGCCGGTCCAGAGCGGTGTACGGGCGCGCTCCGCGCCGCCGGGGCAGGGCGAGCGTCCCGATGAGCCGGCCCCCGCTCTGCAGCGGCAGCATCATGCTCGGCCCGAACCGCGACCGCACCGCCGTCGTCATCCGGGGATCGGTCGCCGAGTCCTCGATGAACACGGGCTCGCCGCCGAGCAGCTGTTCCAGGACGGGCGAGCCGGGGGCGATCGCCGTGCCCACGAGACCGGCCGGGTCCTCGTGCGTCGAGGCGACCACGATCTCCATCCCGCCCGCGTCGGTGGGCTGGAGGATCACCCCGGCCGCCGCGTCACTGAGCAGCCGCGCCCGCTCCGCCACCGTCGTCAGCGCGTCGGACAGGTTCTCACCGGTCAGCAGGGTGTTGGTGACGGCCGCCGCGCCCTCGATCCAGCGTTCCCGCTGGCGGGCGCTCTCGTACAGCCGGGCGTTGCCGATCGCGATGCCCGCCTGCGCGGAGAGGACCTTCAGCAGCCCCGCGTCCGTCTCGGTGAAGTGCCCGGTGTGCTTCTCGGCGAGATAGATGTTGCCGAAGACCTCGTGGCGCACCCGGATCGGGGCGCCGAGGAACGAGCGCATCGGGGGATGCCCGGGCGGGATGCCGGTGGCGCGCGGATCGGCCGTCAGGTCGTCGGAGCGCAGCGGCCCCGGCGCGTCCACGAGCGCGCCGAGCATGCCGGAGTGCCCGTCCGGGAAGTCGCCGATCGCCGCCTGCTCCTCCTCGGTCATCCCGCATACGTACAGCTCGCGGATGGTGCCGCGCGCGGGGTCCAGTACGCCCAGCGCTCCGTACCGGGCGTCGGTCAGGGCGGTCGCGGTGTCGATGATCTGCTGGAGCGTGGCCCGGAGTCCGAGGTCCGAGCCGACGCTCAGCACGGCTTCCAGGAGCCGGGGCAGCAGCGGCGACCGGGGCAGGCCGCGGTCCGTCATCCCACCGCTCCCGCCGGGCTCAGCTCGCCAGCGGGTCGAGCACCAGGGGGCTGATCTCGCCCTCCATCATGGCGCCCAGGCCGAGGATCGAGCAGGTGTCGGGCCGCTCCGCGATGTGCACCGGGACGCCCGTCGCGTCGCGCAGCATCTGGTCGAGGCCGGGCAGCAGGGCGCTTCCGCCGACCATCATGATCCCGCAGTCCGCGAGGTCGGCCACCAGGTCGGGCGGGCAGTCCCGCAGCACCTTGCCGACGCCGTCCAGGACGGCGGTGAGCGGGCGGTGGATCGCCTGCCGGATCGCGGCGGTGTCGACCTGGACGGACCGGGCGAGGCCGGTGGCGACGTCGCGGCCGTGGATCTCGGTAACCGAGGGGCCCTGCGTGGTCAGCCCGTTGCCGTGCAGGGCGAGCTGGAGGGGGCGCACGGACTGGCTCGGCAGCATCAGTTCGTGGTGCTGGCGCAGGTGCTGGATGACCGCGTGGTCGATGGCGTCGCCGCCGACCGGGAGGCGCACCGCGGTCACGATCGAGCCGAGCGAGAGCACCGCGATCTGCGTCGTCGCCGCCCCGCACACCATGATCATGGTCGCGGTCGGCTGCTCGACCGGCAGCCCGCAGCCGACGGCCGCCGCGATCAGGGTGTCGACCAGCTCCACCCGCCGGGCGCCGAGGCCGACCAGGGTCTCCACGGAGGCGCGCCGCGCCAGCGGGTCGCTGTCGTGCGGAGTGCAGGCCGCGGCGCGCAGCCAGGGCTTGCGGCGCAGCTGGCGCCGGAGCTTCTCGCCGAGCAGGTGGCGCAGCATGCGCTGGGCCATCTCGATGTCCACGACGGTCCCGCCGGACACGGGCCGGGCCACCCGGATGTAGTCCGGAGTGCGGCCCGTCATCTGCTCGGCGAGCGCGCCCACGGCGATCAGTGAGCCGGTACGGGTGTTGACGGCGGCCACACTCGGCTCGTCCACGACGAGGCCGGGCCCCTTGACGTACACCCGGGTGCGGGCGGCCCCCAGGTCGACGGCGACATGGCAACGGCGCAACTGCTCAAGGCTGACGGTCACGGCGGATTCCTCCCGAGAGCGTTGAGGACGACCGACGGACAGCCGGCTCACCTGAAAGCCTGCGCCGTTCGGGGACGCGCCGCCCGCTGGGCTGAGCCGTAGGAGGGACCGCCCGACGGCGTGTCGAGCGCGTTGCGCGCGCGGAGTCGTGCGAACCGTCCACGCGCCCGGAGCGCGCCCACCCGTACGAACGCGCCGCGTTGCCGGCCCCCGCGCGGCGAATCCCGGCCCGGCCGCACCATCCGGCCCGTCCGGCGTGTGAGGCCCCCTCAGCCCCCCGGAACCACCCTCTGCAACAACCCCCACGTGAACTCCGCGACACACGCGTGCGCCCCGGACCCCACCCCCAGCGCGAACCGCGTCGGCGCGCTCCCCTCCATCGGCCGGGCCGGCGCGAAGGCACGGGCGACCTCGTCCACCGTGCACGACCACGGCACCAGGTCGTCCACCGTCCGCAGCACCGGCGCGACAGCGCCCCGCGCCCGTACCAGCCACTCGTTCCACACCGCCCCGCCCGGCGCCACCATCACCTCGAACCGCAGGCCGGGCCAGAGCGGCACAGGCCACAGCAGCACGTCGCACTCCAGGTCACCGACGACCCGGCGCCCCGTCGACTCCGGCTCACCGAGCACCGACCGGTAGCGCCGCAGCGCGCCCCGCCCGCGCGGCGCCCGGACCATGGCCTGCCACCGCCGGTTCGCCTCCCGCATCTCCGCGAGCGTCGCGCTCAACTCGTGCCGGGCGTCCTCGACCAGATCCGGCCGGTGGTCCGCCATCCGGCGCAACAGGACGAGCTGGAACTCACGGGGCCCGAAGGGGGCGGAAGTGCTCATGCCCCCCATCGTGCCCGCCCGCCGCTCAGGCGCCCGCGCCGAGCATCCGCCGCAGCAGATCCCGCAGCACCGTCCGGTCCGCCGCGGACAGCCCCGCCAGCGGCTCCCGCGCGAAGTCCAGCGCGTCCCGCAGCTGCGCGGCCGTCGCCGTGCCCCGCTGGGTCGGCGCGGCCAGCTTCACCCGGCGGTCGGCCGGGTCCGGACGCCGCTCCACCAGGCCGCGCGCCTCCAGCCGGTCCACGATCCCGGTCACATTGGACGGCTCGCACTTCAGCTTCTGGGCGATCCGCCGCATGGGCAGCGGCTCGACGGACAGCAGTCCCAGTACCCGGGCCTGTGCGCCCGTGAGGCTGTGCGCGGCGGCGGCCTGCTCGTACTCCTCGTAATAACGCGCGACGACGCTGCCGATGAGCTCGATGACTTCGAGAGTCAGGGGATCTGTGCGCGAGGTGGCCATGACACCCAGGATACCCAGTTGCTTGACAACATGAAATATCCAGGAGCATGGTTGTTTCAGGTAGTGAAGCTTTTCGCTGCCGACACCGAGACACCCGCACCCCCACACCGAGGAGACCCCGAGCCCATGTCTGCAGCTCTTCCCGCGTCCGGCCGCGAATGGCACCTCACGGCCCGCCCGCACGGCTGGCCGAAGGCCGAGGACTTCGCGCTGCGTGAGGCCCCGGTCGCCGCCCCCGCCGAGGGCCGGGTCCTCGTGCGCAACCTGCACTTCTCCGTGGACCCGTACATGCGCGGCCGGATGAACGACGTGAAGTCGTACACCCCGCCCTTCAAGCTGGACCACCCGATGGACGGCGGCGCCGTCGGCGAGGTCGTCGCCTCGAACGCCGAGGGCTTCCAGGTCGGCGACCACGTCCTGCACGGCCTCGGCTGGCGCGAGTACGCGAGCGTCCCGGCCCAGCACGCGGTGAAGGTCGACGGATCGCTCGCCCCGCTCTCCGCCTACCTCGGCGTGCTCGGCATGCCCGGACTCACCGCCTACGCCGGCCTGTTCGACGTGGCGTCCTTCAAGGAGGGCGACGCGGTCTTCGTCTCCGGCGCCGCCGGTGCGGTCGGCAGCCAGGTCGGCCAGATGGCGAAGATCAAGGGCGCCTCCCGGGTCATCGGCTCCGCGGGCTCCGACGAGAAGGTCAAGCTCCTCACCGAGGAGTACGGCTTCGACGCCGCGTTCAACTACAAGAACGGCCCCGTCGCCGAGCAGCTGCGCGAGGCCGCCCCCGACGGCATCGACGTCTACTTCGACAACGTCGGCGGCGAGCACCTGGAGGCCGCGCTCTCCTCGTTCAACGTGCACGGCCGCGCCACCATCTGCGGCATGATCGCCCAGTACAACGCCACCGAGCCCACCCCCGCCCCGCGCAACCTCGCGCTGGTCATCGGCAAGCGGCTGCGCCTCCAGGGCATGCTCGTCGGCGACCACGCCGGCCTCCAGCAGCAGTTCGTCCAGGACGTGGCCGGCTGGCTGGCCTCGGGCGAGCTGAAGTACCGCGAGACGGTGGTCGAGGGCATCGAGAACGGCGTCGACGCCTTCCTCGGCCTGCTGCGCGGCGAGAACACCGGGAAGATGATCGTCTCCCTCGGCTGAACCGCCCTTCCCCGCACCCGTTAGGCTCAACCCAGGCCGTCGCGATCGTGGGCGCGAGTCGCGGCGCATCAGCAGGAGGAATCCTCAGCATGACCATTCAGAACATTGCCGTCGCGTACACCGCCGTCGCCACCGCCGAGAACGGCCGTGACGGCCGCGTCGCCTCGGACGACGGCAAGCTCGACGTCGTCGTCAACCCGCCGAAGGAGATGGGCGGCAGCGGCGCCGGCACCAACCCGGAGCAGCTCTTCGCCGCCGGTTACAGCGCCTGCTTCCAGGGCGCGCTGGGCGTCGTCGCCCGCCAGGAGAAGGCCGACATCTCCGGCTCCACGGTGACCGCGGCGGTCTCCATCGGCAAGACCGAGGCCGGCGGCTTCGGCCTGGAGGTCGCCATCACCGCGACCATCCCGAACGTCGACAGGGCGACCGCGCAGGCGCTCATCGAGAAGGCCCACCAGGTCTGCCCGTACTCGAACGCCACGCGCGGCAACATCAAGGTGGAGCTCGCGGTCGCCTGACCGCCCGGCACCACTGAACCGAGCCCCGTCCCGGACCCCGCTAGGCTGACGCCATGCGTGATCTCGGGGCGGGGCTCGGTTTTCTGATCAGGGGCCAGCGCTGGGTCCTCGGGCACGGCAAGTGGTTCGGGATAGGACTGCTGCCCGGCCTGATCACCCTGGTGCTGTACGCGGGGGCCCTCGTCGGCCTCGGCTACGGCGCCGACGACCTGGTGGAGTGGGCGACGCCGTTCGCCGACGACTGGTCGTCGCCCTGGCTCGGCCTGTTCCGCAACGCGCTGACCGCACTGGTCTTCGTCCTCGGCCTCTTCCTGGCCGTGATCACCTTCACCGCCGTGACCCTGCTGGTCGGGCAGCCCTTCTACGAGTCGCTGTCCGAGGAGGTCGAGCGCACCGAGGGCGGCACGGTCCCCGAATCCGGGCTTCCGCTCTGGCGGGAGCTGTGGATCTCCGCCCGCGACAGCGTGCGCATCATGGTGCGGGTCGGGCTGTACGCGATCCTGCTCTTCGCCCTCGGATTCGTGCCCGTCGTCGGGCAGACCGTCGTCCCCGTCCTCGGCTTCTGCGTCACCGGATACTTCCTGGCCGAGGAGCTGACCGCCGTCGCGCTCCAGCGGCGCGGCATGGTGCTGAAGGACCGCCTCGCCCTGCTGCGCGGCCACCGCATGCGCACCCTCGGCTTCGGCGTACCGCTCGGGCTGGCGTTCATGGTGCCGTTCGTCGCCGTGTTCCTCATGCCCGGGGCCGTCGCGGGGGCCACCCTGCTGGCGCGGGGCCTGGTGGGCGACGCGGACGCGGACGACGCGGGCAAGGGCGAGACGGCCGCCGAGGACTGAGCGGGCTCAGCGCACCGAGAACCCGTACACCGTGGTGGACGTGAACTCCTCGCCCGGCCGCAGCACCGTGCTCGGGAACTCCGGGCGGTTCGGCGAGTCCGGGAAGTGCTGCGTCTCCAGGGCGATCCCGGCGCACGGGCCGAACGGCCGCCCGTCGAAGTGGTCCGCCGTGTACAGCTGGAGCCCGGGCTCCGTCGTCGTCACCGTCAGCACGCGCCCGGACCCCTCGTCGTACAGCTCCGCCGCCGGTCCCGTGCCGTCGAGCACGAAATTGTGGTCGTACTCCTTGGACACCGGCCGGGGCTCGCGGAAGTCGAAGCGCGTGCCCTCCACCGGCAGGAACGCACCGGTCGGCAGCGACTCCGCGTCCACCGGGGTGACCGCCTCCGCCGCGATGCGCAGCCGCTGACCGAGCGCGCTGCCGCTGTCGGCACCCGCGAGGTTCCAGTAGGTGTGGTTCGTCAGGTTCAGCACGGTCGGCGCGTCCGTCACCGCCCGGTACGCGATGCGCAGGGCCCCGCCCTCGTCCAGCGTGTACGCCGCCGTCAGCTCCACGCGCCCCGGGAAACCCTCCTCACCGTCCGCCGAGACGAGCGACAGCTCCACCCCGTCCGGGACCGCCCGCGCGTCCCACACCCGCTCGGCGAAGCCGCAGACCCCGCCGTGCAGGTGGTTGCGGCCCTCGTTGCGCGTGAGGTGGTGCGTACGGCCGTCCAGCTCGAAGGAGGCCCCGCCGATCCGGTTCGCGTACCGGCCGACGAGCGCACCGAAGTGCGGCCCGGCGTACTCCTGGTACGACGCCAGGTCCGGCAGCCCGAGCGCGATCCCGGCCGGTACGCCGTCCCGGTCCGGCACCTCGGCCGACTGCACGATGCCGCCGTACGTCAGGACGCGCACCCGCGTGCCGTCACGCTCCAGCGTCCAGCGGCGCACCGCGGTGCCGTCCGCGAGGGTGCCGAAGTGCTCCGTACCGATCACCGTGCCCGAACCCGTCTGCATGATCAGCGACTCTACGCGGGCGGCCGCACCGCCGTGACGTTGCGGTAGGCGATCTCGGCGAGCCTCGCCTGGCCGTTGCGGCCCGGGTGGAACCAGTCCCACTGGCTGAGCTGCTTGCCGGTGAACCGGTAGTCGAACACCGCCCCGCCGTCGTACCGGCAGCGGCGGTCCTTCGCGCACACCTCGCGCAGCACCTCGTTGTACGCCACGACCCGCTCCTGGACGGCGGTGCGCCGGGCCACCGCCGCCGCGCCCATGTCGTCCGCGTCGGACAGCATCGACTTGCAGATGCCCAGCTTCCAGATCTGCTTGCCCAGCGGATTGCCGCGCCCCTGGGACCACAGCCGCTTCAGGTCCGGCACGCTCGACACGTACACCTGCGCCTTCGGCGCCCCGGCGCGCAGCTCGCGCAGCGACGTCTCGAACGACCTCCGGAAGTCCGCCACCGGGGTCATCGACCGCACCGAGTCCCGGCAGGCGTCGTTGGCGCCGATCATCACGGTCACCAGATCCGGGTCCTCGTCCGCCGCCAGCGCCATCTGCTCCGGCAGTTGCGCCATCCGGGCGCCCGTCACCGCGTGGTTCCAGCTGTGGTCCACCGCGCCGGATGCGCCCAGGAGCCGCACCGCCAGGCTGCGGACGGAGCTGTCGGTGCCGGTCGACCAGGAGACCTCCGGGCAGTCGGCCAGCACCGAGCACGCGTCGAAACCGCGTGTGATGGAGTCCCCGACCGCCGCGATCGACTTCGGGCGCGGGTCCCAGACCGGGCCCGCCGCCGGGGACGGACGGCGTTCGGCCGTTGAGCCCTTCGTCGTCCCGTCCGAACCCGAGTCGCAGCCCGCGAGCGCCGCCGAGCCGAGGCAGGCGAGAGCGGCCAGCCCCGCCATCGCGGTGCGCGAGCGGTGCCGTACGGACCGATCCGGCATTGCCTGGTCTCCTCCTGTTCGTGCCCCGCCGCTCCGCCGGGTGAAGACTGAGCGAAGAAGGGCCCCGGGACCGACGGTACGTCACACCCATGACACCGGGGCGCGGTAGCTTTTCCCCGTCGAACCTGTGGCTTTCACGGCGCCCGGCTCCACTCGGGTGGCATCCGAACATCACACCGCGTCACATACTGTCGCTTTTCCGGAGAATAACTCCCGATGCTGTTTACTGATGACAGGCCGCTGGGGAAGGCGAACCTCGTCCCACACTGGAGGTCCCGGTGACGACACGTGGAGTTCTGTACGTTCACTCCGCACCGCGCGCGCTCTGCCCACACGTCGAGTGGGCGGTGGCGGGAGTCCTCGGCGGGCGGGTGCAGCTCGACTGGATCAGACAGCCGGCCGCGCCGGGCACCTGGCGCTCCGAATTCTCCTGGCAGGCACGGCCCGGCACGGCGTCCAAGCTGGCGTCCGCGCTGCGCGGCTGGGACCTGCTGCGCTTCGAGGTGACGGCGGAGCCGTCGCCCACCGCGGAGGGCGAGCGCTACAGTTCGACGCCCGCGCTCGGCATCTTCCACGCCGTCACCGGCATGCACGGCGACATCCTGGTCCCCGAGGACCGCCTCCGCGCCGCGCTGGCCCGCTCCGCGGGCGGTGAGACCGACCTGGCGGCGGAGATCGCCAAGCTCCTGGGCAAGCCCTGGGACGACGAGCTGGAGTCCTTCCGCCACGCGGGCGAGGGAGCCCCGGTCCGCTGGCTCCACCAGGTCGTGTAACCGGGGCTCCGCCCCGGACCCCGCCCAGCCGGGCACATCAAGCCCCTGCGGCGACTGAGGAGCGGGGAACGACGAAGCCCGCACCCTCACACGGAGGGCACGGGCTTCAAAGCTGCGCGGACGTGCAAGCGCGTCAGACGCTACGGAACGCCAGCACCACGTTGTGGCCGCCGAAGCCGAACGAGTTGTTGATCGCCGCGATCGGCCCCTCCGGGAGCGCCCGCGGCGCGTCCCGGACGATGTCCGCCTCGATCTCCTCGTCCAGGTTGTCCACGTTGATCGTCGGCGGAGCCATCCGGTGGTGCAGCGCCAGGACCGTCGCCACGGTCTCGATGCCGCCCGCACCGCCGAGCAGGTGCCCCGTCATCGACTTCGTCGCGGAGATCGCGACGTGGTCCAGATCGTCGCCCAGCACCGCACGCAGCGCCTTGACCTCCGCGAGGTCACCCTGCGGGGTGGACGTCGCGTGGGCGTTCAGGTGGGCGATCTCCGACGGCTTCAGGTCCGTCTGGTCCAGCAGGTTCTGCATCGCCGCGGCGATACCGCGACCCGTGGGCTCCGGCTGCGCGATGTGGTGGGCGTCGGCCGAGAGGCCCTGGCCCAGCACCTCGCAGTAGACCCGGGCGCCACGCTTCGCCGCGTGCTCCGCGGACTCCAGGACGACGACACCGGCACCCTCGCCGAGGACGAAGCCGTCGCGGCCCACGTCGTACGGGCGGGAAGCCTTCTCCGGCTCGTCGTTGTTCTTGGACATCGCCATCATGTTGGCGAACGCGGCGATCGGCAGCGGGTGGATCGCCGCCTCGGTGCCGCCGGCGAGGACCACGTCGGCGCGGCCGGTGCGGATCATCTCGACGGCGTACCCGATGGCCTCGGCACCCGAGGCGCAGGCGGAGACCGGGGTGTGGACGCCCGCCTGGGCGTTCACCTCGATACCCACGTTCGCGGCCGGGCCGTTGGGCATGAGCATGGGCACGGTGTGCGGGGAGACGCGGCGTACGCCCTTCTCCTTCAGCACGTCGTACTGGTCGAGCAGGGTGATCACGCCGCCGATGCCGGAGGCGATCACCGAACCCAGCCGCTCGGGCTGGATCGTTTCGTCCTCACCGGCCTTGCCGGTGAAACCCGCGTCCGCCCACGCCTCACGGGCCGCGATCAGCGCGAACTGCGCCGAGCGGTCCAGCCGGCGGGCGAGCGGACGGGGCAGGACCTCAGCGGGATCGACGGCCGCCAGGGCCGCGATCCGGACAGGCAGTTCGGCGAAACGTTCGCCCTCGAGAGGCTTGACGCCGGAACGCCCGGCCATCAGACCTTCCCAGGTCGATGCGGAATCGCCACCCAGCGGAGTGGTTGCGCCGATACCGGTGACGACCACGGTGCGATTGGTCGAGTTCACTGGAAAATCTTCTCCACGTGTAGAGGGTCGTGAATCAGCGGCGCCACCGCCGGGTGGCGACACACGAACCGGCTGGATCAGGCCTGGTGCTTGAGGATGTAGTCCGCGGCGTCGCCGACGGTCTTGAGGTTCTTGACGTCCTCGTCGGGGATCTTCACGTCGAAGCGCTCCTCGGCGGCGACGACGACCTCGACCATGGACAGCGAGTCGACGTCCAGGTCGTCCGTGAACGACTTGTCGAGCTCGACGTCCTCGGTCGGGATCCCGGCGATCTCGTTGACGATCTCGGCGAGACCTTCGACGATCTCTTCCTGCGTGGCGGCCATTTCGGCGCTCCTTCGATGTATTTCTGCTGGGTTCGGACGTCCGGGCGAAAAGCCCGGTGTGCCTAGGGGAGAGTAACGACCGTCGCGGCGTAGACGAGACCCGCCCCGAAGCCGATGACGAGCGCGGTGTCCCCGCTCTTGGCCTGACCGGTCGCCAGGAGCCGCTCCATGGCGAGCGGGATCGAGGCGGCGGAGGTGTTGCCGGTGGTCTCCACGTCACGGGCGACCGTGACGCTCTCCGGCAGCTTCAGCGTCTTCACCATCGAGTCGATGATCCGCATGTTGGCCTGGTGCGGGATGAAGACGTCCAGGTCTTCCGCGGAGATCCCGGCCGCGTCCAGCGCCTGCTGGGCGACCTTCGCCATCTCGAAGACGGCCCAGCGGAACACCGCCTGGCCCTCCTGGGTGATGGCGGGGAACTTGACCTCGCCGCGGTCGTTGAGGGGCAGCTTCGTGACGTCGCCGAGCTGGAAGTCGTTCCACGCCACGGTCTGCTTGATCGTCTCGGACTTGTCGCCCTCGGAGCCCCAGACGGTCGGGCCTATGGCGGGCACCTTGGAGGGGCCGACGATGACCGCTCCGGCGCCGTCGCCGAACAGGAAGGCCGTGGCCCGGTCCGTCAGGTCGGTGAGGTCGCTCAGCCGCTCGACACCGATGACGAGCACGTACTCCGCGGAGCCCTCGACGATCATGCCCTTGGCCAGGGTCAGCCCGTAGCCGAAGCCCGCGCAGCCGGCCGAGATGTCGAAGGCCGCGGGCTTGCCGGCGCCGACCTTGTGGGCGATCTCGGTCGCGATGGCCGGGGTCTGCTTGAAGTGCGAGACGGTGGAGACGATGACCGCGCCGATCTGCTCCGGGGCGATCCCGGCATCCGCGATGGCCTTGCCGGACGCCTCGACGGACATCGCGGCCACGGTCTCCTCCTCGGAGGCCCAGTGGCGGGTCGCGATGCCGGAGCGGGAGCGGATCCATTCGTCGGACGAGTCGATCGTCTCCAGGATGACCTCGTTGGGCACCACCCGGGTCGGACGGTAGCCGCCGACCCCCATGATCCGCGCGTACGGAGCGCCCTGGCTGGGCTTGATCTTCGACATGCTCTCGGGCTCCTTAGGCGCCCGCGTGCTCAGCGATGAGCGCGCGGGCCGCGTCGAGGTCGTCGGGGGTCTTGAGCGCGAGGGTCGGGACGCCGGGCAGCGCCCGCTTGGCCAGGCCGGTGAGCGTTCCGCCGGGGCAGACCTCGATCAGGGCGGTGACGCCCATCGCCTTGAAGGTCTCCATGCACAGGTCCCAGCGGACCGGGTTGGCGACCTGGCCGACGAGCCGGGTGATGACCTCGTGGCCGGTGGCGACGGTCTTGCCGTCGGCGTTCGAGACGTACGTCACCGAGGGGTCGGAGACGTCCAGGTCCCCGGCCGCCGCTCGCAGCCGCTCGACGGCGGGCGCCATGTGGTGCGTGTGGAAGGCGCCGGCCACCTTCAGGGGCACCACGCGGCGCACACCCTCCGGCTTGTCCTCGGTCAGCGCGGCGATCTGCGCGGCAGTGCCCGCGGCGACGATCTGGCCGCCGCCGTTGACGTTCGCCGGGGTCAGCCCGAGCTTCTCCAGGTGGACCACCGTGACCTCGGGGTCGCCGCCGAGCAGCGCCGCCATCCCGGTCTCGGTGACCGCCGCGGCCTCGGCCATGGCGAGCCCGCGCGTACGGACGAAGCGGAGCGCGGCCTCCTCGCCGATGACACCGGCGAACGAGGCGGCGGTGATCTCACCGACGCTGTGGCCGGCGACGGCGTCCGGCGAGGCGTCGAGCGCGGCGGCCGACAGCAGGCCGGCGGCGACCAGCAGCGGCTGGGCCACCGCCGTGTCGCGGATCTCCTCCGCGTCCGCCTCGGTGCCGTAGCGCAGGAGGTCGAGCCCGATGGCGTCGGACCAGGCCGCGATGCGGTCGGTGGCACCGGGGAGGTCGAGCCAGGGAGTCAGGAAGCCGGGCGTCTGAGCGCCTTGGCCGGGAGCGACGAGTACGAGCACCCTCACACTCTCTCTTGTGAACGGTCCGGAACACCCGTGGGGACAGGGACGAAGAACCGTAGGGGGAATTGTTGATGTCCGACAAAAGTCTAGGACTGCGTATCCCGGTCGGCCAGACGCCCCAGGATCAGGGCGATTCGCAGAGTGAACGCCGAGCGCACATCGGAAGGTGACCAGCCGGTGACGTCTGTCACACGTCGAAGCCGGTAGCGCACGGTGTTGGGATGCACGAAGAGCATCCTGGCCGCGCCCTCCAGGCTGCTCGCCTGTTCCAGATACACACTCAGCGTCTCCAGGAGTGCGGAGCCCGCCTCTTCCAGCGGTCTGTAGATCTCCTCCACCAATTGCTCGCGCGCGGCAGGGTCGCCCGCCATCGCGCGCTCCGGCAGCAGATCGTCCGCGAGCACCGGCCTCGGCGCGTCCTGCCAGGCCCCGCACGCCTTCAGTCCGGCGGCGGCTGCCTGCGCGGACCGGGTCGCGGCCAGCAGGTCCGCCACCACGGGGCCGGCCACCACGGGGCCCGCCGCGTACGGCCCGATCAGGGCCTTCGCGACCTGGAGCGGGTTGTCGCTGCCGCCCGCGATGACGACCAGGCGGTTGCCGAGCACCCCCGTGAGGACCTGGAGCTTGGCGTGCCGGGCGGCGCGCCGGATCGCCTCCACGGTCAGCTCGCTGTCCCCGTCCGGGGCGGTGCCGAGCAGCACGCAGACGTGCTCGGGGGAGTTCCAGCCGAGGGCGGCGGCCCGGGAGACGGCGCCCTCGTCGGCCTCGCCGGACAGCACCGCGTTCACCACGAGCGATTCGAGGCGGGCGTCCCAGGCACCCCGGGCCTCGGCCGCCTGCGCGTACACCTGGGCGGTCGCGAACGCGATCTCGCGGGCGTAGACGAGCAGCGCCTCCCGGAGCACCGACTCGTCGCCGGGCGCGGCGACCTCGTCGATCGCGGCCTCCATGACCTCGATCGTGGTCCGCACCATCTCGACGGTCTGCCGCAGCGTGATCGCCCGGGTCAGCTCGCGCGGGGCGGTCCCGAAGACGTCGGTCGAGATCGCCTGCGGGGTCTCCGGATGCCGGAACCACTCGGTGAACGCGGCGATACCGGCCTGGGCGACCAGGCCGATCCAGGACCGGTTCTCCGGGGGCATCGCCCGGTACCACGGCAGCGACTCGTCCATGCGGGCGATCGCGTTCGCGGCCAGCCGGCCGGAGGACTGCTCTAGCCGCTTCAGGGTCGCGGCATGGAGGTGGGCGTCGTTCGCAGCGGGCTGCTCAGGATCGGGTCGGGGCACGGACACAAGACTGCCTTATCGGGACGGACGGGCGGAGGGCCGGGGCCGTCGGCAAGCCGGTTCGGTGTCCGGCGAGGGCTCCGCGCGGGCCGGCGGGCTACCGTGGACGGGTGATTTCCGTACACCGCGCGGGCGACCGGTTCGAGGGCGGGGACGCGAAGGCCGGCATCGCGTCCCGGCACGCGTTCTCCTTCGGCACCTTCTACGACCCCGACAACCTCCGCTTCGGGCCGGTCCTGGCCTGCAACGAGGAGCGCCTCGCGCCCGGCGCGGGCTTCGAGGAGCACCCGCACAGCCACACGGAGATCGTCACCTGGGTCGTCGAGGGCGAGCTGACGCACCGCGACTCGGCCGGTCACGCCACGGTGGTCCGGGCCGGTGACGTACAGCACCTCAGTGCCGCCTCCGGCGTCCGCCACGTCGAACGCAACGACGAGGAAAGCCCGTTGACGTTCCTTCAGATGTGGCTCGCGCCCCTGGAGCCCGGCGGCGAACCCGCGTACACGACCGTCCCGGGCATCGCCGACTCCACGCCGTACGCCCTCCCCGAGGCGGGCGCGATGCTGCATGTGCGCCGTCTCGCGGAGGGCGAGCGTGCGGCGGTCCCCGACGCCCCCCGGGCGTACGTCCACGTGGTGCGCGGCACGATACGCATCGGCGCCGAGGAGCTGGGGGCGGGCGACGCGGCCCGTATCACGGGGGAGACGGGTCTCGAACTGGTCGCGGCGGAGGCGGCCGAGGCGCTGGTCTGGGAGCTGGGTCACTGACCGGGCGCCCCGGCCGTGCGTCAGCGGGCGTGGTGCCGGTGGATCTGCTGCTGCGGGATCTCGCTCAGCCGCATCGGCGCCGGGCGCCGGCGGTTCCGGTGGGTACTCCGGCCGGGGAACGCGTTGCGCCGCGCGGGGACCTTCGGGGCCAGGGCCACGAAGGCGAGCGGGGCGAGGACCGCGACGAGGATCAGCACGATGACGACGTTCATGTTCCTGCCTTTCGTCCGGTACTGATGGTCTGTCACTACATTTCGTAACCGGAAATCGGCCGCGTAAACACGATGGGTGACGAATATTCTTTTGTCCGGGTGGACTACCGGCGCCACATCGACCACATCGGCGGCCCCGACCGGAACGTCATCTCCTCGCGGACCTCGAAGCCGTGGCGGCGGTAGAAGGTGAGGTTGCGGCTGTTGCTCGACTCCAGGAAGACCGGGCGCCCGTCCGCGTCCGCCCGTTCCAGCAGGCCGCCGAGGACCACCGAGCCGCGTCCCGTCCCGCGTGCGTCGGCGTGGGTGCCGATGTACTCCACGTACCAGTGCGCGGGGCGGGCCGGGTGCCGGTGCTCCAGGGACAGCAACCGCCCTGCGGTACGCGGGAGTTGTGTGCGGGCCGCCCGCAGCAGCGTGCCCGCGTTGCGCAGCAGGTAGGCCGTCGGGAGCTTCCACGCGCCGGGCTCCGCCCAGACGGCCGCCACCGTGCGGTCCCGGTCCGTCCACACCCGGCCCGCCGGGACCTGCTGTTCCAGGTGCGCGGTGAACAGCAGCCGCAGCCGCCGGTCCCGGTCCCGGGGCATCAGCCAGGACCAGACCGGGTCCTCGGCGTACGCGCTGGCCAGGACGCCCGCGAGCGCGGGGACGTCGGACGCGGTGGCGCGGACTATGTGGTCGGTCATGGCCGGGGAGCGTAGCGGCGGTCCCGGACCGGCGGCCAGCGTCCCGGCAAGACCGGCCGACCGGCCAATGGGGCACGACTTTCGGCTATCACCGTGCGGGATCTCGACTGGGTGCCAGGGCCATGTAAATCTGCCGGTGCCTCAGGAATACCTCCGCGGTTCGCCCGCCGTTCGCACCGGCGGCCTAGTTTTCGCAGGCGCGCAGACGTCCCTCCCCCTTGTGAACCACTCTCCCCCAGAGGTGCCCCGATGACCCTTCAGATCAGCGAGATCCCCTGCCCGGACACCGACGCCGACGACACCGGCGAGCTCACCAATGAGATGCGCATCAGCCGCCGCCGGATGCTGCAGACGGCCGCCGTCTCGCTCGGCGCACTCGCCGCGGGGCCGGTGGCCGACGCGGTCGGCGGCGCCCGGGCCGAGGCGGCCGAATACCGCTTGCCCAGAGGCTTCAAGGGCGATATCTCCGACCTGAAGCACGTGGTGATCCTTATGCAGGAGAACCGTTCCTTCGACCACTACCTCGGCCAGTTGAAGGGGGTGCGCGGCCACGGTGACAAGCAGGTCCTGACGTTCCAGGACGGCACCGACGTCTTCCAGCAGCGCGACGCCACCGGCGCCATCGTGACGCCCGCCGTCTCGACCGCCACCTGGAGCGACAAGCACAACTTCTACGGCGCCAACGGCGGGCGCTGGAACACCTGGGTACAGGACAAGGGCGACCACTGCATGTGGTACTACACGCCCGACTACATGCCGTGGATGTACTCGCTCGCCTCGCAGTACACCGTCTGCGACATGAACTTCTGCTCGCTGCACGGGCCCACCATCCCCAACCGTTACTACCTGATGAGCGGCGCGGCGGGCGGCGAGACGACCAACGCGGGCCAGAACAACTACACCCGCCGCTGGACCACCGTCCCCGAACAGCTCCAGCAGGCGGGCATCAACTGGCGGGTCTACTCCGACAACAGCGGCAACGGCGTCGGCGGCAGCCTCCAGAGCGGATACGTCGGCGAGTACGGCTGCAACGTCACCAACAGCTTCGCCGCCTTCGACCCCCGCACCGCCGACCCGGCCGAGCTCGAACCGGGCACCGGCCGGATCTGGAAGGCCAACTCCTTCGTCTACGCGGGCGCCACCACGCCGAACGACGACTCCGAGGCCAATCTGGACGCCGTCCTGCGCGACCTGATCGCCGCCTGCGAACCGGGCGCCGAACACCCCCTGCCCGAGGTGTCCTGGGTGGTCATGCCGGCCGCCTGGAGCGAGCACCCGGGCTTCGACACGGTGCACGGCGAGCGGTACATGAACAAGGTGCTGAAGACCCTCCAGAGCAACGAGGACATCTGGAACCACACCCTGGTGATCATCACGTACGACGAGAACGACGGGAAGTTCGACCACGTCCTGCCGCCCCGGCCGGAGGCCGGCACCCCCGGCGAGTTCTCCGGCACCACCCCGTACGGTTTCGGGCCGCGCGTCCCGATGGTGCTGGTCTCCCCGTGGACGCGCGGCGGCTACGTCGCCTCGGAGGTCTTCGACCACACCTCGACCGTGAAGTTCCTGGAGACCTGGGCCGCGCACCTGGGCAAGCCGTTCACCTGCCCGAACATCACCCCGTGGCGCCGCTCCATCGCCGGCGACCTGACGAGCGCGATCGACTTCGCGCACCCGCGCCCCGGCCCCGTCGTCATCGCGGACCCGGTCACCGGCACCCCGCCGAGGCCGCCCCGCGACCGGATGGAGCCGCGCGGCCTCTCCTTCCACCCGCACGCCGTGCTCACCGAGGACCGGGCCGCGGGCACGGTGACCGCCGCCATGACGCTTACCGGCGGTCCGGAGGGCAAGGCGGTGAGCCTCCAGGTCTTCCCCGACCGGTACCTCCCGTTCGAGAACATCCCGCACACGGTGAGCGCGGCGGCCCCGCGCTCGTACACCTGGGACACGACCGCCACCGACGGCCGGTACGCGTTCTCGGTGTACGGCCCCGACGGGTTCCTGCGCTCCTTCGCCGGGCAGCTGCTCCCCGAGGACGCGCACACCCACCACATCGGCCTGCCGCGCGTCGAGCCGCGGCTGGTCCGGGGGTGGCGCCCGGTGGTCCGCCTGGCGCTGCACAACGACGGCCGCCACCCGGTCCGCTACACCCTGGAGGCCAACGACTACGCGGGCGGCACCCGGAAGGTCACCGTCCCCGGTGGTCACTCCGCGGTCGTGGACTGGCCCACCGAGCACGGCTACTACGACGTGGTGCTCACCGCCGACACCGGCACCGGCTGGACCCAGCGGTACGCGGGCCGGGTGGCGACGGTGAACGACCGCTGACGGACGGGGCTGGCCCCGGAGCCCCGGTCAGCCCGCCAGCTCCGCCAGGACCGCGTCGGTGAACGCGGGCCACACCTCGACCGCCCACGGGCCGAAGGCCCGGTCGGTGAGCGCGACGCAGGCCGCGCCCGCCGCCGGGTCGACCCAGAGGAAGGTGCCCGACTGCCCGAAGTGGCCGAAGGTCGCGGGGGAGGAGGAGGCGCCCGTCCAGTGCGGGGACTTGGCGGCGCGGATCTCGAAGCCGAGGCCCCAGTCGTTGGGGTTCTGGTGGCCGTAGCCGGGGAGGACGCCCTTGAGGCCCGGGTGGACCACGGTCTGCGCGGCCAGCACCGTGCGCGGGTCGAGGAGGCGGGGGGCCTGCACCTCGGCGGCGAAGCGCGCGAGGTCGGCGACCGTGGAGACGCCGTCCTTGGCGGGGGAGCCGTCCAGGGCGGTCGCGGTCATCCCGAGAGGTTCCAGGACCGCCTGTCGCACGTACTCCGGGAACGGGATCTCGGTGGCCTTCGCGATGTGGTCGCCCAGCACCTCGAAGCCCGCGTTGGAGTAGAGGCGCCGGTTGCCGGGCGGGGCCATCACCCGGTGCTCGTCGAACGCGAGGCCGCTGGTGTGGGCGAGGAGGTCGCGCACGGTCGAGCCCTCGGGGCCCGCCGGTTCGTCCAGCTCCACGGCACCCTCCTCGTACGCCACCAGCGCCGCGTAGGCCGCGAGCGGTTTGGTGACGGAGGCGAGCGGGAAGCGGTGCGCGGTCGGGCCGTGCGTACCGGCGACCGTGCCGTCCGCTCGTACGATGGCCGCCGCGGCGGTGGGGACGGGCCAGTTCTCGATCATCGCCAGGCTCTGCATGCGTACGAGAGTAGATTCCAGGTCCCACCTGTCGGAAACCGCACCCGGTGATGCTTGCTTCGAGTGCACTCCAAGGTCTTAGCGTGGGGGTATGACCGTGATGGAGACCACCGCGAGCCGGACCGACCTCTGCGCCTCCGCCCCGTCGGGGCACCCCCGCCCCGACGGGCAGGACCGCTACACGATCAGCGAGGTCGCCGCGTTCACCGGCCTGACCGCCCACACCCTGCGCTGGTACGAGCGGATCGGGCTCATGCCGCACGTCGACCGGTCGCACACCGGCCAGCGCCGCTTCAGCAACCGGGACCTCGACTGGCTCGCCTTCGTCACCAAGCTGCGGCTGACCGGGATGCCGGTCGCCCACATGGTCCGGTACGCCGAGCTCATACGCGAGGGCGACCACACCTTCGAGGAACGGCAGGAACTGCTGGAGGCGACCCGCCGCGACGTGAAGACGCGGATCGCGGAGCTCCAGGACACCCTTGCCGTACTGGACTACAAGATCGACTTCTATGCGGGCGCCCGCCGGGCGCCGGAAGGGCCGAGTGCCTGATGACTGACAACAAGATCGCCACCGTCGAACTCGGCCGGGGAGGACCCCGCGTCGGGGTCCAGGGCCTCGGCTGCATGGGCATCAGCGAGTTCTACGGGGACACCGACGAGGTTTCGGCCCGCGAGACGCTGGAAACGGCGCTGGCGGCGGGCGTCACCCTCTTCGACACCGCCGACATCTACGGCAGCGGAGCCAACGAGACCTTCCTGGCGCCGTTCGTCGGGGCGCACCGCGACGAGATCACCCTCGCCACGAAGTTCGGCATCGAGCGGCGCGACGACGACCCCGACTACCGGGGCGTCAACAACAGCCCCGCGTACATCCGCAAGGCCGTCGAGGCGAGCCTGCGCCGCCTGAACACCGACGTCATCGACCTCTACTACATGCACCGCCACGACACCGCCGTCCCGTTCGCGGAGTCCGTCGGCGCCATGGCCGAGCTCGTCCGGGAGGGCAAGGTCAAGCAGCTCGGGCTCAGCGAGGTCACCGGCGCCGAACTGCGCGAGGCGCACGCCGTGCACCCGATCGCCGCCCTCCAGTCCGAGTGGTCCCTCTTCAGCCGGGACGTGGAGCGCAGCGCGGTGGCCGCGGCAGCCGAGCTGGGCGTCACGGTCGTGCCGTACTCGCCGCTGGGCCGGGGCTTCCTCACCGGCTCCTTCGCGGACGCGGGCAAGGAGCTGTCCCAGGGCGACTTCCGCGCCTCGCAGCCCCGGATGACCGGCGAGAACGCGAAGGCCAACGCGGCGCTCCTGGAGCCCGTCCACAAGATCGCCGCCGCGCACGGGGCGACCGCCGGGCAGGTCGCGCTCGCCTGGGTCCAGCAGCGCGCCCAGGTCCACGGCATCACCGTCGTCCCCATCCCGGGCACCCGCAAGAGCCACCGTCTCCTGGAGAACGTGGGCGCCACCCGCCTCACGCTCACCGACGACGAGCTGGCCCTCCTCGAACCGATCGCCGGGCAGGTCGCGGGTGACCGTTACCAGGACATGAGCCTGACCTCCCTCGCTCGCGAGTAGCGCGGGGTAGCGTCCGTACGAGGAAGCGACAGAGGAGGCAACGGCATGGCGATCCAGCGGATGGACAACGTCGGCATCGTGGTCGAGGACCTGGACGCGGCCATCGCGTTCTTCCGGGAACTCGGCATGGAGCTGGAAGGCAAGGGCGAGGTCCAGGGCGGCTTCGCCGACCAGTGCACCGGGCTCGACGGCACCCACTGCGAGATCGCCATGCTCCGGACCCCGGACGGGCACAGCCGCCTGGAGCTGGCGAAGTACCTCAGCCCCGCGCTGATCGACGCCCCGCGCGACCGGCCGCACAACGTGCTCGGCACGCACCGCGTCATGTTCGCCGTCGACGATGTCGAGGACACCGTGGCCCGGCTGCGCCCGCTCGGCGGCGAAGTCGTCGGCTCCATCGCCCGGTTCGAGGACACCTACCTGCTCTGCTACCTGCGCGGCCCGGACGGCGTGATCGTCGGGTTGGCGGAGGAGCTGGGCGGGAAGAGCTAGGCCGTTTCCGGAAAGTCCCGTCTGGCCTGCGGGTCAAGACGCCCCCTAGGGCCTTCCCGCCGGCTCAGCCCCGGTCGTACGCGCCTTCGGCGATCGCGGCGAAGGCGCTGAGCGACTGGGTTCCCGGTGCGAAGTAGCCGGTGTGCCCCGCCGCGTCGGCGGCGGGCACCCGGCGGGCGCCGAACTCCGGCGACGCGGGGTCCGCGCCGTGGCCGAGCCCGGCGAATTCGACGTGCGGGACCTTGCCGATCCAGTCGCCGGGGTCCTTCGCCGCCCACACCCGCGCCCCGGTGCGCAGACCGGCCACGCTGTCCGCGCGCATCCCGGGGGAGCCGAGGACCACCAGGTCGGCGACGCGCAGCCGGTGCGCGGCCAGGCCGCAGACGACGGAACCGTAGCTGTGGCAGAACACCGTGGTGACCGACACCCCGGCCGCCTCCAGCCCGTCCGTGAACCGGGTCAGCCGCGCGGCACCGGCCTCCGCCAGCGCCCCCCGTGCGGCGTCGAGCCCGAGGCCCACCGGTGTGGTGTATCCGGCCCAGGCGACCACGGCGGTGCCCGGCCCCGTCCGGGCGTACAGCGACCTGGCCATGCCGGCCGGGGTGCCGTACACGTCGGTCGTACGGTCGAAGGTGCCGGCGTCGATGTCGGACCCGGGCACCACCACGGAGACCCGACGGGCGGCCGTCAGGTCGCCGAAGACCTCCGCGACCTGGCCCCGGCCGCGCGGGTCGAACGCCAGGAAGCGGCGGGCCGGGTCGTCGGCGAGGTGGGCGTAGCGGGGGTCGTGCGAGGCCTTCAGGGCAAGGGCGTTGGCGCGATAGCGCAGCTGGACCGGGGCGCCGTCGAGGTTCCCGGCGACGAGCGGGTGCCGTGCGGCCAGGGCCTGCTGCTCGGTGTCGGTGAGACTCGCGAAGAACCGGGCCGCTTCGGCGGGCGAATCCCCCTCCGGGTCGGGCAGTTCGCGGCCCAGCGTGTGGTCGGCCCGCCAGGAGGCCGTGCCCCGCGGCGGGCCCGTGACCGCCTGCTGGGCGTTGCCCGACACCCACCCCGCCGTCCCCGACATCACGGTGACCGCCAGCGCGGCCGCGACCAGGGTCCTCGCGTAACGCCGCATCCGCCCCGCCCTCCCTCTCCGGCCGAACCGGCCGGTCCCCGCACGCCGTTCGGCGCGACGGGAGGAAAGTAGGAACGCGGTGGGGGCGCGTGCGTCACACCGGGGAGCCAACTGCCCTGTGCTACCCGGGTAGGGGGTGGGGCGGGTGCGTCAGGCGGAGCCGGGGACGACCAGACCCGCCTCGTACGCGAAGATCACGGCCTGCGCCCGGTCGCGCAGGGACAGCTTCGCCAGGACGCGCCCGATGTGCGTCTTCACCGTCTGCTCGGCGAGCACCAGCTTCCCGGCGATCTCCTGATTCGACAGGCCGCGCGCGATCAGCCCCAGGACCTCCGTCTCGCGCGGTGTCAGCCCGTTGAGCCGCAGCGCCGCCCCGCCCCGGGCCGCCGCCGAAGGACCCTGCTTCGCGAAGTCGGCGATCAGCCGTCGCGTCACGGACGGCGCGAGCAGCGCGTCGCCCGCCGCCACCACCCGGACCGCAGCGATCAGGTCGGCCGGTGGCGCGTCCTTCAGCAGGAAGCCGGACGCCCCGGCCCGCAGCGCCTCGTACACGTAGTCGTCCACGTCGAACGTGGTCAGCATCAGCACCCTGGGCACATGGACCACGCCCGGCGGCGGGTCGAGGAGTTCGCGCGCAGCGGCGAGGCCGTCCATCTCGGGCATCCGGACGTCCATCAGGACCACGTCCGGGTGGACCCGGCGGCTGACCTCGACGCCCTGGCGCCCGTCGGGCGCCTCGCCGACCACGTCGATGTCCGCCTGCGCCGCCAGCAGGGCCGCGAAGCCCGCCCGCACCATGGCCTGGTCGTCGACGATGATCACACGGATGGTCACGGTTCCTCCGGACTCAGGGGGCGTCGTCGGGCCCGGCGGGGGACAGCGGCAGCCGCGCGACGACCCGGAACCCCCCGTCCGGCAGCGGCCCTGCGTCCAGTGAGCCGCCCGTCAACCGTACGCGCTCCCGCATCCCGACCAGACCGTGGCCCGTTCCCGCCGACTCCAGCGGCGAAACCGGCTTCCCCGGCGGTTCGTTGACGACCGATACCGTCAACTGCCCGCCGTCCGAGGTGACCGAGACCCGCGTCCGTGCCCCCGGCGCGTGCCGGACCACGTTCGCCAGCGCCTCTTGAACGATCCGGTACGCAGACAAGTCAACGGCCGACGGTACGTCACCCACATCGGCGGCCAGCGCCAGTTCGGCGGGAAGCCCCGCGCGTACCGTCGCCTCCACCAGCTGCTGCAAGCGGTCGATTCCCGGCTGCGGGGCCCGCTCGCCCTCCACGCCGTCACCGCGCAGCACCACCAGCAACCGCCGCATCTCGGCCAGGGACTCCCGCGCGCTCGCCGCGATCGTCCCGAACTCCTCGCGCGCCTCGTCCGACAGTTGGGCGAGCCGGTAGGGCGCGGAGTCCGCCTGGACGGTGATCACGGACATGTGGTGGGCGACCACGTCGTGCAGCTCCCGGGCGATCCTGGCCCGCTCCTCCAGCAGCGTCCGCCGGGCGCGCTCCGCCTCGCTGACGGTCTCCTGTTCGGCGAGCCGGCGCTGGGCGACGCGCCGTTCCCGTACGGCCGCGCCGATCACCAGCACCACGGCCGCGAACAGGGGCAGCAGCAGCGCGCTGCCGTTGCTGCGGTCCGCGCGGACCAGGTGGAGGATGAGGCTCGCCGCTCCGGTCGCCAGCCAGACGGCGACGAGCACCCGCCGGGACCTGCGCAGGGCCAGCGCGAGGAGCAGGAAGAGATAGGCGATGAGCGGCGCGGGCGGCCACGGCCACACGTCGAATGCGCGGGCCGGCTGTCCCAGGATCACCAGCGCGCCCGCGATGTCCGCGGGGAAGACGATCCACCAGGCCAACAGCGGCCGGTGCGCCACCAGCAGCAGGGGCCCGGCCTGGGTGACGGCCAGGGTGGTGGCGGCCGCGCCGCCCAGCCCGTACTGGTCGAGGAGATTGGCCAGGGTGACGGGGAGGAAGAGCGCCGTCAGCAGGACGGCGGCGGTCTGCGGCAGGAATCTCGTCCAACGTCGCGAACCGGTGGTGTGCGCGGAGACGGCAGCGGGTATCGGCTCGGTCATCTCGGGTGGCTGCCGGTTACAGCTCGGCCAGGAGCTGCGCCTTCTTGGCGCTGAACTCCTCGTCGGTCACCAGGCCCGCCCGGTGCAGCTCCCCGAGGTGGTGGATGCGCTCCGCGATGTCCGCCGGATCGCGCCGCGCCGCGGCGGTGAGGGGAGCGGCCGCCGGGGGCGCGGACTGCTTCCTGCGTACGGATTCGAGGACGGCCGCCGCGAAGGGCAGCGACTCGTGGACCGGGCCGTAGCCGAGCCCGAAGATCACCGCCGCGGGGTCCTGGTCGGCCCGGGCGGGCCGGGGTATCACCGGCTGTACGCCCGTGGCCGTCCCGCCCGTCGCGGTGCCGGTGAGCCCTCCGGGCGTGTGGGCCACGGCGTCCGAGCCCCTGGGCAGCAGCCGCAGATACCCCTCCAGGCCCTCCGGCGAGCGCCACTCGACCCCGCACAGATCCGTGACCGGGAACGTCTGGTCGCCGGCCTTCCACTTCTCCGATGAGGCGCCCGTCCAGAACCAGCGGAAGGAGATTCGCTCACCGTCGAAGCCGGCCCGTCCGTCGTACGCCTTGAACTGCATCGGGGCCTCGGGGGCCGCGACCAGGAAACGGTCGGCGGGCTCGCCCGCGTCCGCGCCGATACAGGCCCGCAGCTCGTCCGCGTAGTACTCGGCGAGGGTCTCGCGGGCCGCGGGGAGCACCAGCCGGTACGGGTCGCAGCCGTCCTTCAGCTGACCCGCGGCGGCTTCGAGGAGCGGGTCGGCTCCGGGACGCGGGACGGCACGCAGCACCACCGTGCCCCGCTTGCCCGGGGTCAGCGTCACCGACGACAGCGCCGCGTGCGGGACGCGGCGCTCACGGAGGCTCTGGAGGAGTCTCGGTGTGCGGATACCCCGTTCGTAGCGGATGAGCACGGAGTCGGCGTCGAACTCCCAGGTGGCATGAATTCCGGCCAGCACATCACCCATGCGCTTCATCGTATGCGGCACTTGCCCGCCCCGTCCCCTCTCGGAGTCGACCGCTTCCGGAGGCCGGAAGCGGTGTCTCTACGCGCGTCAGGCTGTCGAGTTGGCGTACACCCCGTCGTTGCAGGTGCTGTCGGCCGGTGCACAGGTCACCGACGTGTACGAGCCAACACCGATCGCGGCGAAGTTGTCCAGACTCTCGGTGCCCGGCTCGAAGTAGCCGCTGTGACCGACCGCGCCGTCCGCGGAGACGACCCGGGCGCCGAAGCCGCGGTCCACCGGATCCGCTCCGTGTCCCAGGCCCCCGAACTCCAGGTTCGGCACGTCCGCGATCCAGTCGCCGCTGTCCCGCATCGCCCACACGTGCGCCCGGGTGCGCAGCTGACCCGCGTTGTCCGCCCGCATTCCGGGGCTGCCGGCCACCGCGATGTCCTCGACCCGGCCGGGCAGCCTGCGCGCGGCGACCCCGCACAGGACGGAGCCGTAGCTGTGGCAGAACAGCGAGACGGCTGCCGGTCCCGGGAGGGCCCGGACGAGCGCGTCGAGCCGGACCGCCCCGCGCTCGGCGAGGTTGCCGAGGGCGGCGTCCATGCCGATGCCGACGGGCGTGGTGTAGTCGGCCCAGGCGATGACGGCGGTGCGCACCCCGGGGCTCGCGGCGCGCTCGGCGGCGTAGAGCGACTTGGCCATGCCGACGGGCGCGGCGTTGGTCTTGGCCCCGGTGCGTTCCAGGGTCAGCAGATTCGTGTCGACGCCGGGCACGACGAGCGAGATGCGCCGCGCCCGGTCCAGGTCGCCGAAGACCTCGGCGGCGAGCCCGCGCCCCGACGGGTCGAACGCCAGGAAGTGGCGGTCCCGGGCGAGCATCGAGCGGAAGCGGTCCAGGCGGTGCCGGGCCTCGGCGCGGCCGGACGCGGAGAGTCTGGTGTCGTGGACACGTGTGCGCTCGACCGCGCTCGCCTGCCCGATCGCCCGCCGGTTCGCACGGTAACGGGTGGTGACCGGGGCGCCGTTGAGGTTCCCCACGACGAGTGGGTACCGGTCGGCGAGGCGGGCGCGCTGCGCCGGTGTCAGCGTGGCGAAGAAGTGCGCCAGCTTGTACGGCGGGGTGTCGGCGTCCGGCAGCGGCTGTCCCGCTATCGACCCCTTGGCCCAGGCGGCCAGCGCGAGCGCGCGGGAGTCGCCGGAGCGCTGGTGGTGCACGGCGGTCCAGCCGGTCGTCGCGAGCATCACGAAGACGACCGCGACGGCGAGCAGGGCGCGCCAGGCGGTGAGCGTGGGGGAGGAGTCGAAGGAAGTCACTCCGGACCACCCTAGGAGACGGGTGGAGCCGGTTCGGGAGCAGGGTGACGTACATCACCCGACTGTGCGGAAGGACACGGTGGTTGTCTCACCCTGCGTACGGCCTTGCGGCACGCTCCGCGCCTTTCGCGTCAACTCTGTGCGGGGCGTCACCTTTCGGAGTGGACCTGGCCTCCAGCCCTTCCGATTACTCTCCGTAACGGCGCAGGGTGGGTGCAGGGAGATCCGCATCGGTGGACGCCCGCATCAGCAGTTCCGTCACGGCAGTTTCATCATCACGGGGGTTCCACTCGCATGCGTAAGACCATCGCCGCGGCCGTTCTGGCCGTCACCGCCCTGTTCCTGCTCGCACCCGCCGGGGCGACCGCGCCCGCCGAGGCCGCCGCGCCGGTCTCCCTGGGGAACTGCGCGAGCGGGCAGCTCTGCCTCTGGGCCCAGCCCGACTTCACCGGCGCCCGGCAGACCCATGAGCTGTCCACCATCGACATCGAGAGCTGCGTCCCGCTGAAGCCCGGCACCACCGCCCAGGCCCTGGCCAACCGCACCGGCCGGCCCGTCACCACCTACCAGTCCGCCGAGTGCGCGGAGACCGGCGAGTTCGAGACCTACCCGGGCGGCGGCACCTGGCTGCCGCGCTCGCCGTACCAGGTGCGCGCCTTCAAGGTGTGGGAGAACTGACCGGACCCCGACGCGCCGCGGGGCGGCGGCACCCTTTCCGGGTCCCGCCGCCCCGCACCGGGCGAGTCTCCGCGCCCGCGTTACGCGTCACCGCCCGCGGCCCCCGGATCGGCCGAGGCCACGTCCAGCAGGTCGTAGCGGTCGACCGCCGTCTTCAGCGCCGACCGGTCGACCTTCCCCTCCTTCGCCAGCTCCGTGAGCACCCCGAGCACGATCGACTGCGCGTCGATGTGGAAGTACCGCCGCGCCGCGCCCCGGGTGTCCGCGAACCCGAACCCGTCCGCGCCCAGCGACTGGTAGGTGCCGGGCACCCAGCGGGCGATCTGGTCCGGCACGGACCGCATCCAGTCCGACACCGCCACGAACGGCCCCTGCGCTCCGGACAGCTTGCGCGTCACGTACGGCACACGCTGCTCCTCCTCCGGGTGCAGCAGGTTGTACCGCTCCACGTCCACGGCCTCGCGCCGCAGCTCGTTCCAGGAGGTCGCCGACCAGACGTTCGCCTTCACATTCCACTCGTCCGCGAGGATCCGCTGCGCCTCGACGGCCCACGGCACCGCCACGCCGGACGCCAGGATCTGGGCCGGGATCTCGCCCTTCTCCCCGCCGCTGTAGCGGTAGACGCCCTTCAGGATGCCCTCGACGTCGACATCGGCGGGCTCCGCCGGGTGCTGGATCGGCTCGTTGTAGACGGTGAGGTAGTAGAAGACGTCCTCGTTCTCCTCGGCGGTCCCGCCGTACATCCGGCGCAGACCGTCCTGCACGATGTGCGCGATCTCGTACCCGAACGCCGGGTCGTAGGCCACGCAGGCCGGGTTGGTCGACGCCAGCAGCTGGGAGTGCCCGTCGGCGTGCTGGAGCCCCTCGCCGGTCAGCGTCGTCCGGCCGGCGGTCGCGCCCAGCACGAAGCCGCGCGCCAGCTGGTCCGCCATCTGCCAGAACTGGTCGCCGGTGCGCTGGAAGCCGAACATCGAGTAGAAGACGTAGACCGGGATCAGCGGCTCGCCGTGCGTCGCGTAGGCGGAGCCCGCGGCGATCAGCGAGGCCGTGCAGCCCGCCTCCGAGATGCCGTCGTGCAGCATCTGCCCGGTCGGCGACTCCTTGTACGCGAGCAGCAGATCGCGGTCGACCGACTCGTACTGCTGCCCGAGCGGGTTGTAGATCTTCGCGCTCGGGAAGAAGGCGTCCATGCCGAACGTGCGGTACTCGTCGGGCGCGATCAGCACGAAGCGCTTGCCGATCTCCTTGTCCCGCATGAGGTCCTTCAGGATCCGGACGAACGCCATGGTGGTGGCGATCGACTGCTGGCCCGAGCCCTTCTTCGCTGCCGCGTACGTCTTGTCCTCGGGCAGCGGCAGGGGCTTGGCGCGCACCACACGGGTCGGGACGTAACCGCCCAGGCCCTTGCGGCGGTCGTGCATGTACTGGATCTCCTCCGAGCCGCGGCCCGGGTGGTAGTACGGCGGGTTGCCGTCCTCCAGCTCCTTGTCCGCGATCGGGATGTGCAGCCGGTCCCGGAACCGCTTCAGGTCCTCGGCGGTGAGCTTCTTCATCTGGTGGGTCGCGTTGCGGCCCTCGAAGTTCGGACCGAGGGTCCAGCCCTTGACCGTCTGCGCCAGGATCACCGTCGGCTGGCCCTTGTGGGCCTTGGCCGCCGCATAGGCCGCGTACACCTTGCGGTGGTCGTGACCGCCGCGCCCCAGGTGCAGGATCTGCTGGTCGGTCATGTCCTTGACCATCTCGCGCAGCCTCGGGTCGTCCCCGAAGAAGTGCTCCCGGATGTACGCGCCGGTCTCCGTGGCGTACGTCTGGAACTGCCCGTCCGGCGTCGTGTTCAGCTTGTTGACCAGGATGCCCGTGCGGTCCTGCGCCAGCAGCGGGTCCCAGGACCGGTCCCAGACCAGCTTGATCACGTTCCAGCCGGCGCCCCGGAACTGGGACTCCAGCTCCTGGATGACCTTGCCGTTGCCGCGCACCGGGCCGTCGAGGCGCTGGAGGTTGCAGTTGACGACGAAGGTCAGGTTGTCCAGGCCCTCGCGGGCGGCGATGGACAGCTGGCCGAGCGACTCCGGCTCGTCCATCTCGCCGTCGCCGAGATACGCCCACACATGCGAGTTCGAGGTGTCGGCGAGGCCGCGCGCCTCCATGTAACGGTTCATCCGGGCCTGGTAGATCGCGCCGAGCGGGCCGAGGCCCATCGACACCGTCGGGAACTCCCAGAAGTCCGGCATCAGCCGCGGGTGCGGATAGCTGGACAGCCCGTTCGGCGCCTTCGACTTCTCCTGGCGGAACGCGTCGAGCTGCGCCTCGCTGAGCCGGTCCAGCAGGAAGGCGCGGGCGTAGATCCCGGGGGACGCGTGCCCCTGGAAGAAGATCTGGTCGCCGCCGAGACCGTCGTCCTTGCCGCGGAAGAAGTGGTTGAAGCCGACGTCGTACAACGAGGCCGAGGAGGCGAACGTGGCGATGTGGCCGCCCACGCCGATCCCCGGCCGCTGGGCGCGCGAGACCATCACGGCCGCGTTCCAGCGGGTCGCGTTGAGGATCTTGCGCTCGATCTCCTCGTCGCCGGGGAAGAACGGCTCGTCCTTCGTGGCGATCGTGTTGACGTAGTCCGTGCTGCGCATCTCCGGCACGGCGACGCGCTTCTCGCGCGCTCGCTCGATGAGCCGGAGCATGAGATAGCGGGCCCGCTCACGGCCTCGCTCGTCGACGGCGGCGTCGAGGGAGTCGAGCCATTCCTGGGTCTCTTCGGGATCAAAATCCGGGACCTGACTCGGAAGGCCGCCAATGATGATCGGGTTGCGATCGGATCCGGAAGCCACGCTGTTCCTTCGCTGTTCGGTGCTGCGCTTCGGGGCCTGTTACGGGAGTCCTGCCCCCGGACATGAGGATGTGTACGCCAACCCCATCGTGTACCGCCGAAACGCGTACGTCATCTCTACCGAGAGGTAACCCCGAACGCGTCCCCGGCCCGGTTCCGCAGGGACGGATGGACGACCGCCGAGTGGGTATCGGTGCAGGCAGAAGGTGTCGGACAGGATGGGGCAGGCAGGATGAGAGGGGACGGAACGCAACCATACGCCCAAGGCGTGCAAGTGTTCCCAAAAGCTGCTCGGCTCCGAATGCCGGACCGAAACGGCATAAGCTGTCCAAGGACGAAGGACACGACAGGAGTGGAGGAGGACGCGGGCCCTCGCAGGGAGCCTGCCTGAAGGACGGCGACGTGACAGGAAACGTCACCGTTTAGGCGGTCTCGTACGCTGGGTACTTGCGCGATCCGCCGCTCCCGTGTGGACTACGGCCAACGCCCCGCGCACGCGCGTGGCTGAAGCATTTTCCGAAACATGATCAGGAGGCAACCCGTGAGCGCGACCGCGGACCACGCGGAGGAGCGGACCAACCCGGCTGCACGCCTGGGGTTCGAGCCCGGACAGGTGGTCCAGGAGATCGGCTACGACGACGACGTCGAGCTGGAGCTCCGTGAGGGCATTGAGGCCATTACCGGCCAGGATCTCGTCGACGAGGACTACGACGACATCGCTGACGTCGTCCTGCTGTGGTTCCGCGACGAGGACGGCGACCTTACGGACGCGCTGGTGGATGCCATTGGTCTGCTCGAGGACGGCGGCGTGGTCTGGCTGATGACGCCCAAGACCGGCCGCGACGGATACGTCGAGCCGAGCGACATCAACGAGGCCGCCCAGACCGCAGGGCTCGCCCAGACCAAGAGCGTCAACGCGGGCAAGGACTGGTCGGGAAGCCGTCTCGTCACGCCCAAAGCGGCCAAGGCCAAGCGCTGACCCCACCAACCCCTGAAGGCCCCCGACTGGCATCGCGCCGATCGGGGGCCTTCGTACATCCGCCTCGTACATCCGTATCCCGGTTACTCACTGGCTTGATCCGCTCCCGCGCGGGAAGCTTTCCCGGGTGCCGCGCGGGCGCCCGGGGGGTCTGCGTAGGGTGGGGGTCACCCGGACAGCCCAGCCCGGTGACGTAGCGAAGGGACGCGTTTTCATGGCGATCGAGGTCGGCACTCAGGCCCCGGATTTCGAGCTGAAGGACAACCACGGCCGGACCGTGAAGCTGTCCGATTTCCGCGGTGAGAAGAACGTGGTGCTGCTGTTCTACCCGTTCGCCTTCACCGGCGTCTGCACGGGCGAGCTGTGCGCGCTCCGTGACGAGCTGCCCACGTTCGAGAACGACGACACGCAGCTGCTGGCCGTGTCCAACGACTCGATCCACACCCTGCGCGTCTTCGCCGAGCAGGAGGGCCTGGAGTACCCGCTGCTCTCCGACTTCTGGCCGCACGGCGAGACCTCGCGGGCCTACGGCGTCTTCGACGAGGAGAAGGGCTGCGCGGTGCGCGGCACCTTCATCATCGACAAGGAGGGCGTGGTGCGCTGGACGGTCGTCAACGGCCTGCCCGACGCGCGCGACCTCAACGACTACATCAAGGCGCTCGGCAGCCTCTGATCCGGCTCCGGGCGGATCGCCGGCCGAACCGGGGCGGAAAGCCTGTTTCGGCCGGGAACCGGTCACTAGGATCCAGTCGTTGATCGGATGTCAACACGACGTGGAGGCGCCGGCACCGGCCGGCCCCCAAGAAACCAATGGGAGGACTCGTGGGAGTCAGCCTCAGCAAGGGCGGCAACGTCTCGCTGACCAAGGCCGCGCCCAACCTGACCGCGGTCATCGTGGGTCTCGGCTGGGACGCCCGTACCACCACCGGCGGGGACTTCGACCTCGACGCCAGTGCTCTGCTGACGAACGCCGAGGGCAAGGTCGCCAACGACGGCAACTTCGTCTTCTTCAACAACCTCAAGAGCCCCGACGGCTCCGTCGAGCACACCGGTGACAACCTCACCGGTGAGGGCGAGGGCGACGACGAGGTCATCAACGTCAACCTGGCCACGGTGCCGGCCGACGTCGACAAGATCGTCTTCCCGGTCTCGATCTACGAGGCCGAGTCCCGCCAGCAGAGCTTCGGCCAGGTCCGCAACGCGTACATCCGCGTCGTCAACCAGGCCGACAACAGCGAGCTCGCGCGCTACGACCTGTCCGAGGACGCCTCGACCGAGACCGCCATGGTCTTCGGCGAGCTGTACCGCAACGGCGCGGAGTGGAAGTTCCGCGCCATCGGCCAGGGGTACGCCTCCGGTCTGCGCGGCATCGCGCAGGACTTCGGCGTCAACGTCTGACCTGCCCGGGGTTCCTGCCCCGGCACCAGCATCTCCGTCCGGCGCCGCACCACGTGCGGCGCCGGACGTGCTCGAAGGACAGTTCTTCCGGCCGCACGGGTTCGGCCGGCCGCTCCGTCCGGTACAAAGACGGTTCATAGACTCGGGGAGGACACACCATGGGCGTCACGCTCGCCAAGGGAGGCAATGTCTCCCTCTCCAAGGCCGCACCCAATCTCACCCAGGTGCTGGTCGGGCTCGGCTGGGACGCACGATCCACGACGGGGGCCGACTTCGACCTGGACGCCAGCGCGCTGCTGTGCCAGTCGGGCCGGGTCCTCGGCGACGAGTGGTTCGTGTTCTACAACAACCTCACGAGCCCCGACGGTTCCGTGGAGCACACCGGTGACAACCTCACGGGTGAGGGCGAGGGCGACGACGAGTCGATCATCGTGAACCTCACGCAGGTGCCGGCCCATTGCGACAAGATCGTCTTTCCGGTCTCGATTCACGAGGCCGACAATCGCGGTCAGACATTCGGCCAGGTCAGCAACGCTTTCATTCGCGTAGTGAATCAGGCCGACGGTCAGGAACTCGCGCGTTACGACCTCACCGAGGACGCCTCCACGGAGACCGCGATGATCTTCGGCGAGCTGTACCGCTACAACGGCGAGTGGAAGTTCCGTGCAGTTGGTCAGGGGTACGCATCGGGGCTGCGTGGCATCGCTCTAGACTTCGGGGTCAACGTTTCGTAAAGCCGCGCACGGCGCGGGGGAGCCCCGTGCACATCGGGGGAGACCCGTTACATACATGATGGGGTAGCCAGTGCTTCTGAAAACCTTCGGGTGGTCGTTCGCGATCACCGTGATCGGCCTTGTGGCCGCGTGGTTCTACGGGGGGTGGGAAGCCTTCGGTGTGGTGGCGATTCTTTCCGTCCTGGAGATCTCGCTGTCCTTCGACAACGCCGTGGTCAACGCCGGAATCCTGAAGAAGATGTCCGCCTTCTGGCAGAAGATCTTCCTCACCGTCGGCGTGATCATCGCGGTCTTCGGTATGCGGCTGGTCTTCCCCGTCGTGATCGTCGCCATCACCGCGAGTCTGAACCCGATCGACGCCATCGATCTCTCCTTCAACGACCCGGACCGCTACAAGGAACTGGTCACCGACGCCCACCCGGCGATCGCCGCGTTCGGTGGCATGTTCCTGCTCATGATCTTCCTCGACTTCATCTTCGAGGACCGTGACATCCAGTGGCTCCGCTGGCTGGAGCGCCCCCTCGCCAAGCTGGGCAAGGTCGACATGCTGTCGGTCTGCATCGCGCTCATCGTCCTGCTGATCTCCGCGATGACCGTCGCCACCCACGCCCACCAGCACGGCGGCGGACATGTGGACAAGGCGGAGACCGTCCTGCTGGCCGGTATCGCGGGTCTGATCACGTATCTCATCGTCGGCGGGCTCTCCGGTTACTTCGAGGACAAACTCGAAGAGGAGGAGGAGCGCGAGCACGAGGAGGAGGAAGAGGCCAAGCGGAGCGGCAAGAAGATCTCCGCGGTCGCCCTTTCCGGCAAGGCCGCCTTCTTCATGTTCCTCTACCTGGAAGTTCTTGACGCGTCCTTCTCGTTCGACGGCGTGATCGGCGCCTTCGCCATCACCAACGAGATCGTGCTCATGGCGCTCGGCCTCGGCATCGGCGCCATGTACGTCCGTTCGCTCACGGTCTACCTGGTCCGCCAGGGCACCCTGGACGACTACGTCTACCTGGAGCACGGCGCGCACTACGCGATCGGCGCGCTGGCCGTCATCCTGCTCGTCACGATCCAGTACGAGATCAACGAGATCATCACCGGTCTCGTCGGTGTCGTCCTGATCGCCTGGTCCTTCTGGTCCTCCGTCCGCCGCAACAAGGCGCTGGAGGCGGAAGAGGGCAAGAGCGAAGTGACCGCCGGGGTGTGACCCGGTAGGAATTGAGGGAACGCTCTCTGCGGGGCGGCTCGTACGGCAACGGCTCCGGGACACACCCGGAGGCCGGCCCGGAGCCGCCCCGCAGTGGTGCGTGCGTCGTATGCGCCGCGTGCGACGGGTGAGGGACCGAGAGGGCGGGGTCGGGGATGGCGTTCTGGAACAGCCTGTGGCCGGGGCGGGAGACACAGTTCGAGTCGGGCAACGCGGCCACCAATTCCATCGTGCTCACCCGGCGGCACGCCACGGTCTCGCTGACCAAACAGGGGGCGCTGAGCGGCAACCTCCGCGTCAACCTCTCCTGGCGCATGCGCACCTCGGACATCGGGGGCCGCTCCCGGCAGAGCGGCCGGCTGCTGCGCCCCTTCAAGCTCTTCCAGCCGGAAGCCGTCCAGGCACACACCCAGGGGATGGTCAACGTCGACCTGGACCTCGGCTGCATGTACGAGCTGGCGGACGGCACCCGGGGGGTGGTGCAGCCCCTGGGCAATCTGCTCGGCGATCTGAACGGGCCGCCCTACATCCGGCTCAGTGGCGACGACCGCTTCGGCGCCCCCTCCGGCGAGACGCTCTACGTCAACCTCGATCAGCGCGAGCACATCAAGCGGCTGCTGTTCTTCGTCTACATCTACGACCAGACGCCCGCCTTCGACCGTACGCACGCCAAGGTGACGCTCTACCCCGGCAACGGGCCGCGCATCGAGATCGAGCTGGACGAGCGCGCCCCGCAGGCCCGCTCCTGCGCGGTGCTCACGGTGGAGAACGTCAAGGACGAGCTGATCGTGCGGCGCGAGGTGAAGTTCGTCTACGGCTTCCAGTCCGAGCTGGACCGGATGTACGGCTTCGGCATGCAGTGGGGGCGCGGCTACAAGAGTCGCGCCTAGATGTCCTCAGGGCCGTATGAACTGCGGACCCTGCGGGGGCAGCACGAAATTCGGGTCGGGAGCGGGGGCCGCCGCCGCTGCGGGCTGCGGGTAGCCGTAGGCGGGCTGCGCGGACGCCGGCTGGGGATAGCCGTACGCGGGCTGGGGCGCCGGGGCCGCGGTGGGCTGCGGATAGCCGTACGAGGGCTGCTGGTGCAGCACGGTCGCCTGCGAGTCCGGTCCGGGGGCCGGGGCGGGCGGGACCGAGGGCGGCGCCGGGGTGTGCTGCTGGGGCTCGGGCTCCGCCTCGTCGACCGAGATGCCGAACGCGGTCGCGAGGCCGATGAGCCCCGTCGGGTAGCCCTGCCCGACCGCCCGGAATTTCCAGCCGTCGCCACGCCGGTACAGCTCGCCGCAGATGATCGCGGTCTCCTCGCCGGTCTCCGCGCGCACGTCGAACACGGCGAGCGGTTCGCCGCCGGCCGCCGCGGCGTCGTAGACCAGGATGCGCAGGTCGCGTACCGCCCCGAAGGCGGCCCCGTCCGAGGACGCGGCGATGACGACCTGGTCGACCGAGGGGTCGAGCGCGTTCAGATCGGCCTCGATGGTGTCCGTCAGGCCCTCGGGCAGGCTGCGCTTGGGCAGCCGGCGCACCAGGCCCGAGGGATGGCGCGGCTGGTTGTAGAAGACGAAGTCCTCGTCCGAGCGCACGCGCCCGCCCGCGCCGAGCAGCAGGGCCGAGGCGTCCACATCGGGCACCCCGGCACCCGGCGTCCAGCGCAGCACGGCCCGTACGGCCATGGCGTCGAGGGGGACGTTCGAGCCTTTCACCATCGCGTGCGTCATGCCGGTCATCCTGCCTGCTGGCGGCCCGCGCGGACAACGCGGGGGCGGGGTCCGTGTCCCGCGCTTCGGGCGGATTCACCCACTCCGCCACTTTTGAAATTCGTGCGAAACGGTCACGACACCCGGAATTCACCCAGGCCGGGAACTGCCGACACCCGTTCGTACGTACTATTACCGGCCACACGTTGTCCGGTCGGTCAGAGAGTACGGGGGGAATTGCATGCGTCATTTCGGGCATATTGCAGCGGCTGCGAAGGACGGGCTCTTCTTCCAGGAACCCTGTGCATTCGACGCGGACTCACCGGCCCCCCTCCTCTCCGCCGCCCTGGGAGCCACGCTCTACAGCCCCGCCACCCGTCCCCGGCTCGCCGACGACATCGTCAAGCTGGCCGGGCGCGGCGTCGTCTCGATGGTGCTGTGCCTGGAGGACTCGATCGACGACTCCGAGGTCGCCGGGGCCGAGGAGAACCTGGTCAGGCAGTTCGCCGAGCTGGACGCGCGCTCCATCGAGCTGCCGCTGCTGTTCATCCGGGTCCGCGAACCGGAACAGATCACCGACCTGGTGCGCCGCCTCGGCGCGACCGTCCGGCTGCTGTCCGGATTCGTGCTCCCCAAGTTCACGCGCGCACGGGGCGTGCCCTTCATGGAGGCCCTGACCAAGGCCGAGGCCGCCGCGGGCCGCCGCCTCTTCGCCATGCCCGTCCTCGAATCGCCCGAGCTCCTGCACCTGGAAACCCGCCGCGAAACCCTCCGGGGCATCGCCGAGACCGTCACCGCGCACCGCGACCGGGTCCTCGCCCTCCGCCTCGGCGTCACTGACTTCTGCTCCGCCTACGGGCTGCGGCGCTCCCCCGACATGACGGCGTACGACGTCGGCATCGTCGCCCATGTCATCGCCGACGTCGTCAACGTGCTCGGACGGGCCGACGGGACGGGCTTCACGGTCACCGGCCCCGTCTGGGAGTACTTCCCCCGCCAGGAGCGCATGTTCAAGCCCCAGCTCCGGAACAGCCCCTTCCAGGAGAACCGGGCCGAGTCGCTGCGCACCGCGCTCATCGCGCACGACCTGGACGGACTGCTGCGCGAGATCGACCTCGACCGGGCCAACGGGCTGCTCGGCAAGACCTGCATCCACCCCTCGCACGTCGCCCCCGTGCACGCGCTGTCCGTGGTCAGCCACGAAGAGTTCAGCGACGCCCAGGACATCCTGCGGCCCGAGAGCAACGGCGGCGGGGTGCTGCGCTCCGCGTACACGAACAAGATGAACGAGGTGAAGCCCCACCGGGCCTGGGCCGAGCGCACCCTGCTGCGCGCCGAGGTCTTCGGCGTGGCCCGGGAGGACATCGGTTTCGTGGACCTGCTGGCGGCCTGCCTCGCGGAGTGAGCGGGACCGGCGGGACGATCGGAGAGGGACACCGGCGCCGAGCACGGCACCGGGTCCGACGGACGAGTGGAAAGAGGGACTGCGGACGTGGTGTGGTCGGGTAGCTGGGTGGCGGAGCGACTGGGCGTCGGGCTGGTGGGCGACGGGGAGCTGCGCGAGCTGCTGGGCCTCGCCCTGCGGCGCAACCCCAAGCGGGCACACCTGCTCGTGTCCAACGTGCTCGGCAAGCACGTGCCGCAGCGCCCTTCCGTGGTGTACGGAGCCGGCGTGGAGCTGGGCCGCCGGGTGCGGGCGCTCCTCGGCGAGGAAGGCGCGCCGCGCGCGGTCGTCGTCGGGTACGCGGAGACGGCCACCGGCCTCGGCCACTCGGTCGCCGACGGCCTCGGCGGGGCGCCCTACCTCCACTCGACCCGCAGGCCCGTGCCCGGCGTGGCCCGGGCGGGCGGCTTCGAGGAGGCCCACTCCCACGCCACCTCGCACCTGCTGCTCCCCGAGGACCCGGAGCTGCTGGCGGCGGACGGGCCCGGCTCGGCGCTGGTCCTGGTGGACGACGAGTTCTCCACCGGCAACACCGTCCTCAACACGATCCGCGCCCTCCACGAGCGCTACCCCCGCGACCACTACGTCATCGTCGCCCTGGTCGACATGCGCTCACCCGCCGACCGGGGCCGCCTCACCGCCTTCGCGGCCGAGATCGGCGCCCGCGTCGACCTGGTCGCCCGCAACACCGGAACGGTCACCCTCCCGGACGGCGTCCTGGAAAAGGGCCAGGCCCTCGTCGCGGAGCGGGAGGCCGAAGCCGAAGCACCCCAGGACGGGCCCCCGCACCCGCGCCCCCACACCCGCCTCGACCTCCCCTGGCCCGCCGGCGTCCCCGACGGCGGACGGCACGGCTTCACCGAGGCCCACCGCGCCCTCCTGGAGCCCGCGCTCCCCGCCCTCGCCGACCACGTCGCCCAAGCGCTCGGCGACCGGCCCCGCCGCGTCCTCGTCCTCGGCTTCGAGGAGCTGATGTACGCGCCGCTGCGCCTGGCCACCGCCCTGGAGGAGCGCACCGACGCCGAGGTCCGCTACTCCACGACCACCCGCTCCCCGGTCCTCGCCGTGGACGACCCGGGCTACGCGATACGCACCCGGCTGGTCTTCCCGGCCCACGACGACCCGGCCGACGGCCCCGGCGAGCGCTACGCGTACAACGTGGCCGGCGCCGGCTTCGACGCCGTCGTCCTCGTGGTCGACTCCACCGCCGACACCCCGGCCCTGCACGCCCCCGGCGGCCTCCTCGACCGCCTCGCCCCGCACACCGCGCAGGTCCTGCTCGCGGTGATCCCCTCGTACGTACCGGGGGCGCCCGCCTCCGAACGCCAGGAAGAAGCCCCCATGCAGCTGCCCGAGCCCCTGCGCGGCCCCGCGTTCTCCTCGTACGCGCCGGACGAGGTCGGCTGGCTGCTCCAGGACCTCTCGGACACCCGCCTCGAAGCGCCCACGGAGGAGCGCGAGGAGGCGATACAGAGGGGGGGCGCGCACTACGCGGAATCGCTTCCCGTCGAGTACCAGCCCTCCGCCGCGTACCAGGAACTCTTCAAGAGCGCCCTCGCGGTGTCGGCCGCCCGCATCGCCCGCGCCGTGGGCACCGTCACCGAGACCGTCCTCGCCGAGCGCGGCCCGCGCCCGGTCCTCGTCTCGCTCGCCCGGGCCGGCACGCCGGTCGGCGTGCTGATGCGCCGCTGGGCCCGGGCACGGCACGGCATCGACCTGCCGCACTACGCCGTCTCCATCGTGCGGGGACGCGGCATCGACGCCAACGCGCTGCGCTGGCTGGCCGGTCACCACGACCCGGCCGACGTCGTGTTCGTGGACGGCTGGACCGGCAAGGGCGCGATCACCCGCGAACTGGCCGCCGCCGTCGCCGAGTTCGAGAAGGCCGGGGGAGTGGCGGGCTTCAACCCGGAGATCGCGGTGCTGGCGGACCCGGGCGGCTGCGTGCGGACGTACGGCACCCGCGAGGACTTCCTCATCCCCTCCGCCTGCCTCAACTCCACGGTCTCCGGCCTCATTTCCCGTACTGTCCTGCGCGCCGACCTGGTCGGCCCGGACGACTTCCACGGCGCGAAGTTCTACCGCGAGCTGGCCGGCGCCGATGTCTCCGGCCTCTTCCTCGACACGGTCGCCGCGCGCTTCGACGAGGTCGCGGACGCGGTGGACACCGAGGTGAAGGAGCTGCTCGCCGCCGACCGGGCCCCCACCTGGGAGGGCTGGGCGGCCGTGGAACGCATCAGCGAGGAGTACGGCATCCACGACGTCAACCTCGTGAAGCCCGGCGTCGGCGAGACCACCCGGGTCCTGCTGCGCCGCGTCCCCTGGAAGATCCTCGCCCGGCGCGGCGCCGGCCCGGACCTCGACCACATCAGGCTCCTGGCCGAGCAGCGCGGCGTGCCCGTCGAGGAGGTCGACTCGCTCCCGTACACCTGCGTCGGGCTCATCCACCCCAAGTACACCCGCGGGGCGACCGGCGCCGACGGCAAGGCGGTGGAGTCCGCGTGACGGCCTCCCCGGTCACCCTCGTCGCCAGCGACCTCGACCGCACCCTCATCTATTCCTCGGCCGCGCTCCAGCTCACCATGGAGGACGATCGGGCGCCCCGGCTGCTGTGCGTCGAGGTCTACAACCACAAGCCCCTCTCGTACGTCACCGAGACCGCGGCCGGGCTGCTCACCGACCTCACCGCCGCCGACTCCACGGTGTTCGTCCCGACGACCACCCGCACCCGCGAGCAGTACCACCGCATCCGGCTCCCGGGCGCCCCGGCCGAGTTCGCGATCTGCGCCAACGGCGGCCACATCCTGGTGAAGGGCGAGTCCGACCCGGACTGGCAGCGGACCGTGGCGGGCCGCCTCGCCGACGAGTGCGCCCCACTGGCCGAGGTCCGCGCCCACCTCGTGGCCACCGCCGATCCCGCGTGGCTGCTCAAGGAGCGCGTCGCCGAGGACCTGTTCGCGTACCTCGTCGTCGACCGCGCCGAACTGCCCCCGGAGTGGACCAAGGAGCTCGCCGCCTGGGCGGAGCCGCGCGGCTGGACCGTCTCGCTCCAGGGCCGCAAGATCTACGCCGTACCGCGCCCGCTCACCAAGAGCGCGGCCATGCGCGAGGTCGCCCGTCGCACCGGCGCCACGCACACCCTCGCCGCCGGTGACTCCCTCCTGGACGCGGACCTCCTGCTCGCCGCCGACCAGGGCTGGCGCCCCGGCCACGGCGAACTCGCCGACGCCGACTGGGACGCCGACCACATCGAGGCCACCGCCGAACGGGGCGTGGCGGCGGGCGAGGAGATCCTGCGCCGCTTCCTGCGGGCCTCGGGGGTCCGGTAAATCACCTGGGCGACCGTAGAGTTGTGCGATGACCAAGGGAAACTCCACCAAGATCACCGATGAGCTGTACGCGTACATGCTGGCGCACAACCCGCCGCTGGACGCCGTGCAGCGCGAACTCGTCGAGACGACCTACGCGCGGCTGCCCGAGCACGCGGGCATGCAGTCGGCCGAGGAGCAGGGCCCGCTGCTCGCCTTCCTCGTCCGGCTGACGGGCGCCCGGCACATCGTGGAGGTCGGCACGTTCACCGGCTTCTCCGCCCTCGCCATGGCCCAGGCGCTCCCGGCGGACGGACGGCTGATCGCCTGCGACGTCTCGGAGGAGTGGACGGCGTACGGCCGGGAGGCGTGGCGGAAGGCGGGGGTCGCCGACCGCATCGACCTGCGTATCGCCCCCGCCCTGGACACCCTGCGCGCGATGCCGGAGGAGCCCCACATCGACTTCGCCTACCTGGACGCGGACAAGGGCAACTACATCGCGTACTGGGAGGAACTGGTGCCGAGGCTGCGGCCGGGCGGGGTCATCACCACGGACAACGTGCTGTTCCACGGCCGGGTGACGGACCCGGACGCTACGGGCGCGGCGAAGGCCATCCAGGAGTTCAACGACCATGTCTCGGCGGACGCGCGGATGGACAGCGTGCTGCTGACGGTGTCGGACGGGCTCACGCTCTCGCGCAAGCGGTAGCCGCCCGGGGGCGGCGGTTCCGGGCGCGGTGGTCCGGTGGTGCCGGCGGCGTGCGGGGGTCGCGGCGCCGCCGGTGCCTCGGGTACCGCCCCGGTTCAGCCGCAGCAGCCTCCGCCGCAGCAGCCGCCCCCGCCGCCGCCGGCCGACGGCGCGGGCCGGGAGCCGCCGCCCGCCGTGCCGCCGACAGCGACGGCCGAGAGCAGCTTCACGGTGTCCTCGTGCCCGGCGGGGCAGGAAGCGGGAGCGGAGGACTCGGCCATGGGGCGGCTGAGCTCGAAGGTGTCTCCGCAGGAGCGGCAGCGGTACTCGTAACGAGGCATGACGCCAGGTTATCGGCGCCGGGCCCCGGGCTGTCCACAGCGCGGCGCCCGCGACCGTCCGGGGCGGACGGCGTCAGTGACTCCCCGCGCCACGCTCCTCGCGGATGTCGGCCACGACGTCGGCGGCGATCCCGCGCAGGCCCTCCGTCACGGTGAGGAAGTGCCAGTAGTCCGGGTGCCGGTTCTCCAGGGCCGTGATCGCCTGGTCCAGGCGGGCCACCGCGTCGTCCAGCGGCCGGGCGTGCCGCGGCTCGGGCGTCTGGCGCCCGGCCATGGCGAGGCGCTGGGCGTCGCGGATGGCGAACCGGGTGCGCTGGATCTCCTGCTGCGGGTCCTTGGCGACGTCGTCGAGCCGGCGCAGGCGGTCACCGGCGGCGGACACCGCCTCGTCGGTCGCGTTGAGCAGGGCCCGTACGGTGCTCAGCCGGGAGGTGGCGTCGGCCCAGCGCTGCTCGTCGCGGGCCTGGGACGCCTCCTTCAGCTTCTCCTCGGCCCGGCGCACATTGACCGCGGCCTGCTCCGGGACCGGCTGGAGGTCCTGCCAGCAGGCGGCGGAGAACCGGCGCCGCAGCTCGCTGAGGACGGGCTCGACGGACGCGGACCGGGTGGTCAGCGCTTGGGCGCGGGTACGCAGGGTCACCAGCCGGCGGTCGATCTCGGCGGCGCGCTCGGGCAGCTTCTCGGCCTCGGCCCGTACGGCTTCGGCGTCGCGCAGCACGCGGTCGGCGCGCTGCAGGGTCTCGGGCACGCCGTGGCGCCCGGCGCCCTGGTTGAGCTTGGTCAGCTCGGGGGCGAGGGCGGCGAGCCGGGCGGCGAGATCGTCGGCCCGCAGCCCGGACGCCCGCACCGAATCGAGAGCATTGCTCGCGCCGAGGAGCGCCTGTCGCGCGCGTTCGACGGCGGGGGCGAGCCGGGCGAGCTGCGTCTCGGCGCTCCCGAGGAGCGGCCCGAGCCCGGCGCCGAACCGGTCGAGCTCCCCCTTGACCCGTATCAGCTGCTCCTTCGCGGAGGTCAGCTCGGCCCGGGCCCGGGACGCGACGGACGATTCGAGATCGTCGCGGTCGAGGTCGTGGGCGTCGACGGCGGTGATGTACGCGTGACTAGCCTCGTCGATGCGCCGGCCGAGCGCGGCGAAGTCGTCCACGGCCTTGCGGGCGGCCGGGGAGCTGTCGACCGCGGTGATGGTCTCGATGGAGATCTTGAGGTCGCGCTGGGCGGTGTCCAGCTCGTAGAACGCCTCGGCGGCCGCGTCCTTCGCCGCCTGCGCCTCGGCCCGCTGCCCCTCGCCGCGCCCGCCGAACCACCGCCGCGTACCGCCGCCGGTGACGGCGAGGGCGAGGAGGGGGAGGGGCGCGAGAACGAGAACGCACAGGTCACTCAGGGCGGTGGCACGCCGGGCGCGCGGGGCGGGGGTGCGGCGGTCATGCGGGTCCGGGGCGCGCCGCCCACTCGGGTCGGCGGTGTGGCGCTCGCGCGGGCCGGGAACGGACCGGGCACCCGGATCAGCCCCCACCGCACGACGCCGACTCCGCTCCCGGACCGCTCCGGCGTTTCCCGCCTGCGGCTGCGCGTCTGTCGCCGTCACATGCCTCTCCCGTGCCGTTTCGCCCTGCCGGATACATTCTCCCACCAGTAAGGACGAACACACGTGCCGGTTAGTTCACGACGGGGCCGGTGACCGTGCCCCTTTCTCAGCTCGCGTGCCGGACGGCTCTCAGCTCGCGTGCCGGACGGCGACCCCGCCGTTGTCGCTGTGGGCCTTCACCACGTGGCGGCTGCTGTCACTGCGGGGCACCTTCACATCGACGTGCCCGTTGTCGGCCGACGCGGAAACGGCGTACGAGGTCGTGCCGGCGGGCAGGTCGATGGCGATGCGCCCGTTGTCGCTGTCGGCGTCCACGAGGTCCGGAACCCGGGTGAGGCCGAGCTGCACGGACCCGTTGTCCGACCGCGCCACCACGGACCGGGAGGAGACCCGCTCGGCGCGGACGGACCCGTTGTCGCTCTTCAGGTCGAGGGGCCCGCTGACGTCCCGGGCGACGACGCCGCCGTTGTCGGCGTGCAGCTTGAGCGGCGTGGTGAACTTGGACGCGGTGACCTTCCCGTTGTCCGCGTCCACGGTCAGCGCGAGCCCGCGGGGCACCTTCACCGTGTGGCGCGACCCGCAGTTGCTGATCAGCGCCTTGCACTTCACGTGGAGGGTGAGCGTGTCCCCCTCCAGCTTCCACACGGGGTCCGGCCCGCTCCCGAGGACCACCCACCCGTCGACCCTCCGGGTCACCTGGACCTCGTCCACGTCCGCCGGGACGACCTCCACGGTGGAGTTCTCCGCGTCGATGGTCAGCGCCTTTCCCTCGAACGCGAATGACTTGTGCTCGACGGGCGCGTCGTCCACGTCCGTGCTCCCGCACCCGGTGAGCGCCGCGACGAGCAGAACGGTGCCCCCGACGGCCACGATTGCGCTGCGATTACGGATGGTCATGGTGATCAGGTCCCCCTGGGGCCGGCGCTGCGATGTGTCCTCACGGTAGGCAACCGGGCCCACCCCGGACGATCCGGACGGCTACCGTCTCCGGGGTGGGGCTATCCCCCGTACGCCCACCCGAAACCGATTGTCGACATGCCCCGCGAGCCATGTAACCTGTTCCTTCATCCACGGGTGCGTAGCTCAGGGGTAGAGCGCTGCTCTTACAAAGCAGATGTCGGCGGTTCGAAACCGTCCGCGCCCACCAGTGCGAAGGCCCCCGGCCGATCATGGCTGGGGGCCTTCGGCGTCCGTATCTGCCGCGTGACCGGTCGGGCAGGTGGGGGCGGGTGGTCGGTTAGCCGCGGGGGCGAGTTCCCTCGGGCCGTAGCAAGCGGTGGGGTTGCCCGTGGTCAGGGCCCAGTAGCGGTCGCCGAAGGACCAGTGCCACCATTCTGTGGGGTAGTTCACCAGGCCGGCCGACGTCAGTGCGGAGCCCAGTAGTCGGCGGTTGGCTCTGGCCTCTTCGCTGATGTTGGCAGCGTGGGTGTAGCAGGCGCCCCCGCTCTCCTCCGGGTTCGCGTTCATCCTTGTGCCCAGGTCGAGTTCGTTCCCGGCCGTGTCGGCCAGGGTGAGGTCGACGGCCGCGCCGGCGCTGTGCGGGGCGATGCCGGGCGGTGATACGTACCGGCTCGCTGCTGAGTGGATCTGCTGGGCGGGCCATTCCGGGTGGGCGGTTCGCAGTTGGCTCGCGTACTCCTCGAAGTACTCCCGCTGGAGAGACGGGGGCCGGTATCCCTCGACGAACAGCAGCCGCAGGTCCTGGGGGAGTCCCGCCTGGGCCTTGAGCAGCCGCTCCAGTACTCCTTCGCGCAGGTAGACGAAGGAGTCTGCCGGGTCCTGCTTGCGTGCGTCGACCAGCAGCGAACCGGTGGTGCGCACGTCCACAAGGCGCTCACCGCACTCCGAGACGGGAATGGCGGCGACCTTCGGGTCCGACATCAAAACGATCTCACTCATGATGCGATCATCTCGCAGACCTTCGGCACGGCGATCTCATCGACGGTCGGTAGGTTGCTCCTGTCGACCTACTGAGCGTGGAGGGGAACGTGCTGATCACCGTCGCGGATGTGGAAGCCGAGGCCGAGCGGATTGCCGCGTATGTGGTGCGGACGCCGACCGTGGTGAGTCCCGGGCTCTCCGCATTGCTGGGGGCGCCGGTCACCGCGAAGCTGGAACTGCTGCAGCGCACCGGTTCCTTCAAGGCCCGTGGGGCGACGGCGAAGCTGCTGGCGCTCGGTGAGGCCGAGCGTGCCGCGGGGGTCGTCGCCGTGAGCGGTGGCAATCACGGCATCGCGGTCGCGGAGATGGCGGGTGCGCTGGACATCAAGGCGACCGTCGTCATGCCCCGGTCCGCCCCCGGCCGCGCCGTGGAGATCGCCGAGGCGGCCGGGGCGAGTGTCATCCTCGCCGACACGATGGGCGGCGCCTTCGCCCTCGTGGACGAACTCCAGCAGTCGGGGCTCGCGTTGGTCCATCCCTTCGGCGACCCCGTCGTCGTCGCGGGCCAGGGCACGGTGGGCCTGGAGTTCGCGGAGGATGCCGGTGAGCTCACCGACGTACTCGTCAGCATCGGTGGCGGGGGGCTGATCTCCGGTGTCGCGGCCGCGCTGCACGCGCGCCGTCCCGGGGTACGGATCTGGGGCGTCGAGACCGAAGGCGCGCGGGCCATGTCGGAGGCGCTGGCCGCCGGCGGGCCGGTGCCGGTCGAACTGTCGTCGATCGTCTCGACGTTGAGCGCCCCGAGCGCCTCGCCGCTCACCTACGAGCACGTCTCGGCCCTCGTCACCGACGTCCTCACCGTGACCGACGCCGAGGCCGTGCAGGGCACCCTCGACCTGGCCGACCACGCGAAGGTGTGGGCCGAGCCCGCCGCCGGATGCCTGCTGCCCGCGGCCCGCCAGGTGCTGGAGCGCGTCGGGGACGGTGCCAGGCTCGGCCTGGTCGTCTGCGGCGGCAACGCGACCACCGCCGATGTGACCGCCTGGGCCGAACGGTTCGGGCTGCGCTGAGCCGGGCCGTACGGAGCACAATGGCCGGGTGACGTTCACGATTTGGGTCGATGACTGGCAGATGCAGTGCTGCGGGGAGCCCTTCGCGCCCGGGGGCGTCGTGTCGTGGACGTTGATGGAGGTCGATCCCGAGGACTACGCCGACCTCGTCGGCGAGGAGCGTGCGGATGGGATCGACTTCCGCGAGGAGCATCACGGGGCTGAGGAAGGGCGCGCGCCTGCCTCCCTGGAGGTGCTGTCGGTTGTCGAGGTGCACTGCCGTTACGGGGTGCCTCCGGGGGCCACGGACCGGGTGAACTACGCCGTTCCGGGCACGACCGTGCTGGTTCCGGTCGAGGCGGCGGCGGACGGGTGGGCGAAGGCCCGGGAGGGGGTCGCCTTCGCGGGCTACCTGGTGACGGCCAGGGCAGTCGCAGATGTGCCGGGGGGAGCGGCTGGTCGCCGGACATGAGAGGGCGGACGCCCGGCGAGGTGAGGTCGAGAGCCGTGGCAGGCTGGTCCGACAGTCGTGCCCGCACCCGTGGAAGGTGAGCCGTGTCCGAAGTCCTGGTCCGTCCCCGGGAGGTCGCCGATCTGGGTGCGGCGGCTGCCGTGCTCGCCGGTGTCCACGAGTCCGACGGGTATCCCGTGGAAGGGGTGGCGGACCCCGAGGCGTGGCTCTCGCCGGACGGCCTGATCGCGGCCTGGGTCGCCGAGCTCGACGGGCGCGTCGTGGGGCATGTCGCGGTCAACCGGGCCCGGCGCGGGGAGGATGTGGCACGGCTCTGGCGGGAGAGCGGTGGTGCCGGGGATACGGAGATCGCGGTGCTGGCCCGGTTCTTCGTGGGGCGGGACGCGCGGGGCGCTTCCGCCGGAGCGCGGCTCATGGACGCGGCGGAGGCGTATGCCCGGGCGCACGGGCTGCCGTTGGTGCTGGAGGTCCTGACCAAAGACGCCGCTGCCATCCGGCTGTACGAGCGGCTCGGATGGCAGCGGATCGGTGGGCTCCGGCACTTCTTCGCCGGGCGGCACTTCGACGCGCTGTGCTTCGCGGCGCCGGGTGCGTGAGAGAGGGCCGGAAGCGGTCAGGCGGCCGGTGACGTGTGCGCGTACCACGTCTCCGTCTCGTCCGGCGGCAGTACGCGGATGAGCTCCGCCCGGCCCGGCAGATGCGGGAAGAAGCGGTCGGCGTTCCAGGTGCGTGAGTAGGACGGGTCGTCCAGGACCAGCAGGCGGCGGCCGTCCACCACCGGGATGTCGTCCGGCAGGCCCTCGTTCCAGATGCGGGTGCCGTCCGGGGTGAGGAGTTCGAAGCAGCCGGTCGCCACCGCGTCCGATTCGCTCTCGGCGGGTTCGGGGCTCGTCGCCAGGCGGACGCTCTCCGGGGAGGGGGCCGCGCCGGGGACGTGGCCGCCGCCCACCAGGACGTGGCCGAGCAGGGTGTGGAGCTGGAAGTTGTCGCCGATGCCGGCGATCCGTATCTCGAAGCCCGTCCCGGTCGGACGGTGGAGCACGATCACGGGTTCGTCGTCGAGCACCGCCAGGGCGTACGAGAGGCACTTGAGGTCGTGCCGGTCCAGGGCCTCCACCGCGCGGCAGAGCGGGAGGAGGTCCGACGCGTGCCGGCGGCGTACCTCCGTGCTGCGGCACAGCACCGCGAGGGCGGGCGGCTGCCACTGCTCCAGGGCGCACCAGGCGAGGGCCAGGCGGGTCGCCTCGTACGTGTCGTCCCCCAGCCGGGCCAGGAACGCGTCGTCGATCGACCCCTCGTCCGGGGCCGGGAGTTCGTCGCCCGTCGCCGTCCAGCGCCGCGCGAACTCCGCCGCGTCCAGCAGGTCCCGGCGGACACCGTCCAGGATCGGTTCCGCGCAGGCCTGCGGCTCGGCGCCCCGTTCGACGCAGTAGCCGGCGGCCATCGCCAGCATCGGGCGCGGGCCGGTCGGCGGGAAGGCGGGGAGCAGGGCCGCGAGGCGGGGCCCCGCGTCGCGGCACTCGGCGTCCGACGCCGGCTGTGCACTGTTCATCACGTCGCCGAACGCGCGCCCGGTGCGGTCGCCGTCGCGGGCGGCGACCGCCTCTTCCAGGTCGGACACGGCGGCGGTGAGGCGCGCGGCCTCGGGCTTCCTGTTGAAGATCACCGCCACACCCTAGGCCGTGTCCGAAAAGTCCCGTCGTACACCCGCAGGGCGTCGCGGGCCAGACGGGACTTTCCGGACACGGCCTGGGGTGTGCCCGTCACGCCTCCGCCGCCCGGGCCGCCGTGACCAGGACGGACAGGGACGAGCGGGTTTCCTGGAGTGCGGAGATGCGGTCGTCCAGGCCCTGGAGGTGCTGTTCCAGGGTGTCCAGCTTGCACAGGGCCACCGTGCCGTCCTGCCGTACGCACGGGAGCAGATCGCGGATGGTCCGGGTCGGCAGGCCCGCGTCCAGCAGGGAGTGGATGCGGCGGACCACGGCGGGTGCGTCGGCGTCGTAGCGGCGGTGGCCGCCGGCGAGGCGGTGCGAGGCGAGGAGGCCCTGCTCCTCGTAATACCGCAGCAGCCGGACCGAGGTGCCGGTCGCCGTGGCCAGATCACCGATCTTCATGTGGCGTACCTCACGCGCTCCGGGCCTCGGGGGCTCTTGAACCTCACACCGGTGTCAGATCCTAGCGTGGAGGCATGACACAACACAGCACCAACTCCCTTGCGCTTTACGGCTTTCTGCGGCCGCGCCCGGAATGCGCCGACGAGGTCCGGCGTACGCTGTCCGCCCTCGTCGGACCCACCCGGAGCGAACCCGGCAACCTGGCCTACCACCTGCACGAGCAGGAGGACGGGCGGTTCTTCCTGTACGAGGTGTGGCGCTCGCAGGAGGACCTCGACCGGCACAACGCCCTGCCCGCGCTGCGCGCCTTCCTCGACAACCTGTCGACCTTCCTGGAAGGGGCGCCCGAGGTGTACTTCGACACCATGATCAGTCCGTACGCGAACTCCGCGGGGAGCGCCGCGCTCGGTACAGTCCCCGTGTGAGCAGCGAGCCCGAACCGACGATTCCCGAGATCACCCGCACCGACTGTGCGCGGTGCGGCACCGAGGTGCACGGTCTGGCCGGGCGGTACGCCTGTGCGCTCTGCGGGTGGGTCAACCACTACTCGGAGGGGCACGAGGAACTGCCCGGCCTGGACGCGGACCCCGACCACGGGCGCCGGTAGGGCGCGTCCGAAACCGGATGCCTTTCCGGCCTGCCGCCCCTACCCTGCCGGGATGGCTGACGCGCGAGCTGGACTGACGACCACCGTCGACCAGGGCGTTTCGCCGCTGCGACTGCCCGCCTTCCGGCGGTTCCTGCTCGCCCACCTCGTCTCCGCGACCGGCTCCGCGATGGCCCCCGTGGCGCTGGCGTTCGCCGTGATCGAGCAGGGCGGGGGAGCGCGGTCGCTCGGGATCGTGCTGACCGCCAACACCGTGCCCGCCCTGGTCCTGCTGCTCGTCGGCGGGGTGCTGGCGGACCGGGTCTCGCGCAGCCGGATCCTCTTCCTCGGCAATCTCGGCGCGGGGGCCGCGCAGGCGGCCGTGGCCGTGCTCGTCGCGACCGGGACGGCGACCACCGCCGCGATGAGCCTGTGCGCGTGCGTCTCGGGGGCGGCGGCCGCCTTCACCGCACCGGCGGCCCAGGGGGTCGTTCCCCGGCTCGTGGAGCCGGGGCGGCTTCAGCAGGCCAACGCGCTGGTCCGGGTGCCCAGGAACGCGGTCAAGGTCGTCGGTCCCGTCGTCGGCGGGTTCGTCGTCGCGCTGACCGGCCCCGCGTGGGCGCTCGGGTGGGATGCCGTGACCTTCTTCGTGGCCGCGATCCTGCTGGCCGGGCTGCGGCTCGCGGGGGCGGTGTCCGTCGGTGGCCCGCGCGCGGGGCTCGTGGCCGATCTGCGGGTCGGGTGGGCCGGGTTCAGGTCCCGGGCCTGGCTGTGGAGTTTCACGCTGTCCGGTACGGCGGTCGTGGCCGCCTGGCTGGCCGGGTACCAGCTGCTCGGGCCGCTCGTGGCGGACAGCGGCTACGCGGGCGCCGGTTCCTGGGGGCTGGTGCAGGGGGCGTTCGCGGCGGGGCTGCTCGCGGGGACGCTCGTCTGTCTGCTGTGGAAGCCGCAGCGGCTCGTGCTGGTCGCCGTGGTGACGAGTTCCGGACTCTTCCTGCCGCTGGCCGCGTTGGGGCTCGGGCTGCCGCTGCTCTGGGTGCTGGGGGCCGCCTTCGTCGCCGGGGTCGGGATGGACGTGGCCATCGTCGCCTGGTCCACCGTCATGCAACAGCAGGTCCCCGACGAGGAGTTGGGGCGGCTCAACGCCTTCAACTCGCTGGGCGAACAGCTCGCCATCCCGGCCGGCTACCTGCTGGTCGCGGCCGCGTCCGCGCACTGGTCCAGCGGGCACATCCTCCTGGTGTGCTCGGCCGTCGTCCTCGCCGCCGGGGTGGCCAACGCCTGTGTACGCGATGTGCGCCGGATCAGGCGGAGTTGAGGCGTTCACGGGCGGGCCCGAGGGCGCGGACCCAAGGGTCGCTGGTTTGTATATGTCGTTCACCGGCCTATAGTGACGCCATGGCATCCAAGAAGAACCTCGTCGCCAACCGTGAGTCCCTGGCCCACAAGGTCCGTTACGCCGCGAGCCGGCCGGACCGCATCGCGCCCTACCTGAAGCGCGCGGCCCGTGACCGGTGGCTGGCGTTCAGGCACCCGGACCACGTGAACTACTACCGTGCCGTGATGGCCTCGGACACGCGGCGCAACCCGGAGGCCGCCGTCGGCAGCCAGACCCACGAACGGTGGCTGGCGCTGGGGCAGATGCAGTTCGACTACCTCGTCGAGCACGGACTCACCCCCGGGGCCCGGATGCTCGACATCGGGTGCGGGAACCTCCGGGCCGGCTGGCGGTTCATCGACCATCTGGAGGCCGGGCACTACTACGGCATCGACATCTCGCCCGACATCCTGATCGCCGCCAAGCGGACCCTGACCGAGCGGGGGCTCCAGGCCAAGGTGCCGCACCTGACCATCACCAAGGACCTGACGCTGGACTTCCTGCCGGACGCGTACTTCGACGTCGTCCACGCGCACAGCGTCTTCTCGCACTCGCCGATCGAGATCATCGAGGAGTGCCTGGCCCATGTGGGGCGCGTGCTGGCGCCCGGCGGGTACTTCGACTTCACCTTCGACCGGACCACCGGCGCCGAACACCAGGTGCTGCGCGAGGACTTCTACTACCGGACCGAGACCCTGACCGGCCTCGCGGCCAGGCACGGGCTGCGGGCGCGGTTCATGGAGGACTGGGAGCAGTTGGGGCACGGGCAGTCGAAGATCCGCGTGACCGCCTGAGCCCCCGCCCCTCAGCCCGTGCTCCTCCCGCCCCGCAGCCGCCACAGCCGCAGCGCCACCCCCGCCGCCGCCACGGCGGCCAGGACCGGGACCACGGTGTCCCGGTCCACCGCCCCGGCGCAGTACCCCATCGCGACGAACGGCGCCCCGGCCAGCGCGAACCGGCCGGGCGTGCGCAGCCGGGCCAGCGCCGGGCGGCCCGCGAGGAGCAGGGCGGCGGCCACCGGGACGCCCAACCGCCAGAGCACGTACGCGAGATGGCTGCCGGTCTCCGCCAGGGTCAGGGCGGCCACCAGGAGCCCGGTCCACAGCAGCAGCGCGACCCGGGCCGCGGCACCCTGGGCGCGCCCGGGCGGGCGCAGGTCCGGCGGGCAGGCCAGCGGCAGCGCCGCCACCGCGACCGGGGCCAGGAGATACGGGGTGATGGCGGGCGGCGGCAGCACCCCGGCCGTCAGCGGGACCACGACGAGCGCGCACTGCTGGGCCAGCGCGCCCGCGAACGCGCCCCGCGCCCCCGCCGCGAACCGCCCGCCCAGCGCCAGGACCGCCCCGGCCAGCGTCACCAGGTCGCAGCCGATCATGACGAAGCTGAGCGGGACCAGGAAGTCCGGATTCCCGCTCAGCCGCCAGTCGCCGAGCATCGAGACCAGGCCGAAGGCGGCGTACGCGGCCGTCGCGGCCAGCGCGAAGGGCGCGACGGCCGCGAACAGGCGTCCGGCGCGCTGGGCGGACCCCAGGCGCATCCGCATCCGCAGCGCGTGCGCCACGATGTCGCCCGCCTCCCGCAGCCGGGCGGCCCGGCCCGCGCCCTCGGTCGCCTCCCGGTACGCCTCCGCGATCTCCGCCCCGAACGCGCGGCGGTAACCGGGCGGGTAGAGCCGCAGCAGCGGGGTGCTCACGTGGTGGCCGGCTTACCGGCGGCGCCCAGGCGCCGGGTGGCCTCGCGTGCGGTGGCGGCGATCCGGCGGGCCTCGGCGGCCAGGGTCTCCCGGCCGGTCGCGGTGAGGGTGTAGGTGCGGCGGAGCCGGCTGTCCACGACCTCCTCCGCGTACACCTCGACCAGGCCCTCGTTCAGCAGCCGCTCCAGCGCGCCGTACAGCGTGCCGGTGCGCATCTTCACCCGGCCGTCCGAGATCGTCTCGACCTCGCGCGCGATGGCGTATCCGTGCCGGGGCTCGTCCGCCAGGGCGGTCAGGAGGAGGAGGGTCGGTTCCTGCATCGCGCGTTCGCTCATGCCCGTATCGTACGCGAAGCATGGGTCACTCACCGGCATATGACGGGCCGCCCTGAGCTGCGACGGGAAGCACCTTGCCCAGGCGCGCCAAGGGGGAGAGTGCCATGAACAGCGGGGACAGGGCGAGCGCGACCGCGGTGACGAGGAGGCTCGGGCGCAGACCCCACGTACTCGCCAGGAAGCCGCCGAGCAGGGAGCCGAAGGGGGTGAGGCCCATCCCGGCGAAGTTGATCGTCGCCACCACCCGGGCCTGGATCCCGACCGGCGTGACCGCCTGCCGAACGGACATCACCGTGACGTTGACGAGCTGCCCGAACGTACCGAAGACGAGGTTGACGGCCATCAGCGCCGGCAGGACCAGGGGCCCGGAACCGTGCAGCGCCGGTACGCCCAGCATCACGCCGTCCGCCAGCACCGCCGACCCGACCAGCACCACGCCGTATCCCAGCCGCTCCGGCAGCCTCGCCGCGAGCAGCGACCCCAGCACCGCGCCCGGGCCGGTCGCCGCCAGTGCCAGGCCCACCTCGGCGCCGGACAGGCCCAGTTCGCGGGGGAGGAAGAGCAGATAGACGGTCATCAGGGCCGCCAGCGAGAACTGGAACAGGGCCGACGCCAGTCCCACCGCACGCAGCGCCGGGTGCCGGGCCACGAAGCGGAGCCCTTCGTGGATGCGTCGCAGGACCGGCCCCGGGGTCCCGGCGGGCGCGGGCACACGTTCCGGGCGCCGGATACGGCCGATCGACACGGCCGACAGGACGAAGAAGCCCGCACCGGTGACGACCGCGAGCAGCGGCGAGAACACCGACATCAGCGCCCCGCCCAGCGCCGGGCCGCCGATCCGCGCCGCCGACCTGCTGCCCTCCAGCGCGCTGTTGCCCCGCATCAGCAGCTCGCGGTCCACCAGCCGCACCAGCGACGCCTGGTACGCCACATCGAAGAACACGCTCCCCACCCCGAGCAGGGCGGCCGCCACGAGCAGGACCGGCAGCCCGAGCACGCCGAGCAGCAACGCCAGGGGCACCGCCGCCAGGGCCAGCGCCCGGCCGAGGTCCGCCGCGACCATCACCGTACGGGTGCGGCGGCGGTCCGCCCACGCGCCCGCGAACAGCGAGAGCAGCAGGATCGGCGCCTGCTCCACCGCACGCAGCAGGCCGAGCGCGCCCGCGTCGGCGTGCAGCGTGACGACGGCGACGAGCGGCAGGACGACCAGGAGCGCCTGCTCGCCGAACTGGGAGGCGGTCTGCCCGGCCCACAGGCGCAGGAAGCCGGAGTCCCGCCGGAGTGCGGGGGAGGGGATACGCGAAACGGGATGCACAAAGGGCCCCTTGGGCTGCGGACGGCAAGGCTCCGCCGCCACCCGACGCGCAGGTGCGCGCCGGCGGTCCGGCGGGAAGGGCTCGCTGTGCCGCGCTCGGAGGCAGCACGCGATGACGGGTCGGTCTACGGCGTCAGCGCGTGCGAGGGCTACCGGGCAACTTCCCCTCCTCGGGTCGTCGGCCAATCCTCGGGTCCTCGGTCGGTCGGAGGTTAGCCGCCCGGCGGGACGGGGGACAGCGGATTTCCGGCGTCGCCGTCCGGAGCCTCCTCGCGGGCCAGCCGGCGGAAGCACTCCCGTAGCCAGGCGTGGGCCGGATCGGCGTCGTGGCGCGGATGCCAGGCCATGCCGAAGGGGAGCGGCGGCAGCGGCAAGGGGATCTCGAACGTCCGCAGACCCAGGGGTTCCGTCAACGGGCGCGCCCGCAGGGAGGTCAGCCCGACCAGATCGCTGCTGAGCAGGATGAACAGCGAAGAGGGCAGGGTGCCCACACTGGCCACCACCCGTCTGCTCAGGCCGAGTTCCGCGAGGGCGGTGTCCACCGGGCCCGCCGTCCGGCCGCGACGGGACACCGTCAGATGGTCGGCGGCGGCGAACCGGGACGGGGTGATCTCCCCGTCCAGGAGCGGGTGGCCCGGGCGCACGACGCCCATCATCCGGTCGTTGTAGAGGTGTTCGCGGTGCACCTCCGGGGAACGCGTGTCGAGCACACCCACCTCCAGGTCGGCGGCGCCCTCGCGCAGGAACGGGCCGTCCACATGGCTCTCCATCAGGAACCGGAGCCGTACGCCGGGCGCCTCGTGGGCGATCCGGGCGAACAGCGCGGGTCCGGAGACCGCCGCCAGGGTGTCCTGGGCCAGCACCGTGAACGTCCGTGACAGGGCGCGCAGATCCACCTTGCCGCCCGACAGGAACAGCCCGCGCGCCCGCTCCACGACCGCGCGCACCTCGCCGTGGATGGCCAGGGCGTGCGGGGTGGGCACCATCGTGCGCCCGGCGCGCACCAGCACCGGATCGCCGAGCGCCTTGCGGATGCGGCCGAGGGTGCGGCTCATCGCGGGCTCGGACAGATGCAGCCGGGCGGCCGCCCCGGAGACGCTGCATTCGTCGAGTAGGACGTCCAGGGCGACCAGAAGATTGAGGTCAAGGCCGGATTGCGTCACGCGCATACATCCCTTGTCGAAGATGCATTGGAAAGCAAGTCGCGCCAACTCTACGGTGGAAGCACATCCCACCCGTCACGGCTCCCAGGAGGAGCGTTGTCCCCGTATGCCCAGAAGCCCCCGCGCCTTACCCCGGCCGCGCAGTACGCGCTCTGCGCCTGTGTGCTCGTCGCGCAGGGCATGGTCGCCGCCGTCAACCTGCTCATCCCCCAGCTCGTCGCCTCCCCTCTGCACCCGTCCTCCAGCGAACTGCTCTGGTCGGTCGACGCGTACGTCATCGTCTTCGCCGGGCTGCTGATCCCGGCCGGTGCGCTCGGCGACCGCTTCGGCCGCAAGGGCGCCCTCCTCGCCGGACTCGGCCTCTTCGCCGCGGGCGCCGCCACCAGCGCGCTCGCCACCGTCCCCGCCGCGCTCATCGCGGGACGCGGGGTGTGCGGGGCCGGGGCCGCGCTGATCATGCCCGCGACCATGTCCCTCCTGATCACCCTCACCCCGCCCGCGCGCAGGTCCCAGGCGCTCGCGACCTGGACGCTCGCGGCCGGACTCGGCGGCCTCGCGGGCAACGTCGGCGGCGGCCTCGCCGGCCAGTTCTCCACCTGGCGCGCCCTCTTCTGGGCGATGGTGCCGCTCGCCGCGCTGCTCGCCCTCGCCGTCGCCCGTCTCACGCCCCGCAGCCCCGAACGCAGCGACTCCGCACCCGACCCGCTCGGCTCGCTGCTGCTCGTCGCCGCCCTCACCGCCCTGGTGTACGGGATCATCGAGGGCCCGCCGCAGGGCTGGGGCTCGGCGCGGGTGCTGACCGCCTTCGGCCTCGGAGCCGTACTGCTCACCGTCTTCACCGTGCACGGGCTGCGCGCCGCACGGCCGCTGCTCGACCCCCGGATCTTCGCCTCGCCGGTGGTGCGCGCCGGGACCCTGGGCATCGCCACCGCCTTCTTCGGGCTGTTCGCGCTGTTCTACGTCAACTCCCAGTACCTCCAGTACGTGAAGGGCTTCCCGGTCGGCCTCGCCGGGGTCGCGATCGTGCCGCTCACCGTCGGGATGGCCGTCATGCCGAAGTTCGGGGCGCGCTGGCAGGACCGGTACGGCATCCGCCCGGTGGCGGGCGGCGGGCTCGCGGTCATCGGCCTCGGGCTGCTCCTCGTCTCGACCGCCGACGGCAGTACCCCGTACGCCCTGTACGCCGTCTACCTCCTGGTCATCTCGGCCGGTACGGGACTCTGCGCGCCCGCCCTCACCGTGGCCGTCGTCGCCGGGCTGCCCGCGCACCGCAGCGGGCTCGGCTCCGGGCTCAACACGGCGGCGCGCGAGATCGGGGCGGCGCTCGGTGTCGCCGTCGTCGGCACCGTGCTGGCCGCCGGGACGGGCACGGAGCACGGCGGGGCCGCCCGCGCCGCCGCCTTCGCCCCGGCGATGTCCGACGGGCTACGGGTCGTGGCGGCGGTGCTCCTGGTCGCCACGGTGTTCGTGGTGCTGGGGACGTCGGGGCGGCCGCGTGGTGCGGCGCAAGAGGCGCGGAGCGGGGACGCGGCGGAGGCCGGGAGCGTCACCCGTACGGGGGTTTCCACGTAGCCGTGCCGGGAAGGGCGGCGCATGGTCGGTCTGACCTGTACGTCCCCTCCGGCTCAGGAGTCCTCATGGCACAGACCGCGCCCCCGCCGGGCACCCCCTCCTCGCCCACCCCGCCGCGCGCGGGGGACGAGAACCCCTGGGCGTCCGGCGGGGTCATGTTCGCCGGTGTACTGCTGCTGGTGGACGGGGTGCTCGACGCGATCAAGGGCATCGCCGGCATTGCCTCGGACGACGTGTACGCGCGGATCAACGACTACGTCTTCAAGTTCAACGTGACGGCCTGGGGCTGGATCCACCTCATCCTCGGCATCGTCATCGCGATCGTCGGCTGGGGCATCCTCAAGGGCTCCGCCTGGGCGCGCGGGGCCGGTGTGGGGCTCGCGGCGCTCAACATGATCGCCAACTTCATGTGGCTGCCCTACCAGCCGGTCTGGGCGGTGGTCTCCCTCGCCATCGACACCTTCGTCATCTGGGCCCTGTGCACGGCGCGGAAGCCGGTCGTCTGACCGGCCGCTCAGGGCGGACCCGGTGCCGTTGTCAGTGGCGCGGGTCACACTGGAGACATGTGCCGCAGTATCAAGACGCTCCGACCGCCCGTCCTGCCCGAAGAGGCCACCGAGGACGAGATCCGCGCCGCCGCCCTGCAGTTCGTCCGCAAGGTGTCGGGCTTCCGCGCCCCGGCCGCGCACAACAGGGAAGTCTTCGACCGTGCCGTGGACGAGATCGCCGAGGCGACCGCCCGGCTGCTCGACGGCCTGGAGATACGGGGTGGTGTCAGGACGCCATAGGGGGCGCGGCGGCCGCGGCGGCGGCCGGGCGCCGCATGAGCAGCGCGGCGAAGGAGCCCGCGAGGAACAGGGCGAGGACCGAGACGGCCGTGCCCAGCCAGCTCGCGCCCAGCCACTGCGCGCCGAAGTAGCCCAGCCCCACGCTGTAACCGGCCCAGGCCACGCCCGCGACGGCCGACCAGGGCAGGAATTCCTTCACCTTGCGGTGCGAGGCACCCGCGCCCAGCGAGACGACCGAGCGCCCGGCCGGGGCGAAGCGCGCGATGACGACGAGGATGCCGCCGCCCCGGCTCAGGGCGGCGCCGAGGCGCTCCTGCGCGGAGGTCAGGCGGCGGGAGCGGGCGATGGCGCGGTCCAGCCGCTCGCCGCCGTGCCGGGCCAGCCGGTACGCGGCGAAGTCGCCGAGCACCGAGGCGGTGGCGGCACACAGGACGAGGGCCAGCAGGGAGGGGACCTCGGTCACCTGGCGGGCGGCGCCCGCCGCGTCGGCGGCGACCCCGGTGGTGCCGGCCGCGGCGGCCGTGGCGGCGGTGATCACCAGCACACCGCTGGGCAGTACGGGGAGGAAGACGTCCAGCAGCACGGAGAGGGCGACCGCTACGTAGATCCATGGGCTGCCGGTCAGCGCACCCACACTCTCTAGCACCTTCTACTCCCCGATCGTTAACAACGCCGCGACGTCGCAGGGGAGCGGCAGGAGCGGCAGGGTCAGCTGTACAGCGTACGCCTGCCGTTCACCCGGTGATCCATATATATGCGTGATGTTGGGCACCCCGGCCGAGGGCGCCTGGAGCGCGTACCGCCGGGGAGCGGTTTTCCCGGCGGTACGCGAGGGGAGTGCGGGGCCCGGTCGGTCCGGCGGGCCCGGGGGAGCGGGGAGGGAGGGTCAGACGGTGACCGGGGAGTTCTGTTCCCGCGTGCGGTCCCGGTCCTGACGGTCCGGGGTGCGGGCGGTGAGGAGGTTGTCCAGGGCCAGGGCGCCGGGGCCGGTGAAGACCAGGAGCAGGAAGACCCAGCAGAAGACGGCCGAGGGTTCGCCGCCGTTCTGGAGGGGGAGGAGGGCGTGCGACTGGTGGACCGTGAAGTAGGCGTAGGCCATGGAGCCGGAGGAGATCAGGGCGGCGGCGCGGGTGCCGAGGCCCAGGGCCACGAGGACGCCGCCGACGAGCTGGATCACCGCCGCGTACCAGCCCGGCCAGGTGCCGGCGGCTATGGAGCCGCCGCCGTGGGCGCCGCCGAGGACGCCGAAGACCGAGGCGGCGCCGTGGCAGGCGAAGAGCCCGCCGACGACGATGCGGAAGAGAGCGAGGACGTAGGGCTGTGCTCGGTGGAGGTGTGGGGTCATGGGGGGAGCTCCTTCGGTCTGGTGGGGACGTGAACCGACTGGGCGCAAAAGATTAGGTAGACCTCACCAATACTTGCAAGTTCAACGTTTCGTCGCCTGGCTGAAATCCGACGGTCGGTTGTGCGTCGTTCGCCGCCCCAATACCGCCTCGAACTGGGCAGCCTCGTTCCTTCGCTTGGCCTGAACCAATGGCGGCGCAGCTTTCCGGCCATGGGCGCCCCGTTCCGGCGGCGAGGGCCCCCACCACGGCACCCCCGGCTTTCACTGGAGTCCCACGGGAGTTCCGGGCCCCTCGCGCCCCGTTGGCGGACTGTGGGCCCGCCGGCGCGCCTGCGGAGCGGTGTGCGGCTTGTCATGAACAGCAGTAGTAGGCCGAAAACACATCGGTGGCCCCGCCGGCCGGCCCGTCGTGCGGGCATCGGCCGGTGGGGCCACCGGGATTGGGGCCGCGGTCGGGTGTTCCTCGGTTCAGCAGCCGCTGAGCGCGGACTGCAGGGCCGACTTCTCGGCCGAGTCGACGGACAGGTTGTAGTAGTGCTTCACGTGGATCCAGGCGCGCACATAGGTGCACTTGTACGCGGCGCGCGGCGGCATCCAGGACGCCGGGTCCTGGTCGCCCTTGGACTGGTTGACGTTGTCCGTGACCGCGATCAGCTGCGGGCGGGTCAGGTCATTGGCGTACGACTGCCGTTGGGCGGTCGTCCAGCTGGACGCGCCGGAGCGCCACGCCTCGGCGAGCGGCACCATGTGGTCGATGTCCAGGTCGGACGCGGCGGTCCAGGTGGCACCGTCGTACTCCGAGTACCAACTGCCGCCGGTCGCCGAGCAGCTGGAGTTCTGGGAGACGTTCGCGCCGTCCCGCTTCAGGACGACCTCACGGGTGTCGCAAGCTCCCGACTGGGTGATCCAGTGCGGGAACTTGTCCCGGCTGTACCCGCTGGACGAGCCCTCCGCCTTCACGGTCAGCTCGCTCAGATAGGTGCGGGCCGTGGAAGCGGAGACCGGCGTGGGCATGGCCGCCTGGGCGCTCGGCGCGGTGAGCAGGCCCGTGGTGGCGGCGAGTGCGGCGGACGCGGCGAGGACGGCTATGCGACGCGCGTAGACACCTGACATGCGAACTCCCTTGATGTGGGGGGATGTGGACGGGCTGTCATGAACGGCCCGGCCATCGTGGCGGCGCCGGGTTTCCGTGGGGTGGGCGCCAGGTAACAGGGTGGCGACATGGGCACGTCACATCAAGGGATCTGACAAAGGGGTTCGTGGTGCGGGGGGCGTACGGACCCGTGCGCGCGGGCGCGGTGAGCCGGGCCGACGCGGCGCCGACGCCCTTGACCTGCGCGGGTGTTCATGCGTACGGCCCCCGCCCGGGGTGGGCGAGGGCCGTACGGAGGTTCGTGGTGCTGGTGTTTGACGTGGGGTCAGCGGCCCCGGCGCGTGCGGTGGGCGGGGCTTCGGACGCCCCGCCGGGAGACTACCGCGCCTCGACGTGCAGCGTGATCGTGCCGTCCGCCGCCGCCTCGACGCGCAGCCGCGTCAGGTCGGCCACGTGGGCGTCCGGGGAGTGGGCGCCCGCGCGCGGGCCGACGCCCACCACGCGCATGCCGGCCGCCCGGCCCGCCGCGATGCCCGCCTCGGAGTCCTCGAAGACCACGCAGTCCTCCGGGGCGAAGCCCAGCGCCGCGGCGCCCTTGAGGAAGCCCTCCGGGTCCGGCTTGCTGGCCCCGACGCTCTCGGCGGTGACGCGGAGGTCCGGCATCCGCAGCCCGGCGGCGCCCATCCGGGCCGTCGCCAGCGCGAGGTCGGCCGAGGTGACCAGGGCGTGCGGAAGGGCGGCGATGGCGTCCATGAACGCGGGGGCGCCGCCGATCGGGACGACGCCCTCGGTGTCGGCGGTCTCCTCGGCGAGCATCACCTTGTTGTCCGCGTAGTTCTGCTCCATCGGACGCTCCGGCAGCAGGACCGCCATCGTGGCGTAGCCCTGGCGGCCGTGGACCACCTTCAGCGCCTCTTCCGGGTCCAGCCCGTTCCGCAGCGCCCAGCGGCGCCAGCAGCGCTCCACGACGGCGTCGGAGTTCACCAGGGTGCCGTCCATGTCGAGCAGCAGGGCGCGGGCGGTGAGGGCGGTGGCCGGCATGGGCGGGCTCCAGAAACAGAACGGGGGAAGCGAACGCCGCGGGGGTGAGCGGCGCGGGATATCAAGCGGCCCCCGCCCGCCGGTCAGGGTGTGCGCGCAGGGGCCACTTTGTTTCTCCACGATACAAAAAAGGGGCCGCACATGCGAATCCCCTCCCGGAGGCGGTCCGTCAGCGGCGCCCGCGTCCGGTCGTCATCGCCTCCAGGCGGCTCCGGGTGTTCGGGCCGTAGACGCCGTCCGGGTCGCCGTCGATGTTCCACCAGGTCTGGAGGTCGCTCACGGCCTGCTCCGTGCGGTCCCCGTACTCCGAATCGACCGGCCCGTTGTACACCCAGACCTCCCGGAGCCGGTTCTGGAGCTCCGCGACCTCCGCACCCTGGTCGCCCCGCCGCAGCGTCCCTGCCTCGTCCGGCGACGAGGGGGGCGGGGCCACGCCCTCGACCGGGGCGCTGGAGCTCGCGGTGGCCGACGGCGACGACGTGGTGTCCGCGCCCGGTGCCGAGGCGGACGGGCCGGTGGAGCGGGACGGGGAGGCGGAGGGCGAGGCGGAGGCGGAGGCGGACGCGGAGGCCGATGCCGACGAGGTGGGGGAGGCGGAACCGCTGGGCGGCGCGGAGGCGGAGGACGAGGCGGACGGCGCGGGCTCGCCGCTCTCCTCGGGGAGGCTGGTCACCGTGGAGGGCAGGGCCTGGTCCAGGTCGGCCTCCCCGCCGCCGTCCCCGTTGAACAGCCCGCCGACGAAGGCCGCCGTGCCGACCACGGCGACCACGGCGGCCCCCGCGACGACGGCGGCGAACGGTCTGCGGCGGCGCGGGGCCACCGGGTCGGGCCCGGTGAGGAGGAGGGCGGTGCCGGGCTCCCCGGTCTCCGGTGCGGCGCCCGCCGCCGGGTCCAGGAACAGCGGCATCGTGGTCGCCGCGTCGGGGCCGTAGACGTGCGGAGCGCCCGGCGGGGGCGTCGCGGGCGCCGCCGAGGCGCCGTCGCCCAGGGTCACGTAGGGGCGGATGCGCAGCGGGTCGAAGTCCTCCGCCGCCGCCATCTCGGCGGACCGGCCCGCGTGGTGCTCGTCGGCGACGCGCTGCTGCTCGGCGGCCCGCTCCGGGTCGGTGACGTAACCCGGCGTACCGGTGTTCCGGCCCGCGCAGGCGCAGCCGGGAGCGGCGCCCGGTCTGCTCTCCGTACCGCACTCCGGGCATATCTGTCCGGCCATCGTGGGTCCCCTCCCCTTGAACTGCCTGCGATTATGCAGCCCGCCGCCGAGAAGCCCAATCATCCGGCCTCCCGGCAGGCCATAACGGGGCAGAACAGACAGGATGGGGGTGTAGCGGATCCGAGGAGATGTCTCATGGCCCAGCAGCTGAGCCCGACGGCCCAGGCCCCCGGCGGGGACCGCTCCACGCGGTCGGTCCTGGTGGCGATCGGCGCACTGCTCCTCGGCATGCTGCTCGCGGCACTCGACCAGACCATCGTCTCCACCGCGCTCCCCACCATCGTCAGCGACCTCGGCGGGCTCGAACACCTGTCGTGGGTGGTCACCGCCTATCTGCTGGCCTCGACCGCCGCGACCCCGCTCTGGGGGAAGCTGGGCGACCAGTACGGGCGCAAGAAGCTGTTCCAGACCGCGATCGTCATCTTCCTGATCGGCTCCGCGCTCTGCGGTCTCGCCCAGAACATGCCCCAGCTGATCGGCTTCCGCGCCCTCCAGGGGCTCGGTGGCGGCGGTCTGATGGTGCTGTCGATGGCGATCGTCGGCGACATCGTCCCGCCCCGTGAGCGCGGCAAGTACCAGGGGCTCTTCGGTGCCGTGTTCGGTGCGACGAGCGTCCTCGGGCCGCTGCTCGGCGGCTTCTTCACCCAGCACCTCAGCTGGCGCTGGGTCTTCTACATCAACCTCCCGATCGGCGTCGTCGCCCTGCTCGTGATCGCCGCCGTGCTGCACATCCCGGTCCGCCGGACGAAGCACACCATCGACTACCTGGGCACCTTCCTCATCGCCTCGGTCGCCACCTGCCTCGTGCTCGTCGCCTCGCTCGGCGGCACCACCTGGCCCTGGGGCTCGTGGAAGATCATCGGCCTGGCGGTGCTGGCCGTGCTGCTCCTGATCGCGTTCGTGTTCGTGGAGCGCCGTGCCACCGAGCCGGTGCTTCCGCTGAAGCTGTTCCGGATCAGGACCTTCAGCCTCGTCGCCGTGATCAGCTTCGTCGTGGGCTTCGCGATGTTCGGCGCGATGACCTATCTGCCGACCTTCCTCCAGGTGGTGCACGGCATCACGCCGACGATGTCCGGTGTCCACATGCTGCCCATGGTGTTCGGGCTGCTCATCACCTCGACGGTGTCCGGGCAGATCGTCAGCCGTACGGGCCGCTGGAAGGTCTTCCCGGTCGCCGGCACCGGCATCACCGCGATCGGGCTGCTGCTCCTGCACCGGCTGACGGTGTCCAGCGGCACCTGGGAGATGAGCGCCTACTTCTTCGTGTTCGGCGCGGGCCTCGGCCTGGTGATGCAGGTCCTCGTCCTGGTCGTGCAGAACGCCGTCTCGTACCAGGACCTCGGCGTGGCGACCTCGGGGGCGACGTTCTTCCGGTCCATCGGGGCCTCGTTCGGCGTGGCGATCTTCGGCACCATCTTCACCAACCGGCTCACCGACAAACTCGGTGACGCGCTCGACGGACGGCCGCTGCCGCCCGGTGTGGACGCGGACAGCCTGGCCGCCGACCCGCGCGCCATCGGACAGCTGCCGGACGCCCTGCGGGGACCGGTGCTCCAGGCGTACTCGACGTCGATCACGGACGTCTTCCTGTACGCGGCACCCGTCGTCCTGGTCGCCTTCCTCTTCGCCTGGCTGCTCAAGGAGGACAAGCTGCGCGGCTCGGTGACGGCGCCGGACCCGAGCGAGACCCTGGCGTCCAACCCGGTCGAGCGCTCCTCGTACGACGAGTGCGCCCGGGCCCTGTCCGTGCTGGCCACCCGGGAGGGACGCCGCGAGGTGTACGTCAGGATCACCGAGAAGGCGGGCTTCGACCTGCTGCCCGCCGCCAGCTGGATGCTGCTGCGGATCAAGCGCCACGGCACCGTGGAGCCCGCCCGGCTCGCCGAGGTGGCGCCCGTGCCGCTGCGGGTGATCAACGACGCGGCCCGGCAGCTGGAGGGGCGCGGGCTCGTCCGGCGCGTCGGGGTGCAGATGGTGCTCACCGAGCCGGGCGCCGAGGCGGTGGTGAAGCTCGCCCAGGCCCGCGAGGACTCCCTCGCCGAGCTGCTGGGCGACTGGTGGGGGCCGGACCGGCCGACGGACCTGGTCGCGCTGGTCTCCGAGCTGACCCGGGAGACCAGCGGTTCGAGCAAGGAGCGCCCGCACAGCCCGGAGCCGAAGCGCGACCACGCGGCGGGGCACCCGTACCGGGATTGACCTGCGGTCATACGGGAGAAGCCGCAGCCCCCGGGGCCACCTCCTTGGCGAACCAGTGCTCCGCGTACGGCCCCCGGTTGAACGCCGGGACCTCCCGGAAGCCGTGCTTCGCGTACAGGCCGCGCGCCTCCACCAGGTCGTGCCGGGTGTCCAGCCGGAGCAGGGCCGCCCCCAGCGCCCGGGCCCGTTCCTCCAGCACCGCGAGCAGCAGCCCGCCGCCGCCCGTGCCCCGGAACTCCGGGCGGACGTAGACCCGGGTGAGCTCCGCCGTGTCCGCGGCCACGAGGATCAGGCCCGCGCAGGCCGCCGCCCGGCCCCCGGAGCGGCCGACGACGAAGTCACCGGTGGGGGCGGTCAGCAGGGCGGCGCCGTCGTCGGTGAGCCCGTCCTCGATCTCCTCGGCCGTCGCCGGGCGTCCCCAGTAGCGGCCGGCGACCTCGGCGTAGTAGTCGCGCCGGAGCAGGGCCGCGTCCGCGGAGTCGAAGGGTTCGGGTGCCACGGTCCAGGTCATTGGGTCATTCTTGCTACCGCACGTATGTATGAGCCAAGCGATTTCGAGGGGGCGGCGCGGTGGCGCGGGAGAACGGGGCCGAAGCGGTCCGGCGGCTCGGCGAGCGGTGGGTCCGGGAACTGGCCGGTCCTGGCGGTGACTTCGTCTGCTCGCCCGCCGGGCTCTGGCTGGCCCTGACCGCGCTCGCGGCCGGGGCGCGCGGGGAGACCGCCGACGAACTGCGGGCCCTGCTCGGGGTGGCCGGGGACGAGGCGGCCGGGGCGGCCACGGCCACGGCCCGGGCGCTGGCGGCCACCGACGGGCTGGGCGTGGCGACCCGGGTGTGGACGCGGACCCCGGTGCACCGCAGGCTCCGGAAGGCGCTGCCGGACATCGGCTTCGGGCCCATGGAACCGGACGAGGCGGACGCCTGGGCGCGGAAGACGACCGGCGGGCTCATCGAGCGGCTGCCGGTGACCGTGAACGAGCAGATGCTCCTGGTGCTGGTCAACGCGCTCGCGCTCAAGGCGGACTGGGCGATGCCCTTCGAACGGGAGGCGACCGAGGACCGGCCGTTCACCGGCGCGGACGGCGTCACCCGCGAGGTGCCGACGATGTTCGGGACGCCCTTGTCGTGGATGGTCTGGATGACCGCAGGCGCGTTCGTCGTCGATCTGCGGTGCGCCCGGCGGGGGCCGGACGCGCCGCCGCCGGTCAAGGTGCGCCTGGTGCTGGGGCGGCCGGGTGAGGGGGCGGCCGACGTGCTCCCGGCGGGCTGGGCGCCGAAGGAGGCGCGGACCGCCCTGAACGCGGACGTCGTGACCATCGCGGTCCCGCGCTTCACCCTGCGTACGCACATCCGGGCCACCGATCAGCTGCCGGCGCTCGGGATCCGCCTCGCGTCGACCCCGGCCGCCGACTTCTCCGGGCTCTCGGCCACCCCGCTGATGCTCTCCGAAGCGGTCCAGGAGGCCGTGCTGACGGTGAACGAGGAGGGTCTGGCGGCGGCCGCCGTGACGGTGCTGCCCGCACCGGCCGGCGCGGAGCCGGGAGCGCCCCCGCGCCGCCTGCACCTCGCCTTCGACCGGCCCTTCGGCATCGTCGTCCTGGACCCCGGCGAGGAGGTTCCGCTCTTCGCCGGCTGGCAGGCGGAGACCCCCTCGTGCACCGAGGGCTAACGCAGCGGCGGCGGTGTGAAGACCGGCGGCGGAGGCAGGACCGGACGCCGCCGCCGGGCGCGTACGAACAGGAACAGGGGCAGGGCCACCAGCAGCAGCGCGCCGCCGAGCAGCGTCAGCAGCCAGGCCGGCAGGCCCGCCCAGGTCAGCAGCGCGTCCCGGTACACCACGGTCCGGTACGGGGTGTCCTCGGCCGTCGCCCGCAGCTCGTGGTCGCCGTCGATCCGCTCCGGCGACGGGAAGTACTGGTCGATGGCCGTCACGAAGACCGGCTTGTCCCCGGTGACCGCCCCCAGCGCCCCGTACGGCTCCCTCGCGGGGTCGACGCGCCCCGCGAACGCGACCTTCGGGGGCCGCCCGCCGATCGCCCCGCGCGGTTCCATGCGGTGGTCGGCCAGCACGTACAGCCCGAGCGACTGCGGGGTGGCGGCGAGCTTCGACAGGCGCATCGGATAGACCAGCCGGTCGCTGGCGAACCGCAGCCGCAGCGGGTCGAGCGTCCCGCTCAGCGTGCCCCCCTGCCGCTCCGGCGCGAGGCGTACCGCCACGTACTCCCACTTCTGCTCGACGTACGGGCCCAGAGCCGTCGCGAGGCGGTCCGGCAGCTCGAAGCCGTTCTCCTTCAGCCAGCTCTCCAGCGCCTCCGGGTCGGTCGCCGCGAGCCGGGCCACGTCGAACGGGCCGAGCCGTTCCCGGCCGACCACGTCGACCGGGGCACCCGGCTCGGGGGCGGCGGCGCTGTCGCCCGCGGAGTTCCCCGAACCACCGAACGGCCAGTCCTTGTCGCGGGGCCAGAAGTAGTGCCGCTCCTCGGTGACCGGCGCGGTGATGGCCTTCAGCTCGTCGAACAGCTTCGCGTCGCCCAGCTCGACCGTGGCGCGGTGCGGCACCGGCATGATCCAGGCCGCGTCCGGCGCGTTCCCCCGGACGCTCAGCTGCATCACGATCTGCTCGGTGCGGCCGTCCCAGCCGACCGCCGAGGTCTCCCGGTCGACCGCCACCTGGCTGTTCCGGTTCACCACCATCGCCCCGCAGCCGCAGGCGTACGCCGGTGCGATCAGCGATCCCACCTGGAGCGACACCAGCATCAGGAGCAGGGAGAGCGCCCGGACCGGCCAGCCCCCCGTCCTTCCGTTTCTCCCCGCGCGCCGCATCTTCCGCCCTCCCCGTCGTTACTGATCACGGGCTCAGACGTGCGCGGGCCACGGCCGGTTCCGGCCCCACCCTCCGCCCGGGCGGGCGGACTTTCGGACAAAGCCGAGTGACAGTCAGGCGTAAAGCAGGTTGATTGGGTCTACCCAAGAGCACAATGCGAAGGTTTCACACATGCCGGACAATCGCCCGGCAACAGACCTTGGAGGGTCGGCGCAGCGTGGCGAACGCGGAGCACGGTGGCAGCACAAGCGCGACGGCGGGAGCGAGAACCGGAACGGTACGGGCGGTGCTCTGGCTGCTCGTGGCCGCACTGGCCGTCCGGCAGATGGCGGTGGTGCTGCGGCAGCCGCCGGGCGAACGGCTCACCGATCTGGAGACCTGGATCGGTGACAACGGGGTGCTCCATGTGACCGGTTCGCTGTACGACACCGACCGGTTCACCGGCACCCCGTTCTCCGGGCTCGTCCTCAAGCCGCTGACCCGCACCGCCGAACAGAGCCTCGGGGTCGCCTGGACCTTCGGCTCGCTGCTGCTCGTCGCCGCCCTCGGCCTCGTCGCCGCCCGCGCCCTGCCCGGGCCGGTCGGCCGGCGCACCGCGCTGCTCGCCGCGCCCGTCGCGATCAGCCTGCTGATGCTCTCGCTGCCGGTGCGCAACGCCCTCCACCTCGGCCAGGTCAGCATCCTGCCCGTCCTCCTGGTCCTCGTCGGCCTGTTCGCGGTCCGGGGGGAGCGCACGGCCGGGGTGCTCATCGGCGCGGCCGCCGCCCTCCAGCCGACCGTGCTCCTCTTCGCGCTGCTGCTGTGGCTCACCGGAAGACGCCGCTCAGCCCTCACCGCGGCCGGTGCCTTCGCCGCCTGCACGGCCCTGGCGTGGGCCGCGATGCCGCACGACTCGTGGACGTACTGGGTGCACCACGTCGCCGGGGCGGGCCTCGGCGACCAGGCGGACAGCCTCGCCAACCAGTCGCTGCACGGCGCGCTGCTGCGCCTGGGCCTGGCCGGGCCGCCGGAGATCGCGCTGTTCGTGGCGCTGGCCGCCGCCGTCTGCGTCATCGGCCTGCGCCGCGCCGTGCGGTACGCGCGCGACGGGCAGCTGCTGCTCGCGGTGGCCGTGACCGGCTGCGTGGCCGTCGCCGTGTCCCCGACCGCCTGGCAGCACCAGCTGCTGTGGGTGCTGCTCGCCGTGGTCGGACGGGCGGGCCGCAGCGCCTCCGACCGCCTGGTGTGGCCGGCCGTCGTGGTCCTCGTGACGACCCTGCCGGGCACGATGCTGCTGCCGAACGTCGGGGCGCTCTTCCCGGTACGCGACAACGTGCTGCTGCTCGCCGCGCTCGGAGCCGCCTGCGCGACGCCGTTCCTGCCGCGCACCTCCCCGTACTGGCTGAAGCCCGTACCCACCGCGTACGCGGAGCCGGTCCCGGCCCGCTGGAGCCGGGTGCCGCTGCTGCCGGTCTGGCGGCGGGTGCTCAGCCGGCCCAACCTCCTCCTGGAACTCCTCCTGATCCGCGTCGTCTACTCCGCGTACGGACACGTCAGGCTGGCCGCCACGGCCGGGCGGGACACCGCCGAGCGGCACGGGCACCAGATCCACTCGCTCGAACAGTGGCTGCACATCGACATCGAGCACCGGATCAACCACGCGGCCGCGGGCGTCGGCCCGCTGCGGGGCTTCTTCGACTACTACTACTCGACGTTCCACTTCTTCGTCCCGCTGGCGATCCTCGCCGTGCTGTACGTGCGCCGCCCCGCCGACTACCGCTGGGCCCGGTCCACCCTCGGCTTCGCCACGATCCTCGCGCTCGTCGGCTTCTGGCTCTATCCGCTGGCCCCGCCGCGCCTGATGCCCGGCCTCGGCTTCATCGACACGGTCCACGGGGTCCAGGACTTCACCAAGCCCGACTACGGGGCGCTGACGGCGGTCACCAACCAGTACGCGGCGATGCCCTCGCTGCACTTCGGCTGGTCCCTGTGGTGCGGGGTGATCATCGTGCTGCTCGCCCCCAAGGTGTGGATGAAGGCGCTCGGGGTGCTGCATCCGCTGTTCACGGTCTCCGCGATCGTCGCGACCGCCAACCACTGGGTGCTGGACGCGGTGGGCGGGGCGGCCGTCGTCGCGCTCGGGTTCCTCGTCGCGTACGTGCTCGCCGGGCCGCGGCGGCTGCGGGTGGCGCCGGAGGCGGCGGAGGGCGAGGCGGTCCGTGCGCCGGAGGGCGGGGCGCCGGCGGGCAGGCGGTAGCCCGCGCGCGGACGAAGGGGTGCGGGAGACGTGAAAACGTCCTCGCACCCCTTCGTCCTGTGGATCGTCGCCCCTCCAGCATCCGCCCACCGCCCGCGCCCCGCCACCCGGACGCCCCCTAGGTGTATTGACCACGAGCGTTGTTAACTCGGATCAGGTCTTGATCATGACGAAGACCTCCGGTGTGGTGGAGGTGTCTAGGCTCCACACC